>CAZSED010000005.1:0-110411 GCA_964605885.1 uncultured Dehalococcoidales bacterium
AGGACTCCCACTTAGCAAGGCCGCTATACTGTCCTACTGATGGGGTCCACCTCACTGGCGGCAGCTTGCCGTTGTTGCTGTAATAGGATGATACGGCGGAAACCATTTTTTCGTGTTCCAGGGCCAGTATCTCGCTTTTGCCTGCCGCAGCATGCCTGGTGACATTGAGCAGAACTACGCTTGCCAGCATCCCCATGATGGAGACGACAACAAGAAGCTCTATCAAGGTGAACCCCTTTTGGCCGGATCCGTGCATCACACCTCCTCCTGGTTGCAGCTGGGAACCGGCCAACATAATATCACGCGGTCATCAAAAAGTGAAGCGCCCGACCAAAATAGATAGCCTTATATTGCTGGTCCCGAATGGATCGCCGCGAAATTTCAGCACTTTGGGGAAGCTGATTTAAATTTGCTTAGCCGTAAACCAGGTCGGCGGACATGGCCCGGGCGTTCCTCATCCTGACGGCTATTATGCGTCCCGTATTGCGAGTAATCTTGTAGCCGATCGATGGATTCTTCTCACAGAACTCCTGGAAGCGCTCCCCTTCGATGACGTGTACACGACTTTTTTCGGCTGCTACAGCAGAAGCCGTCCTGGTGAAGGGCAGCATGAGAGCAGACCAGCCGAGTATATCGCCGGCGGATGCATCATAGAGCTCCTCCTTTTCAGGGGATATTACCTTCAGCTTGCCTTCATCAACGATGTAAATATGCTTAGCCTCTTCCCCTTCGCGGAAGACGAACTCATCCGGCTGATAAGTGCGGAGCTCTCCTATGCCCAGAACCTGTTTGATTTCCTTGTCGTTAAGGCCCTGGAAGAGGGAATCCTTGGTGACCTTCTCGGCATAGACCACCTCCGCTGTTTTCTCCTGTTGAACAGGGCGCAAAGGTGCGGGCATCTTGCCGATTTTCTGAGCGATCAGGTTCATTACCATGGGATCGGCACTGGCGGGGCCTCCGCATTCCGGCCTGTAGCAGGTAACGTCGGTGAAACTGCAGTGCGACCTGCAGCCGCCGCAAGTATCGGGGGGTTTCGTCCCCTCGACGAAGTAACCGCATTCCACACATTGCCACTTTGTCATTTCCCTGCCTCCTTGTTTTTTAATTCTTCAATTGGGCACGTAATTGTAATGGGCCCAGTTTACGTATCTCAGCTGTCATCTTATCCACGGCCTCCACATAGTCGTCTCCGCAGGAGGCGCAGACCCACTGCAGGCGAATTCGTTCATCTTCAATGCCCATTTGCGCCAGCATTTTTTTAAGCAACGCCATGCGCCTGAGCGTTTTGTAGTTGCCGTCAACGTAATGGCAGTCGCCCAGGTTGCAGCCGCAGACCAGAACGCCATCGGCGCCCTCCTTGAAGGCCTTTAATATAAAAGCCGGCTCCAGGCCGCCGCTGCACATCAGCCGTATACTGACGACGTTGGGTGAGCATTTCATGCGGGATGTGCCTGCCAGGTCGGCCCCGGCGTAAGAACACCAGTTGCACAGGAATGCAACGATCTTAGGTTCAAATTCGCTCATATTGAAGTACCCCCTCGATTTCTGCCATGATCTGTGACACGCTGAAGTTTTGCGTGGTGATTGCCCCGCTGGGACAGGTCGAGCCGCATACATTGCAGCCCTTGCAAAGGACCTGGTTTATCCTTGATACCTTGCTGCTCTCGTCAAAGAAAATTGCCCCGTAAGGGCAGAGGGCATTACATACCTTGCAGCCTGAGCAAATGTTTTCATTGACAGAAGCCGTAACGGCGCCGACATCTATCTTGCCCTTGGCTATCATGGCCAGCGCACGCGCCGCTGCGGCCGAAGCCTGCGTGACCGAATCGGGTATGTCCTTGGGGCCCTGGCAGCATCCGGCTAAAAAGATGCCCTCGGACATGGTGGAGACTGGATCCAGCTTGGGGTGGCGCTCAAGGAAAAATCCGTCCCTGCTTCGCCCTAAATGCAGAAGTTTGGCCAGTTGATCAGTGTCCTTGCGCGGCTCCAGTGCCACGCAGAGCACGACCATATCGACGGGCAGATTGACCATGCTGCCAAGCAGGGTATCTTCGCACGACACAATCAACTTCTCACCATCATCGGCTGAATCGCTTTTATTGACCTTGGCCGCCTTTCCACGGATAAAAGTGACGCCCTCCCCCTGGACGCGTTCGTAGAATTCCTCATATGCCTTGCCGAAGCAACGCATATCGATATAAATCTGATATACGTCTCCTTTGGTCTTTTCCTTAAAAAGGTGCGAGTATTTGAGCGCGTGCATGCAGCAAACGCGCGAGCAGTAGGCATTGTAGTTCTTGTCCCGGCTGCCGACGCAATGAATGATGGCCATGCTTTGCGGCTGACGCCCGTCGGCCAGCTTAATTGTCCCGCCGGTAGGGCCGGAAGGGCTGCACAGGCGCTCAAACTCCATGCTGGTGAACACGTTGGGCAGGCGCCCATAGCCATATTGTGTCATGGCTGAAGGGTCGAGTACATCAAAACCTGTTGCTACTATTATGAACCCGACCTGAAGGTCAATATAAAGATCTTGCTGCTCGAAATCGATGGCCTTTGGCTCGCAGAATTTCTCACAGGCGCGGCACTTACCCTTGAGGAAGTAGGCGCAGTGCTCAGGGCTGATGACAGGCACATTGGGTATGGCCTGGGGGAACGGTGTATAGATTGCTTTGCGCAGCCCAAGCCCGGCATCGAACTCGCTGGAGGTGGTCCAGGGGCATTTTTCCTGGCAGATGCCGCAGCCGATGCATTTTCCCTCGCTTACATAGCGAGCCTTGCGCTTGATCTTGACCGTGAAATTACCGGCGAAACCGCTTACATCCACCACCTCACTGTAGGTCAGCATCCTTATGTACGGGTTGTTGGCAACTTCACTGGCCTTGGGCGTAAGTATGCAGGCGGAGCAGTCGAGCGTGGGAAAGGTCTTGTCAAACTGTGCCATGTGCCCGCCGATGCTCGGCTCCCTCTCCACCAGATAAACTATATGCCTCGAGCTGGCGATCTCCAGAGCGGCCTGTATGCCAGCTATACCTCCGCCGATCACCAGTGTTGCCGGAAAGACCGGCATCTCCTGCGGCACGGTCGGCACATGGTTGGATACACGCTTGATTGCGCCGCTGACCAGCCGCTTGGCCTTTTCCGTGACCAGCGGGCCGGGCTCATGCATCCAGGAGCACTGCTCCCGCAGGTTGGCTATCTGCAGTAAATATGGGTTAAGTCCCGATTCCTTCAAAACGCCCTGAAAGGTCTGCTCGTGCAGGCGAGGCGAGCAGGCGGCCACGACCACCTTGTTTATTCCCAGCTGGCGTATATCCTGTTTGATTAAATTGCGGCCCTGCTCCGAACACATATACATGTAGTCCCGCGTTACCGCCACATTGCCGAGCTTTTTTGCATAGTCCGCTACTTCTTCAACATCGACGACGCCGGCAATGTTATGTCCGCAGTGGCAGATATATACGCCGATTTTATTTTCACTAACCATGGCGCCTCCTTGAAAACATATTAAAGGGCCTCGCTAACCAGTTCGAGCACATCCTTGACTTCAATTACCCCCTCCTTTCCCAGGGTCAGCAGGCTGTCTTCAAAATTGAGCATGCAGTACGGGCAGGAAACAGCAAGGACGTCTGCTCCAGCATCCAGCGCCTGCTGCAGCCTGATATCGGAAAAACGCTCTTCTTTTTTGGTCTCCATCCATATTCTGCCGCCGCCCCCCCCGCAGCACAGGGCATTCTCCCTGTTATCGGCCATCTCGACCAGCTCCACCCCGGGAATAGCACTTAGAATCTCGCGCGGCTCGTCATATATGCCATTATGCCTGCCCAGGTAACAGGAATCGTGGTAGGCGACTTTCTTATTGACCTTCTTGGTGAACTTGACGTTTCCCCCGCGGATAAGCTCTGACACTAACTGGACGGTGTGGAAAACTTCAAAATCAGCTCCCAGGTCTTTGTATTCGTTTTTGAATGTATGGTAACAGTGCGGGGAGCTGGCCAGGATTTTACCAGCGCCCGCCTGATTGAAATTGCCTATGTTTCTGGCGGCAAGGTCCTGGAAAAGGTTCTCATTGCCTGCCTTGCGCACGCTTTCACCGCAGCAACTCTCTTTGGTGCCCAGTATGCCGAAATCCACTTTTAATTTCTTCAGCACAGCGGCTGTAGCCCTGGCGACGCGTTTCACACCAGGGTCATAAGCCGGAATACAGCAGGAAACGTACAGGTAGCCTGAACCTTTGAATGGCTTGACCTTCAGGTCCGCGGCCCATTCCGTCCTGTCCTCTGGCGCCAGTCCCAGGGGGTTGCCAACACCGGCAATGTTCTTGATGGACAGCCTGAGTGAATCCGGTATCTTGGCGACGCCCACCTCGGCCACCACGTTGCGTATGGCCCTGGCGATATCAATTATCGCCACGCCGCGCGGACAGCGCTGCACGCAGCTGCGGCAGGTGGTACACAGCCAGATTTCTTCCGATTCGAAGTCCACCACGCCCAGCTGTGCCTGGTGTATTATTTTACGCACGGGAAAGCTCCTGACCAGGTTCCAGGGGCAGGTGCCCGTGCACAGCCCGCACTGGTAGCACTGGTAAAGCTGCTCCCCGCCGGCGCTGCGTATGATATCTATGGTTTCTTTATAAGGGACGATCGGCTGCATATCTTTATCTCCTGTACTCTTCTAAAGTATTTCCCTGAAAGTCGTAAATTATTAAATGAAGTGGCATCTGGCCCGGCAGGCAGTGGGTGGCACAGGCCATGCACGGGTCGTAGGCCCGGAACGCCATCTCCACCATATTTAAGAGGCCCTCGGACGCTGTCTTGCCTGACTTGATAAGTTTCTGGGCCGCCCTGCATACCGAGATATTCATAGCAGGATTGTTCTGGCATGTGGCCACTATCAGGTTGGCCTTGCGCAGCATGCCTTTTTCATCTGTCTGGTAATGATGTATCAGGGTTCCGCGCGGCGCCTCTACAACGCCCACTCCTTCAGTGGGTATCTGTGATGGTAATGTTCTTACTTCGGGGCTGGTAATCTCCTCATCCCTGCTGAGCTCCAGCAGCCGCTCGGCGGCATACATGAGCTCTACCAGCCTGGCCCAGTGGAAGGCCAGCGTAGCGTGCACCGGTTTGCCTCCCAAGGTGCTGAAGAACTTCTCATATTCGGCCTGTGCCAGCGGCGTGGCCATGCCGTCGGCCGCGTTAAGGCGGGCCAGAGAGTTGACCCGGTATACTCCGCTTTTCTCACCGTCGACTAATCCGTTCCATCCCACTTTCTTGAGGAAGGGGAATTTCAGGTAGGACCAGGGCTCCGTGTGTTCACCTATATATTCCAGATAGTCCGCCGGCTTGAATCTGGCAGCTTCCTTTCCGTCGGGGGCCACCACCCGGATATCTCCATCGTAAAAATTGACCTTGTTGTTTTGGTCTATGGTCCCCATGTAGTAGGTCTTCATGGTGTAAACATCACCGATGATAAGATCTAAATACTCCTTATTAGCCAGCACCACGTCGTTGAAGAGCTTCAGGCTGAACTTGGCAAATTCGATCAGCGATTCGGCCTTTGCCTCGATGTCTTTACGTTCTTCCTCGCTGATGGCCCTGCTGATGCCGCCCGGCAGGCCGCAGACGGGGTGAGTGGCCTTGCCGCCAATCAAGGCCTGGATATCCTGTGCATAAGCGCGGTGCTTGATCACGCTAAGGCCGATATCGGGCCCCACCTTTCCTACAACGCCGAGGATATTCCTCTGGTCTGGTGCGCTGGTTGGGCCCAGGACGAAGTCGGGGGCAGCCAGGGCATAAAAATGGGCTATGTGCGAATGGATCATGTGTGCGCAGTAGAAAAGCTCGCGTAGCTTTTTAGCCGCGGAAGGCGGATCAATATGATAGACGGCATCAACAGCCTTGGTCGATGCCAGATGATGCGCTCCCGGGCAAACGCCGCAGATGCGTGTGGTGATGCGTGGCATCTCCTCGACCGGCCTGCCTTCGCAGAATTTCTCAAAACCCCGCAGCTCCGGTATCTGAAGGTAGGCGTTTTCTACGGCGCCTTTATCGTTAAGAAAGATCTCTATCTTGCCGTGCCCCTCCAGCCTGGTTATTGGATCGATACTAATTTTTTGCACGTTAATTCTCCCGAAGTGAAATAATCAGCCCTTGCTCAGCATTGAACTGGACATCCCGAACCTGTAGAAGATGCCCGCCGGATCGGCAATTTCACTGACCATGCGGGCAGCTTCCTCAGCGTTATTACCCTGATAAATGGAGGCTATGGCGCTGACCAATGCGGCTCCCTGATCGACTCCCGGTAACGGCCCGAAGCAGCCCCGACAGGGCATATTAGCGGCGATGCACCTGTGGCCGCAGCCACCCCTGGTGGCAGGGCCGCAGCAGATGATGCCCTGTTCCAGCAGGCATTTTTCGGGGTCGGGTATGATCTCGTGCGGGCGATAGAACCTGGATATTTTCTTGTTCTCCTTTTTACGCGGGCAATCGGCACACAGCGCCCTGTCTGAGGCGATTACTGCTCCGGCGGGAGGCAGCGATGCGCTGGCAAAGGCGGCGACGACGTCGACGATCAGCTCGGGCGGCGGAGGGCAGCCCGGCACAAAGTATTCAACATTGACCACCTGGGCGAGCGATGAAACACTGTCAGAAAACGTTGGCAGGTCCAGCTGTCCTTCAGCAACCTGGGTGCTGGTCTGGGGGAATATGCCCGCGGAGTTTGCATTGGACGGTGCCTCCAGATAGGCCCTCTGGAATATCTCATCCCTGGTGGTCAGGTTGGCCAGGGCGGGAATTCCGCCAAAACAGGCACAGGCGCCAAAGGCAACCATGACCTTGGACTTCTCACGTAGAGTACGGGCGATTTCAGCCTGCTCCGAGTTCCTGATACTGCCATTAAACAGGCACAAATCAATTTCATCGGATTTCATGGCCTTTACATGGTGGTACTTGAAATCGACGGCGATCGGCCACAGCACTATATCGGCTATAGCCGCCACATCCAGTATTTTCTCGTTAATATCAAGGACAGCCACATCACACCCACCGCAGCTTGCAGCCCAATACAGAGCCAATTTCGGTTTATTCATACATATCCCTCGTTCCTATGAGCACGGGCTCGGGGCCCGGCTCAGGCAAATTTTTTACGAATTCAATGTACCTTGGGACCTTATAGGCAGTCAGCCTTTGCCGGCAGTAAGACCTGAGTTCTTCGACGGTGCATCGCTGATTCTCGTCCGGCACCACCCAGGCTTTCACGGCCTGCACCTGGACGGGGTCCGGCACCCCGGTAACGCGGACATCAGACACCGACGGATGAGACCGGATCACCTCAGCTACCTCTCGCGGCCAGACCTGAAAGCCGCTGATTTTTATTACCTCTTTTTTGCCGGCTGTAATGAAAAGGTAGCCCTGTTCGTCCATGTACCCTATATCGCCAGTATGCAGCCATTCACCCCTGATCATTTCGTCGGTTTCTTCCAGGCTGTTCCAGAACCCGCGCATCATTTGAGGGCATTTGACGATTATCTCACCCTGCTTTCCCGGGGGCAGCTCGCGCCGGCCTTTTTCGGCATCGACAATCTTTACGATTACATCTGGCAAAGGCAGGCCTACAGAACCTTCTTTGTACTGCCCGTGCAAGGGGTTCACCGTGATGGCCGCCGTGGTTTCGGTCAGCCCGTATCCTTCTATAAACTTGCCGCCTGTGAGTACCTCGAACTGCAGCTTGGTTTGGGACAGCAGCGGCCCTGCGCCTGAAAGGCAGCATTTTATTGACTTGAAGCAGGGGTGCGCGGCTTTGGCCTCAGGGTGGTTCAGTAGAGCGGTGATGAGCGTGGGCACGGCCGGGAAGAAGGCCGGCCTGACTTCCTTAATTGTATTGACCACGTCATTGTGGTCGCGCGCGTCGGGCACGAGCGCTATAGGATTGCGACCCAGTATAGCTGTAGCCATAACCGCCGCATTGCCGTAGACGTGGAATAACGGAGCTGTGACCAGTACAACATCTTCCCAATCGACCGACATGCTTCCATACCAGGCCTTTAACTGCAGAGCCTCTGCCATCAACGCTGCGTGCGTGATTACGATGCCGCGTGGTATTCCTGCGATACCTCCGCTTTGCAGCAGGAGCGCAATATCTTCTTTGGTCACTTTGATGGCTGGCCTGGGCGCGGCGCGGAACTGGTACAGCAGGTCCTTCAGCCAGATGTCTCCTCCCTCCAATTCGATCCTGCGGCCCCCTTTGTTTTCCAGCAGTGCCGGGGCAAAACACGAATGAGCCGGTGCGAAATCCTCTATGCCGGTCAGGATTACCTGTCGGATTCTGGTATGGTGGGCTTGAAAGAGTTTAATGGTGTGATACAGCTTGTTCAGGATAATAGCCACCCTGGCGCCGCTTTGAACCAGCGCCTGTTTCAGCTCGTTTTCTGTGTAGAGCAGATTCAACGGTACAGGAATTGCCCCGGATTTCCACACTCCAATCTGGGCCAGGATAAACTGGGGGCTGTTGGGAAGAATCAATGCTACCGCATCGCCCTTATTGACACCGCCCATCACCAGCGCAGCCGCCAGGGCGTTGCTCAGTTCATCAATCTCCTGACATGAAATGCGCCTGCCCTTGAACAAGAGGAAGGTATTCTGTGGCTTTAGCCTCACGGCGTCTGCCATCACATCCAGAAGTGTGGCTGACGTGTACGGTTTCAAACTATGGGGAACTTCCGGATCGTAGCTCGCAAACCACCTATGCCTGCCCATATCAGCGCCTCCACCCGCTATCCTATTATCAGCAACCACGCTTGCTCTGATAGCAACTTCTGAAATCTTATTCTTATGCATCCCCAAAACCGTTGTCACCGGTGAGGAAAGAAGATAAGAAGGATACGATTTACCGGTTGGCCAATTTGGATTTTAAGTACTGAGCCGTAAGGAAGGCATAAGGATGAGGCGGCAATTTATAAAGATTCTATAAAAATTTGAAAACCTGCTGAGGATATGATGGACGGTATAAGTTTATTCGGGCCTGAAAAAACGGTAGCCCGTCCTTGACTCCGTTAAAATGAAACGTGGGTTTGAGGGGTCATCCTCTATTTTATGCCTGAGCTGCCTTATAAAAACTCGCAGGTACTCTCTTTCATCTCCATATTCCGGACCCCATACGCTGTGCAGCAGGTCAGCATGTGTAAGCACCTTTCCGCTGTTGGCCACAAAATAGGCCAGCAGCTCGTACTCCGTTCTGGTAAGCTTCACAAGGCGGCCGCGCCGTTTGACCAGCCTTCTGGTAAGGTCGACTTCCAGGTCACCCATAACAAACACGGGTATCGATGAGGCGGGTCCAGTGGAACGCCTGAGAGCCACCCTGATCCTTGCCAGCAGCTCTTCGATGCCGAACGGCTTGGTAATATAGTCATCCGCTCCGCCGTCCAGCGCCTTTACTTTGTCCTTTTCATCTCCCCTGACACTCAGCATTATAATGGGCATGTCAGCCCATTCCCGTATACGCCGGCAGGCCTCAATGCCGTCCATCCGCGGCATACTGACGTCCAGTATTATCACGTCAGGTATAGTCCGGCCGGCCATCTCTACTGCCTCTATGCCATCTTCAGCCAGATAAACTTCATATCCCAGCGCCTCAAGGTTGGCGCGAATGAACATGCGTATTTTAGGTTCGTCGTCCACCACAAGGATCCTGTTCTTCTTGGTCATTTGCTTTGTTTCCCTATTTCCGGCACACCTGGAGCGACCGGAAGGTTAAAACAAAAGGTGGAGCCTCGCCGGGAACTGCTCTCCGCCCAAATCCTGCCGCCATGGCTGTTAACGATGGCCTGGCAGATGGACAGTCCAAGTCCCACACCCCATGTCCTCTGAGTTTTTTGCGCACTGCGGTAGAACTTGTCAAATATCTTTGCAAGGTCCTGCCGAGGTATGCCGGTTCCCTCGTCAGACACACTCACCCGGACTCCGCCGTCGGTACATTCAGTTCTGACTAAAATCCTGGTGCCTTGCGGGGAATAGGCCGCGGCATTTTCCAGCAGATTGATTAAGACCTGCCGTATCTGGCTATAGTCAGCATTAATTTCGGGCAGTTTGCCTTTGGATATAACTTTAAAAAGATGTTTCTGGTGTATCCACTTTTGCCTTTCGATTGCTTCGTTAATGATATCCAGTATATCGCACGGCTCCTTTTCAGGCTTCCAGACCCCCGCTTCAAGCTTGCTCATGTCCAGCAGGTTTGTCACCAGGCTGGTCAGCCTGTCTGTCTCCTCCATGACGCTGCTCAAAAGCATTTCCCTCGTATCGGCATCAAACTCGATGTCCTTATGCGCCAGGCTGCTGACAATGCCTTTAATTGATGTTAGAGGCGATTTCAGCTCGTGCGAGACGTTTGACAGGAGCTCCGATTTCAATTCGCTGGCGCGGATCAGCTCGCGTTCGAATCCTTTTCTTTGAGTTATATCCCTTAATGTCGTGAGCTGGCAGACCTCTCCACTCGTGTCTATATAAGGAGTGGCGACGGCTTCCATGGTACGGCCGTCCCTGCAATTATATTCCCATCTCTCAGCAGCGCCGCCTATGACGGTTGAGAGCTTGCAAATTTGTTTACATGGCTCACTCGTATCAAGCAGATAGTTATAGCAGCAGGCCCCAACGCCCTGGCCAAAGAGCTGTGCCATGCTGGCATTCATGAAACGTATCCTATAGTCAGGACCAACTATCATTACGGCATCACTCATCTTCTCCAGTATGCTGAGGAGCCTATTTTTCTCATCGCGGACATGATCTTCCAGGCGAACTCGTAATTCTATCTGGTTGCTGATTATGCCAACAAGAACACCTATAACCCCGGCCGCCAGGGTAAAAATGGCCATACGCAGCACGGCGTCAGGGAAGGGGGATAGAAGCAGAGCCCGCGGCAGAAAAACAACGAAGGCGGTGGCAGTTGCTGATAGTGCGCCTTTTATCCGGAAGAAATAGCTTGCATAGATAATCGGGGCGAGGAAAAGAGCCCGATGCAAATCATGCACGGTGTAGAAGAGAGGCCAATGCGGGGCTATCCAGCCGGCAAAGTCGACCAGCTCGCCCATGTAATAGATTACGGTGCAAACTGCGAAGAGAGAAAGCAGTATGTATATGTGTCGGGTTCTAAAAATCCGGACCTGGGCATTGTCGTGACGTTCTTTTTTATTCATCTGGCTAATCCGCAAGCCATATGTTCACGTAATAATTGTACCTCGTGCAGCACGTGTCAGCTATTGCGGATTATGCCAGAAGGGGCATAGACGCCTTTTAAGTGTCTACTAAGAACTTCGGCCTGAGGCCCGTTCTGGATAAATTGCTAGACCTTGCTCTCTTGCTCGCTCTTTGCCAGCGTTTCCAGTATGATCTTTTCCAGTTCCTCGCAGAGCACCGGCTTAATGAGGTAGTCTACCGCTCCCAGCCGCATTACCTCCTCACCCAGGCCTTCAGAAGGGAAGGCCGTGATGATGATGGATTTTATATGTGGCTTGGCGGCTTTGACTTCACGCAGAACCGTGACGCCGCTTTTGCCCGGGAGCCTCACATCAAGTATAAGAAAACTGAAGTCCTGTTTGTCCACCATCTCAAGCGCCTGCTCGCCAGTCTCGGCAGTCATCACCTCATATCCGGCGGACTTCAACCAATCGCCGATAGACTCTCTTACAATGGCCTCATCATCTACTATCAATATTGGTTTCATTTCCTTTACCTCCTTATCACATCGACCTCGATATCGACCCTGAATTTATACTTAGCCGTCGCCAACTATCCGGGTAGCCAGGCCGGCCTTGTCTTTCTTCATAAAGTGCACTGACGTATAGCGGCAGAGCCTCTGATTTCCCGGCAACTGCTTGAGCCGCTCCACCTCCTTCTCGCCGATAACCGATATGGTTCCGAACCTGTCCTGCAGGTCCTGGGCAAAGGCGCAATGGCCGCACTCATAGTTACGGGTGCAAATACGGAAGGAGACCGCTCCAAGCTCTAGCCAGACCTTGTCATGTTTTGTTTCCTTCCTGGCCACCTCTTCCAGGGCGCCGCTGATTATTTTCTCCAGGTCTTCGATTTTAAACGGCTTGGGCAGGTAATCCAGCAGCCCCATTTCCCTGGCCTTGCGCTGGGTCTCTATGGAGGGAAAGGCTGTGATAATCACACCCTTGGTCTCCAGCCTGACCTCATGCGCCTCCTCGAAAGCGTGCAGGCCGTCCATGCCCGGCAGCCTTAAGTCCAGCACAATCACTCCGTAATCTTCCTTTTTAACTTTCTCCAGAGCTTCCTCACCTGACTCTGCGACTTCTACGTCGTAGCCGTCATCCTTAAGCCACTCACTTAAAGCGTCTCTCAACACTTCCTCGTCTTCCACCAGCAAAACCTTTCTTTTTTTTGCGTTCATTGCTCTCACCCCACTTCAGGTACCTTTAACCTATTTTACGTTCTCGACTTTCTCCAGCTTTTTTTCGATGACAAGAGGAAGGTAAATTGTGAAGGTGGTTCCTTCGCCCTCCTTGCTCTGCACTTCTATATGCCCGTGATGCCTTTGTACGATACCGTACGATACGGCCAGGCCGAGGCCGACCCCCTTTACTTCCCGTTTGGTGGTGAAGAAGGGGGTGAAAAGCTTGCTCATATTTTCGGGAGAAATTCCGACGCCGGTATCTTTGACGGCCAATTTGATCTGCCCATCGGAAGTGGCCGTGCTGATGGTCAGCTTCCCGCCCTTGGGCATGGCCTGGATGGCATTCAAAATAAGGTTGGTGCAGACCTGCTGAAGCTGGTCGAAGTCAGCCATGAACTGCGGCAGAGAGGGGTCAAGCTCCTTTGTCGACTCGACGTGCTGCAGCTGGGCTGAATGCGCTGTCAGCTCATAGGCGCGATTTACAATATCATTCAAGTTTACCTGTCTGAAGGCTGGAGGCGATTGCCTGGCGAAGTCCAGCAGGTTGCGAATTAATTTTGTGCTACGTACAAGCTCCGCTTCCATCTTGGCCAGGTAGCTCAGTGCCACTTCTTTTTCTACGCTGTCGCTTTTAATCTTTTTAGCCAGCAACTGGTTGTAGGTGAGTATGCCGGACAGCGGATTATTGACCTCGTGGGCTATGGATGCGGCAAGCTGACCCAGCGAGGTGAGCTTCTCGGCCTGGATGAGCTGTTCCTGGCTCTCCTTGAGCCGCCGGTGCGATTCGCTGAGCTCGCTGTAGGCCGTCCTCAGCTGGTCCTGCATCTCGATTTCACGCGTGACGTCCCGTGCTATATTCTGGAAACCGACAATCTTGCCATCCTCCGTAACAATGCTGGTTGCCAGCTTGACGATGGCCTGTGTCCCATCCCTGCGTATAATGCGCTGCTCGTAAGGCTGCTCCACTTTTTCCCCTGTGAAGAGGTGCTGCCTGATCTGCCCCGCCAGCGCCAGGCTTTCCTCCGTAAGGAAGCTCTTGACATTCATATTCTTAGCTTCTTCCACGCTATAGCCTGTCAGCGCAGGCGCGGCTTTGTTGGCGGCTATAATATTGCCCTCCAGGTCATGTACCCAGATGGCATCATGGGCGTTTTCAAAGATCTCACGGTAGCGGTGTTCTGAAGCCAGAGCCTGTTCAGCCGCCACCTGTACCCTCAGGTAGCAACTGGCATTCTCTATGGCCATGCCGATCTGGCTGCCGATGGTTGAGAGCAAATCCAATTCCTCCGTCTCAAACTGCCTGGACGACCGCATGGCGCCGACCAGGGTTCCTAATATGACGCCCTTTGCCTTGAGCGGCACAATGACCTCGGCGCAAATTCCCTCACGCGCGTCAGCCTGGGTAATGGAGCCCGGGTTCTGGATGGTATTCTCTACGAACTGTATCTCGCCGCTACGAATTACCCTGCCGGCCAGCCCCTGGTCAGCCTTCGGCGTCCTGACTGAATCAAGATATTCGGAGGAGACACCTATGTCGGCTGTAAGCTTCAAGTCAGAGCTCTGTTCGTCCAGCAGGAAAATCAGAACGGCGTCCAAACCCATAAACTGCTTGATATTTTCTGCCGCAGAACGCAGTATGCTTTCCAGCTCGAGGGACTGGCTGAGTATGTAGGAAATTTGGTTCAGCGCCCATAGCCGTTCCTCGTTGCGCCTGGTAACCTGGAAAACACGTTGAAGCTGGCGGTCAGCCAGTTCCACTCTGGCCAGCATGGCCTGCCGGCGCTCCTTCTCTTTTCTATACCTGTCGAAAAACAGGATCACCAGGCCGCCGATTAACAGGACTCCGATGGTCTCGAAGAGGGAGTCCGCAAAATACTGCGAGACCAGGAATACGTACGGCAACATGATTAGGGCTGCCACCCCTAGGCTGACCAGGCCGGCCACGGTTCCGAGCACGAAGGTGGCGTAGCACACCGGCACAAGCAGCACTATTCGGTCAATAGCATGCCGGGTCAGGCCTAAAGGTGAGAGTAACGACGGCGCCGAGGTATGCAGAATCTGCTGTGAGTATTCCAGCAAGATGCAGACGGCGAACATGGCAACCAAAACCCAGAAACGGGGATTAAGAAAAATCTTCCAGCGTTGTCGCACCAGTTGTTCAGCCATATCTGCAGCCTCCGGAACCTGTCAATTCCAGGCTGCTAATTTTTATCATAGCACAGCCTTCCCCGGGTTTCCCGGGTATATGTGAGCGCGTTGAATTTTCAATATTCATCTGATATAAAGTTCTTTATCTGGGCATAGGTAAAGACGGGGCCGTCGCGGCAGACATAGAGGTTCCCTATGTTGCACCTGCCGCACTTGCCGATGCCGCACTTCATTTTTTTCTCCAGAGTGGTGACTATCTGCTCCGGAGCGAATCCCAGCTTTTCCAGCACGGGGAATGTATTCCTGATCATGACAGGGGGGCCGCAGACAACGGCCATGGCATTCCTGGCGGAGGGCGCCATTTCACCCAGCACAGCGGGCACGAAGCCCACCTTTCCCTGCCACCCGCTCTCGTTCCTGTCTATGGTTACCGCTGTGTTTACAGTCTTGTCATTTTTCCAGCTATCCAGATCGTATTTGAAACAGAGGTCGGCGGCGCTGCGCGCTCCGTATATGATGGCTATCGCTCCATACTTGTCCCGGTTGTCGATGACATTCCAGATGAGAGAGCGCAGGGGCGCCAGGCCAATTCCGCCGCCGACAAAGACCAGGTCCTTGCCGCGCATGTCGTCCAGCGGGAAGCTGTTCCCGTAGGGGCCCCTGAATCCGATCTCGGCACCAGTGCCCAGCCTGTGCAGTGCGTTGGTTACCAGCCCCACCCTGTTTATGCCGCACTCCAGATGCCCCTGCCTGGTGGGGCTGTTGGAGATGCAGAAGGTAGCCTCGCCCACGCCGAAGACAGACAGCTCTGCAAATTGGCCGGGATCGAACGTGAATTCCCTGTTCAAGGTGTCGTCCTTGAAATGGAAATGCAGTGTCCTGACCGAGGGAGTTTCCTCAATGATTTTTTCGACGACCACAATATGCGGCAGGTATACATTGTCCTGCGCCAGATATTTTTTGCGCTGGCTAATCTGTGTAACTGTCATCTCTCAACCACCATTTCATATTATTTCGCACTGCGGGCGGCCTCTTTTTGGGGAACGCCGGCCAGGACCTGTGTTATATCCCAGTTTACGGGACAAAGGCGTATGCACCTGCCGCAGCCGGTACAGGCCGTGACACCGAGATTAGCGGGCAAGAACTGGTACTTGTGACAGACCTTTTGTCTGACCCGCCTCCATCTTTCCTCCCTGGGATTTTCCATGGGCATCCTGGTATAAGCCTTGAAGCTGCAGCTATCCCACGACCTGTATCTTGCGCCCTGCTTCTTCAGCATCTCGTCATTAATATCGAAGCAAAAGCAGGTCGGGCAGAGGAAGGTGCATATTCCGCAGCCGATGCATTTTGCCGCCGCCTTCTCCCAGAATTCCCTGTCATTAAAACAGGCCTGCAACCTGTGCTCCATGTCTTTGACGTTAACCTGCTTTGTAACTTTGGCGGCAAGGGAGTCTTTGAGCGCCTGGCCCTTCTCCGTATCTGCCTTGGTGGCCTTTTTGATTGTGTCAGGCATATTCAAAAGACCTTTGCCACGCTCCGTGATTTCCTCGATAAGAAGGTCGTCTCCAATGTCGGTAAACAGCAGGTCTACGTGCGCCGATTCCACCGGGTTAATATTCAAGGATGTGCAGAAACAACTGTCGTAGGGACTGTTGCAGCTCAAGCCGATGACTATGGTGTTATTTCTTCTGGACAAATAATAGGTGTCTTCATATGTTTCAGTGAACACATCGTCGATGATGGCGATGCTGCGCGCGTCACACGGCCTGACGCCGAAGATGATCTGGCGTTGTCCGTTGCGGGGTATTTCCAGCACTATGCCGTCCTTTTTCTTCTCGAAGCTGATCATTTTCTCACCCGGCGGCAGAAAATTGGCCTTGGGTGGTACCACGGTATTTCTGTACCAGTCGATGAAAGCCGTATCTTTGCCGTCCCAAACATCCATGGTTATGACTTCGTTCTCTAAGACAGGGACGATCAGATTGAAATCGCGGCGCCAGGTGTCAAGCAGTTTCTTCAGGTCTTTTTTGTTGATCTTTTTGCTATTCATATCACTTTCTCTTACCTGATAAGTCCTTCGGCTTCTACCATCTCATAGGCTGTCATCAACGGTGGTGCGTTTTTATCCATACCGGATTTGTAGTGGAACATTTCGTCGATCAAGTCGTACATCTCTCTGGAGAGCAGCCTGAGCGGTATGTGCTGGGGGCAGACCCTTTCACATTCGCCGCAGTCGGAACATCTTCCGGCAACATGAATGGTCCTTATGACCTGAAAGACCAGATTGTCCTGCCACTGCGGGACAGGGGAAATCCAGTGGGGCTGCGATTCTTCGGCGAAACATCGCTCGCAGAAGCAGGCGGGGCAAACCTCGCGGCAGGCATAGCAGCGGATACAGCGGCTGAACTGCTTTTGCCAGAAGGCCCACCTGTCCTGGGGGGCCATTTTCTTGATATCTGCGATTTTCTTGCTGCTTAATTCTGTGTCATTAATGGCAGCAACCGGTTCACCTATGAGGCAGTCATATTCCTGCGGGGTTGGAAACTCGCAGCCGAGGCAGTGGTCAAAGAGCACCTGCCTGGCAGGGTACTCCTTTTTCTTTCCGTTGAGCTTAACCGAGACCTTGTCACCGGCAACGGTCACCGCTTCGATCTGGTCCCTGACCTTGCCCGTCAAACTCTCGAGCTTAGCCATGTCAACCAGGCCGGAACAGGGCACGCCGATGATGACCACTGCGTCCCTGCTGACCTGCTTGTCCTGTATCAGGCTTACTATCGAGCGGCTGTCGCACCCTTTAGCGACAATTCCCGTTTTCCCGTGCCGTCGGATGAGGTAATTGGCCAGGTTGTTATGCATGAAAGGACTGATTATCAGGTTGGATATCTCGGTTTTATCGCCTGTAATCAACGGCGTGGTGGTAAATTTAAGGCTGCCCTGCGCGTGTCCTATTATGCAGTCCACCGTGCCCTCTTCCAGCAACCTGTTGGCCTGTTTGCGCAGCTCTTTTTCCATACTAGCGGCCCTCCGCGCAAAACAGGTTATTGGGTCCGATGGCCTTTACGTCTTTGACCACATCGGCAATCACCTGTGCGAATTTATTGCCCTCCGATGCCGAAACCCAGCTTGCCTGGACCCTCTCCGCAGGAATGCCCATATACTCAAGGAACTTTTTAGTTAACGCCATCCTTCTGCGGGCGCGGTAGTTGCCCGTCTGATAATGGCAGTCGCCCGGGTGACAGCCGGAGACCAGTACGCCGTCAAAGCCCAGGCTCAGGCCTTTCAGGATGAAAAGAGGGTCAATCCTTCCGGAACACGGCACCTTCACTACCGTCACATTGGCAGGGTATTTTTTTCGGCTGGTTCCGGCCAGATCTGCGCCGGCATAGCTGCACCACTTACACAGGAATCCGACTATCCTGGGCTCTTTTTCCGTTTCGTTTTCCATACGCTTCTACCTCGCTTGACTTGCTTACAACTTGGAATTTACAGCAGCATATTTTCCATCTCGGCCACAAGCTGTTCGTCGGTGTAGTGCCGCAGGCTGACGGCGCCGCTGTAACAGCCGCCCACACAGGCGCCGCAGCCTTTGCATAGAACCTCGTTGACCTCGCAGACATTGTCTTTTTCGGCAAAGGAAATGGCGCCGTAGGGGCAGACCAGTTTGCATATCTGGCAGCCGGAGCAGATGCTTTTATCGATGACAGCGGTGGCTGCCTCGATTTCCACGCTGCCCCGCCCGATGCTGGATAAAACCTCGGCCGCCGCAGCCGAGGCCTGGGCGACCGTATCGGGGATGTCCTTGGGACCCTGGCAGCAGCCGATGACATAAACGCCGTCCGTGCTGGTGGCAACCGGGTCGAGCTTGGGATGCCGCTCCAGGAAGAAGCCGTCGGCGCTCTGGTTGATATTGAAGGTGCGGCAGACATTCAGAGCGTCCTTTTGCGGCTCCAGGGCGGTGCTCAAGACGACCATGTCAACCGGCACACGGCATTTTGAGCCGGGACGCAGCTCGTCCTCATACTGGATGATCAGCTTTCCTTTTTCCTCCGGGGTTTCCGCCAAGTTTGTCACGCCGCTGGGCCGGGCTTCGATGAAGGTGGTGCCCTCCCTGACCATGCGGTTGTAGAACTCTTCAAAGCCTTTACCGAAGGCCCTGACATCTATATAGAACTCGTAAACATGCACACCGGGTATGTGCTCTATCAAAAGATGGCTGAGTTTCATGGAATACATGCAGCAGACACGGGAGCAATATTCGTGATATTTTTTATCCCTGCTGCCCACGCAGTGGATGATACCCACACTCCTGGGTTCTGAGCCGTTCTTAAGATGAACGTGCCCCGTGGTGGGTCCGGCCGAATTTACTATTCTCTCGAACTCCAGAGCGGTAAGGACGTTGTCATACCGGCCGTACCCGTACTGGTAGATACCGGATGGCTTGAATGTATCGAACCCGGTGGCCACGATAATGTTACCCACATCTACCTCGACCACTTCATCGGCCTTGTGGTGGTCTATGGCACCGCGCTCACAGACCTTGACGCATTCCAGGCATTCGGAGCAAACTCCGCAGCTGAGGCAACGTTTGGCCTCTTCCACGGCCATCTCTTCCGTGAAGCCGAGCTCCACCTCCTCGAATCCTTTCCTTTTTTCCAGTTCGAGCAGCGGCATGGAAGCCCTGGCCCTGGCCTGGACGTTATCTTTCGAGACCTGCTTTACACGGCTGGGCCGCGCCGGCCTCCCTGTCTTCATATCCTGCCCCATGAGGTAATGGTCGATAGAGATGGCGGCTTCCTTGCCCGCTTCAATAGCGGAGACCACATCATCCGGCCCGGATATGACGTCCCCGCCGGCAAACACACCGGTAATATTTGTCTGGAAAGTCACGGGGTCTACCGAGACGGTGCCGAAGGTGGTGTAGTCAAGTTTCCGCGTGAGGGACCAGCGTTCCACGATCTGGCCCACGGCTATAATGACGTTATCCGCCGGTATCACGAATTCAGAGTCCTCTATGGGTATGGGCCGGCGGCGTCCGCTGTCGTCGGGCTCGCCCAGCCTCATGCGGATGCACTTGAGGCCGGTCAGGCGGCCTTTGTCAGAGGCCACGCCCACCGGCGCCGCCAGTATCTGAATTTGAACGCCTTCTTTTAATCCTTCCTCAACCTCAGCCCGCAGTGCCGGCATCTCTTTCTGGGACCGCCGGTATACCATGGTTACCTCTTTTGCCCCCAGTCTCTTGGCTACGCGGGCTGAGTCGACGGCCGCGTTACCTCCGCCAATGACAGCGACACGTTTCCCCACCTTAACATGCTCACCCTTGTTCACCCGTTCCAGGAAATTCAGGGCGTGCATGACCCCATCAACCTCTTCACCCTGTATATTCAATTTCTGGCTTATCCAGGCGCCGGTGCCGAGAAAGACGGCGTTATACCCTTTGTTAAATATCTCTTCAAAGCTGGTAATACGCTTGTTGGTTATTATCTCCACACCCAACGCCTGAATATACTTGATCTCATTGTCCAGTATCTTTTTTGGCAAACGGTACTCGGGAATGGCGTAGCGCATCAACCCCCCGGCTTCGGGCTCAGCCTCAAATACCGTCACGCCGTAGCCTAACCTTATAAGGTCATAAGCACAGGACAGGCCCGCCGGCCCGGAGCCGATGATGCCTACCTTTTCTTTTTTGGTCCTTTCAACGGGGCCTACCTGGTCCGCGCCACGCTGCAGCTCGTAGTCAGCCATAAAGCGTTTGAGATAGCGGATTGCCACAGGTTCATCCACCGTACCCCTTTCGCAGTCGTGTTCGCAGGGATGCATGCAGATGCGCCCGCAAACGCCAGCAAAGGGCTGTGTCCTGCGGAGCACTTCCAGTGCCTGTTTGAACTTGCCCCTGGCGATCAGCGCCACGTATCCCTGCGCATCGACGCCGGCCGGGCAGGCGGTCCTGCAGGGCGGAGCTCCACGTTTGTCGATGGTCGCCCGGTTGGGGACAGCCTGGGCAAAGGGCTTGTATATGGCCTTGCGCTTGGCCAGCCCCATGTTAAACTCGGAGGGTATTTCAACGGGGCAGACCGTCTCACATTCACCGCAGCCGTTGCATTTGGAGTTATCGATGTAGCTTGATTTCCGGCGGATTTTGACTTTAAAGTTCCCCACGTAACCGGAGACATTTTCTACCTCGCTGTAGGTCATAAGGTCGATGTACGGGTGGGATCCCACAACGGTCATTTTGGGCGTGAGTATGCAGGCCGAGCAGTCCAGTGTAGGGAAGGTCTTGTCCAGCTGGGCCATGTGCCCGCCGATGCTTGGTGTACGCTCCACCAGATAGACCTTGTGCTCAGAGTTGGCTATCTCCAGGGCAGCCTGGATGCCGGCGATGCCTCCGCCGACCACCAGCGTATTGGGATTGATCGCCGTCTGCCTCATCTCCAGCGGCTGGTGGTAATAAACACGCTTGACGGCAGCACTGACCAGCACCTTGGCTTTTTCTGTGGCGCGGGCATGGTCCTCGGTCACCCATGAGCACTGTTCGCGGATGTTGGCCATCTGGAAAAAGTAAGGATTTATGCCCATTTCCTGGCAGACGCGCCGGTAGGTGGGCTCGTGTAACGTGGGAGAGCAGGATGCCACAACCACGCGGTTGATCCCCAGGGACTTAATATCATCTTTAATAAGGTTCTGGCCGGGCTCTGAGCACATGAACTTGTAGTCCCTGGCCACCACCACCGCGTCCAGGCCGGCTGCAAAGCGGCTGACCTCGGCACAATCCACTGAGCCTGCAATGTTGCTGCCGCAATGACAAACGTAAACTCCAATTCTCGGTTCCACTTCTCAACCTCGTTTATTTTATAATCAGCATGCCTTCGATTTCTGCCATGATCTGCTGTGTGGAAAAATGCCTGCCGGTTATGGCCCCGCTGGGGCAGGCTGCCGCACAAACGCTGCAGCCCTTACAAAGGGCTTCGTTTATGCGACTGACCTTCTTCTCGCTGTCAAAAGAGATGGCCCTGAAGGGGCAAAGGCCCTCGCAAACGCGGCAGCCGGCGCAGCGCTCCTCGTCAATGAAGGCGGTCGCCGCCTCGATTTCCGTATAGCCTTTGCTTATCAGCGCCAGGACGCGAGCGGCGGCGCCCGAAGCCTGGGCGACCGTATCCGGTATGTCCTTGGGCGCCTGGCAGCAGCCGACGACAAATATTCCATCGGTCATTGTCGCCATGGGGTCCATCTTGGGATGGCGTTCCATGAAAAAGCCGTCTCCGCTGCGGCTTATGCCAAACAGGCGGCCGACATTATCGGCGTCGTGCTGCGGCTCAATTGCCGTGCTGAGGATAACCATGTCCACTTGCTGCCGGTGCTGCGAATTATCTTTTAATGCATATTCCACGAAGAGCTTGCCGGCTTCAGCGGGATTCTTTGAACCGTTGGTTACCGCTGTGGGGCGGGCCTTGATGAAAATAGTCTTTTCATCGACCATGCGGTTGTAAAATTCCTCGTACCCCTTGCCGAAGCTCCGCATGTCCACGAAAAACTCGTAGACCTGTGATTGCGGCAGATGCTCTTTTATCAGGTGGCTGAGCTTCATGGAATACATGCAGCAGACACGGGAGCAGTACTCGTGATAGTTTTTATCCCTGCTGCCCACACAATGGATGATGGCCACGCTCCCGGGGTGAGAGCCGTCCTTGAGCACAATGTCACCCTGCGTGGGCCCGGCCGAATTCACCAGCCTCTCGAACTCCAGGCTGGTCATTACATTATCGAGCTTTCCGTAGCCGTACTCGTATATGCCGGCAGGCTTGAAGACGTCAAAACCGGTGGCCAGTATGACGTTCCCCACGTCCACCTCCACCACCTCGTCTTTCTGCTCAAAATCAATGGCCTTGGCCTCGCAGAATTTTTCGCAGGCGCGACATGTCCCCTTGAGAAAATAAGCGCAGTGCGCAGTATCTATCACCGGCTTGTTGGGAACTGCCTGGGCAAAGGGCGTATAGATGGCCTTTCTCTTGCCCATGCCCAGCTCAAAATCGTTGGGCACCTTGAAAGGGCATTTTTCCTGGCAGAGGCCGCAGCCCGTACATTTGCTCATGTTTACATAACGCGCCTTTTTCCTGATCTTAACCTTAAAGCTGCCGATATAGCCGGAGACCCCTTCAACCTCGCTGTAGGTCATGAGCTCGATGTTGGGGTGAGAGCCTGCCAGCGTCATCTTGGGTGTCAGGATGCAGGCCGAGCAGTCCAGGGTGGGGAAGGTCTTGTCCAGCTGGGCCATGTGCCCGCCGATGCTGGGAGTCCTTTCCACCAGATAAACCTTGCGGCCGGAGTCAGCAATTTTCAGGGCCGCCTGGATGCCGGCAATGCCGCCGCCAACTACCAGTGTATTTGGGTTGATTGGTACATGCTTGATTTCGAGCGGTTGGTGGTAATAAACACGCTTGACGGCCGCGCTGACCAGCGTCTTGGCTTTTTCTGTGGCGCGTTCGTGGTCCACAGTCACCCAGGAACACTGTTCGCGGATGTTGGCCATCTGGAAAAAATAGGGATTTACTCCCATTTCCTGGCAGACGCGCCGGTAGGTGGCTTCGTGCAGGGTAGGCGAGCAGGATGCCACGACCACGCGGTTGATCCCCAGGGACTTAATATCATCTTTAATAAGGTTCTGGCCGGGCTCTGAGCACATGAACTTGTAGTCCCTGGCCACCACCACCGCGTCCAGGCCGGCTGCAAAGCGGCTGACCTCGGCACAATCCACTGAGCCTGCAATGTTGCTGCCGCAGTGACAGACGTAAACTCCAATTCTCGGTTCCACTGGCATCCTCCCCTGATGACCTTCAGTTTTCAAAAATGGGGACACCCCCATGTATCAGCGAATTGAAGATTCAGGCCCTTTCACTCTCAACCAGGTATAAAAATACCTTCAAAAATACCTAGGTACCTGTGTACTTTTTACTAAATTACCACTCTTGGCACGGTTTGTCAAGCATTGAAAGCACTTGACTGGGATGGTATAATGGTACCAAAAATACCAATGTACCAGGCAGATAATGGGGCGCGATGAAGCAAAGGCAGATACATATTAGAATCCCGGAAGACCTGTACAAGAAGCTGAAGGTCAAGTGCGTCTACGGTGATACAACTATCCAGGACTACATTGTGAAATTGCTGTCTGAAGGCACGGGCCAGCATGCCGCCGATCAAATATCAGTACTGATCGTGGAGGACGAGATCATAGTCCGCGAATCGCTGCACGACTGGCTCAGGGACAGCTATCAGGTGACCACGGCCGAATCAGGCGAAGAGGCCCTGCCTTTGATCGCCAATAAGGACTTCAATATTTTAATAATCGATGTGAGGCTGCCAGGTAAAAGCGGGCTGCAGGTATTGAATGAGGCCCGGGAAATCAAACCGGATTTGAAATGCATAGTTATTACGGCCTATCCATCGGTTGAGCTGGCGGTTGAGGCAATGAAGATGGGCGCGGTTGACTACCTTATTAAACCCGTTGCCCCGGAGCTGCTTGAAAGGGTGATGCTGGATACCCTGCCCAAGTGCAAGCCGT
The DNA here is from genome assembly GCA_964605885.1 of uncultured Dehalococcoidales bacterium. GTDB lineage: Bacteria > Chloroflexota > Dehalococcoidia > GIF9 > UBA5629 > CAZSED01. The sequence continues at coordinate 24,107 of CAZSED010000005.1, forward strand.
CCAACAGCAAGCAGACCAAGGGTATCAAGGAATCGGCCAAGTAAGCATTAGATAATCTAGGGCCCCGGATGGACCGGACCGCCTTCCTGCATTTACGTATATCTGGAGGATTAGGTGATGGGAAAACTAAAGTTGGCTCTGTACTGGGCGGCCAGTTGCGGCGGTTGCGAGATTGCTCAGCTGCAGATAGGCGAAAAAATACTGAAACTGGCTGAGGCTGCCGATATTCTTTTCTGGCCGGTGGCCATCGATGCCAAGTACCAGGACGTCGAGGCCATGCCGGACAAACACATTGATGTCTGCCTGTTTAACGGCGCCATCAGGAATTCCGAGCAGGAGCACATGGCCAGGCTGTTGCGCCAGAAGTCCAAGGTAATGATCGCCTATGGCGCCTGCGCCTGCCGGGGAGGTATCCCCGGACTGGGAAACCTGCATAACCGGGAAACGATTTTTAAAACCGTATATCTCGATAACATTTCAACCAGCAATAAGGAAGGCGTACTGCCGCAGTCAAGCTTCCAGGCGCCTGAGGGCGAGCTGACGGTCCCGGAGTTCTACGATACGGTCTCCACGCTTGAACAGGTTATCAGCGTGGAGTATTCCATACCCGGTTGCCCTCCCGAGGCCAGGACTACCTGGCTGGCGCTTGAGGCGCTGATTGAGAACAAATTACCGCCACTGGGGGCTGTTATCTCAAACAATGTCAAGGCAGTCTGCGATGACTGTTCACGTAAAAGGGATGTAAAGAAAATAAAAAAGATATACCGCACCTTTGAGTTTATACCCGAGCCTGAAATATGCCTGCTGGAGCAGGGATTGCTCTGCGCCGGCATTGCCACGCGCGGCGGCTGTGGAGCTCTCTGTCCTCAGGTCAATATGCCGTGTACGGGCTGCTACGGGCCGGTAGATGGGGCTGTCGACCAGGGAGCACATTTCCTGTCTGCCATCGCCTCGGTCATAGACTCGAAGGACGAGGAGGAGATTAAGAAGATCCTTGACGACGTTAGGGACCCCGTTGGCACGTTTTACAGGTACAGCTTACCCGATTCGCTGGTCAGGAGGGCCTCAGTAAAATGAAAACAATTACTATAGATCCGATTACCAGGCTGGAGGGCCATGGCAAAATAGCCATCTTCCTGGATGATGAGGGAGGGGTTAAAAATACATATTTCCAGATACCCGAACTGCGCGGTTTTGAAAAATTTACAGAGGGACGCCTGGCCGAGGACATGCCGCAGATCACACAGAGGATATGCGGGGTCTGTCCGGAAGCCCATCACATGGCGTCAGCCAAGACGCTGGATATGGTCTTTCATACGGACCCGCCGGAGACCGCCAGTAAATTGCGCGAGCTCCTTTACTGCGCTTTTTATGTAACTGACCATACAACTCATTTTTACATACTTGCCGGCCCGGATTTCGTGATGGGCCCGGACGCCCCGGTGGCAGAACGCAACATACTGGGCGTAATTGCCAAAGTCGGCCTGGAACTGGGCGGGGCGGTCATCAAGGCGCGCATGCAGAACCACCATGTTATTCAGATGCTGGGCGGGCGGGCCGTTCATCCTGTTTTCGCCCTGCCGGGAGGTGTGAGCAAGGGCATTACAGAAGAGGAGAGGAAAGAGATTGAACAGGTTGCTCGCGATTCCGTGGAGTTTGCCAAGCTGTCGTTAAAGGTATTCGACGATATCGTTCTTAAAAACAAGGCCTATGTTGACATGATAGTCAGCGACACGTTTACGCATCGTACGTACTATATGGGCCTGGTGGACGAAAAAAACAGAGTAAATTTCTATGACGGCCAGCTGCGTGTGGTGGACCCTGACGGCAAGGAGTTCGTTAAGTTCCCTGTGGAAAGGTACCTGGACCATATCGATGAGCACGTCGAGCCATGGACATATATAAAGTTCCCATATCTTAAAAAAATTGGCTGGAAGGGTTTTGTTGATGGCAGAGACAGCGGTATATTCCGAGTGGCGCCTCTGGCCCGCCTGAACGCCGCCGAAGGCATGTCCACACCGCTAGCCCAGGAGGCCTACGAGAAAATGTTCTCCACACTGGGAGGCAAGCCCGTACATTTCACGCTGGCCACACACTGGGCGCGTCTGGTGGAAATACTTAACGCCGCCGAGAGGATGCTGGAACTCAGCCTCGATCCCGAAATCACCAGCACTAATATTCGCACTATCCCCAAAGCCACTCCGGATGAAGGTATGGGCGTGGTGGAAGCGCCGCGCGGGACCCTGATACATCACTATATAACGGATGAGAACGGGGTTATTAAAAAGGCCAACCTGATCGTGGCGACGGTCAATAACGCTGCCGCCATCAATCTTTCGGTTAGAAAGGCAGCGATGGGCTTGATAAAACCGGGAAAGGAGATAACCCAGGGCCTGTTGAACCGCATTGAGATGGCCTGGCGTCCATATGACCCGTGCTTCGGCTGCGCCACGCACACCCTGCCCGGCCAGACCCCCTGTCCAATTACCGTCTATGACAGCCATGGGAAACAGATATTTTAGGTGCCGCCCGGGATCCGGTGCAGGTTAAGGAGGGCTTACATGAGCTTTGAACCGAGGATCGTAGCTTTTCTGTGTAACTGGTGTTCCTATGCCGGGGCGGACCTGGCGGGCGTGTCACGTTCCAAGCATGCCCCCAATGTCACGTCCATACGCCTGATGTGCAGCGGAGGGCTCAAGCCTGTCTACATTCTCAAGGCATTCAGAGAGGGCGCCGATGGCGTCCTGGTGTGCGGATGCAGGCTGGGAGACTGTCACTACGTGGATGGAAATTATAAGACGCTCATGCGCATGACACTGCTTAAAAAACTGGTGCAGCAGCTCGGAATAGAGGAGCCGCGCGTCAGGCTGCAATGGGTCTGCGCCTCGTGTGCAGAGGAGTTCGTCCAGGCTGTCAACAAGATAACAGAAGATATCAAGGCTATCGGCCCGTATAATCCGCCAAAGGTCGAGGCCAAATCGGCCGTAAAGTAAGCCCGGCCGGACGTAGCTGCTGATAACTGATAAGATCACCCGCGACGCCCGGCGTATCATTGACTGCCGCCTTTATAGGTCAGCTGTCGAAGCATTATCGATGCTTCGATAAGTCCACACGATATATGAATTCGTTCAGTAATTCATTTTGCTGTTATAATTTACTTTAACTTACCCTCTAGCCGGCCTGGGAAATGGTGAGGGGCAGGAAATTCTGATGAAAGTGGACTACTCCGATATTTCACGCACGTACGACAGGTACCGCTCATATCCCGCCAAGCTGATCAGAAGGATGATCGATTTCGGGCAGATCAGGGAAGGGGCGCGCCTGCTGGACCTGGGCTGCGGCACCGGCAATGTTTCAACCAGGCTGCTGGAATTAATAAAGTTGGACATAGTCGGGCTGGACAGGTCGTTGCCCATGCTGGCTATAGCCAGGCAGAAAGGGCTGGAAGTGGTGTATGCCGATGTGGAAAGGGGCCTGCCGATGGGCAGCGGCTCTTTTGATGTGGTGGTGGCTGCTTACGTCATTCAGCACTTAAGCAACCCGGCCGCGCTTTTTATGGAGTGCTGGCGAGTAATACGTGGAGGATCATTATTGCTGCTGACCTCGAGCCATAAGCAGATTGAACACCAGCACCCGGTGGTCAGGGAATTCTTTCCGGGATGCATCGACGTCGAGAAGGCACGCTTCCCGGATATGCCCGAGCTGTCCGCCATGCTGGAGGCAGCCGGTTTTAAGGACATAGCGATGGAGGAAGTGAAGGTCGAGGGCATCCCCATCGACTGCAGATACCTGGAGCAGGTAAAGAATAAATTTGTTTCAACCTATCACCTGCTGCCGGACGAGGAATTTGAGCAGGGCGTTAAAAAGCTGCAGGAGTTCATCAACAGCGGGGACAAGACTGAGCACAGGGAATGGCGCGGCACCCTGGTGCGCGGCCTGGCGGGCTGATATTTCTAGATTATGAAGGTAGGTATAAATTGACGGAGAAGCTCAATGTACTGGCCACGATCAAGATGAATGCGGAGGCCAAGAGCCGCATCGAGGGCGTTAGCCCGCGCATCAGGCTGATCGATGCCTCCGACCTGGCCAGGGCGGAACAGGAAGGCGATGCCTCTGCTCAAGAGAAGTTGACTGCCCTGCTGGCCGAGGCCGATGTCATATACGGGCTGCGGCTTCCTAAAGACGTAGTAGCCCGTTCGCCCAAACTTAAATGGATACAGGTGATGGCCGCCGGCGTGGACAGGTACCTTACGGACGAGGTCAAGAACAGCCCGGTGGTGGTGACCAGCGTCAGCGGCATACATGCCACTCCCATAGGCGAGTTCGTGCTGGGGCTGATGCTGATGTTCGCCAAGCAATCGTACCTTTGCTTCCAGTTGAAACAGCAGAGAAAATGGAAGCCCTTCAGCCCGGGCATGCTGCGCGGCCATACGGTCGGAGTCATAGGCCTGGGCAGCATCGGCCGCGAGGTGGCACGGCTGTCAAAGGCTTTGGGAATGAGGGTGCTGGCGGTGCGCAGGTCGGTCAAAAGTGCAAAGAGGACCAGAAACGTTGACGTGCTGTTCGGGCCCGAAGGTATGCCCGAGCTTCTGGCTGAGAGCGACTACGTTGTGCTGGCGCTGCCCCTGACCTCGGCCACCCGGCAAATCATCGGCGAAAAGGAGCTGCGCGGCATGAAGCCGACTGCCTGTCTTATCAACATCGCACGGGGCAACGTGGTGGATGAGAAAGCATTGATCCGCGCACTGAAAGAGGGCTGGATAGCCGGGGTGGGGCTGGACGTCTTTGCGCAGGAGCCGTTGCCGTTTGAAAGCCCGCTGTGGGACCTGCTCAACGTCATCATGAGTCCGCACGTGGCGGGCGGGATGGAAGATTACGTGGACAGGACCAATGACGTCTTTTGCCATAACCTGGAACGTTACCTGAACGGTCAGAAGCTGATAAACGTGGTCAACAAAAAGCTGGGGTATTAGGTCAGAGCCTGGGCATGCGCAGGCTGGAGGATTCGCCGCCTTTCTCTTCGGTGGCGGGCTCCATGAAATAATCGAGCGGCCGGTTTAAAATCTGGGCTATTTCAGTCAGCAGGCTGAGCGATATCTTCCGCTTGCCCAGTTCATAGTTGGAGAGCGCCGATTGCGTGCAGCCCAGCCTGGCCGATAGCTGCTCCTGGGTCAATCCGTTCTCCTCCCGCGCCCGCTGTATCCTCTTGCCGATATCACGAAATACCATTGCCAAAATATTATCACAATTTTTGATAGACCTCCAAGCTGCATGACCGAAAATATGACAATTCGGCTTGACACCATATGACATATCGTTATATAGTTGGGCCAGCGTCTTGCAAGGAGGAGGGAAATGATAGAAGAGAAGGCCATCAACAATATCCGGGAGCACGGGCATGCAGTGGGCACGGGCGAGAGGAAGAAGCAGATACTGCTGGAAGAGATAGGCTTTCCGGCGGGCAAAAAGGCGGAAAACGTGATCATTGCAGGATGTTTCCAGGCAGAGGGCATGCCGCAGGCCTTTCGCGCCTTTAAAAACGTTCTGGACCGTCTCAAGGTGGACTACACCCTGCTGCAAAAAGAATACTGCTGCGGCTGGATGTCCCTCGGCCAGCCGGCCGTTTTTGCCAAGAACGAGGAGGACATTGCCAGGTTCAAGGAGCTATCGCGCGAGTTCGTGCTGGAGAACTTCAAGCAGGCCAGGGAACTGGGGGCTAAATCCATCGTGCTATTCTGCGGCGCCTGTGAGCCTACCTATACCAACTACAAGGACCTGACCGATCTGGAGGTGATTCCCTTTCACGCGCTGATCGACCGCTATTTCAAATCGGGCAGGCTGGATAAGAAAATCGATTACTACGCCGGCTGCTACCGTTTTCGCCGCCGCGTAACAGATAAGCCGGTGGACGTTACGCCGGCTGAGAGCATCTTGAAGAAAATACAGGGGCTTGAAGTCAATTATATTGATAACAAGCTTTGCTGCTACGTCCCGCCGCACATGGAACAGATAAAGAACGCAATCCAGACCGATTGCGTCGTCGGCATCTGCTCCGGCTGCTTCTACAACCTGAGCGGCAACCTGGCCGACAGGGCCGGGCTGAAGGTCAGGATGCTTCCTGAGATAGTCTGGGAGGCACTGCAAAATGCCTGATTAGCGGGGGATACATGAACATACAGAGTCACTGGGATGAGATCAGGTCCATCTTTGACGAGGCCTTCAAATCGTGTTTCCATTTCGCCGTGGCCACGGTCAATGAGGACGGGTCGCCGCACGTGACACCCATCGGTGCGCTGATACTGCGTGACGACTGCACAGGCTACTATTTCGATGAGAATCCGGTGCGCATGAAGCGCAACCTGGGGCGCAATCCTCGCCTGTGCGTGATGGCGGTGAACGCCGACAAGATCTTCTGGGGCAAGTCGCTGCTGGAGGGGAAGTTCTCCTCGGCGCCGGGCGTCAGGTTAACGGGGACGGCCGGCGAGCTGAGGGAAGCGACGGCCGAGGAGATTGAGGCCTGGCACAAAAAGGTGGCGCTCTCCAGGGGTACAAAGGGCTATAAGCTGCTGTGGGAGAAAATGGCCAGGGTAAGGGACATCAAATTCGACTCGTTCGAGCCGGTGCTGACCGGGGAGATGACGGGCGGGCTGTGGAAATAAAACGCGGGCCAGCTGAGGATTTCACAATGAGGCGGCTGAGATGATAGCGTACTGCGGACTTGAATGCCTGGAGTGCAAGGCGTTTATCGCCACTCAGGCCGATGATGACAGGCTCCGCGCCGATTGTGCGCAAGCCTGGACCTATGAATTTAAATATAACGTCCGACCCGAACAGATCAACTGTGACGGATGTAAAGCAGACGGCAGGAAATTCTTCGTCTGCAAGATGTGCGCCGTAAGAAAATGCGCGCAGGAGAGGAAGGTGGAAAACTGCACGTTGTGCACCGATTACGCATGCGAAAAAGAGAAAGCGCTTTTAGACATGGCTTCTGTTATCAGGAGTTGCGTAGAGATATTTATTGAAAAGCAGAAACAAAATCAGTAGACAGCTACACCTGGGTAATAGCCGCCCGGGCTTTCATGAAGTTATTGAGATTTATTTCTTTTTAGCCGGGCGGTTGAGCTTCTTGAGCTCCATGGCTATCTCCCTGAGCAGCAGCAGTTCCAGCCGCCTGTAGTATAGCTCGCTGGAAAGCTTGCCCCACTTCTTCTGGTCGTCGGACAGGAAAGGCTCAACCAATTCGATAACATCGGTTTTCATTTTCTTCTCCTCATTCTCAGTGTATAAAGACCAGGCCGACCGAGGTGGCGCAGGGGACATCGGCGGATTCAGCCATTAGGGGATAGGCGGCCCACCCGGCTTTGGCGATGATGTCGACCACGTCTATGCCCATGGCCTCCATGGCCGGGCGTGAGCGCAGCGGAAAACGGCATCTGCCGCTGTCCAGGAACTGGCAGACCAGACCGCGGCAGAGGTAGTCCTTGCAGGAGCCTCCTCCCAGCCCTAGCGCCAGATAGTATCCCCGGCCGTAGGCCAGCCGCTCTATCTCGTAGATAATTTTGCCCGATTTCTGATGGAAGAGCAGCGTTTTGTCCACGCCCTCCCTGTCCTTTACCTTGCCCGGGACGTAGTCCTCCACCGGTTCGGCGTGGGTCTTGAGCAGTATGGCATATGTATACCTGGAGAAAGCTTTGCGTATGAAATCCAGGTCGGGAACGTAAGGCGGGCAGTTAGGCGATTCCCCGGCCCGCAGGCAGCGCGGGATGGTGCATTTAAGCCGGACCCGCTCATCGATGACGATCTGGTCGGCTTTGATGATTTTGGCGTCGGCCGCTCCCAGCTCCAGGGCCTTGAGGCGGAAGGCCTTTAAATCGGCCTGCAGCCGTTTGGGCGGCACCTGGATCATGAAAGGCTGGACGGCGTCTTTTTTTGTTGCCATAGCACTATTGCTCCCGCGTAATTCTGAACTATTAGGCAGATTTTAACACAGGAACCGGGGGGTGACTATCAGGAGTGCGACCTGCCGGCCGCCCTCTGCCGCCAGCTTTCAGTGGCCTGGCACTGGTTAAAGGTGTAGATGTGAAAGCCTTTTATGCCGGTCAGATGAAGCAGTGAAGAGGCGCCGGCCACCAGCGGATCTGGACTATAAATTGGGCTGCGCAACAGCCTGGCTATCATGCCCACGTGGTTGGTGAGGAACCTGGTGGAATCGCCCACGCCCACGCGCAGCGATATCTCCAGCAGCTTTTTGCGGTCAAGCACACCGGGTATGCCAAGGTAGACAGGCAGGTGTATGCCCGCTTCCCGCACCGCCGTCAGCCATTTGCCGATGATGGCAGAATCGAAGCATATCTGTGTGACCATGTAATCGGCGTAAGTCTGTTTTTCCTGCAGCGCCTGCATGAGGACGCCGGTCTTGATCAGCGGATGGCCCTCCGGGTAGGCGGCTATGCCAATGCGTTTGGGACGGTTGTCCATTTGTGCCATGTCGGCAAGCAGCGTTCCGGCGGAATCGTAGCGGCCGGCGGGCGCTGTCACATCACCGCCCACCACGAAGACCTCCTCGAGGCCGGCCGCTGCCAACCTGTCGACTATGCCGCGAAGATGATCACGGCTCTGAATCTGGCGTGCAGCAAGGTGAGGAACGGCCCTGAATCCGCGGTAAGCAAGCAGCTCGGAAAGCTCAAGCGTGGCGTCTATGCCTTTGCGCGGGGAAGCGGTGATGGTTACTGTGGAGCCCCGGGGAAGGGAAAAGGACTCCTCGACTACGCCACGCATCGGTATGAGTTCGAACCTGGCCTGGCGCAGCAGGGACCCGGTTGACACCTGCAATCCCTGACAGGAACTCATGTCCTTTTAATTATTATATACACGCCGCGCGGGATAAATCTAGTCCGATTTAGCGTCGATGGCGGCCCGGATTCCGGCAATGAAATCGCGCAGCTTTTTATAGTCCCCGGCGCCTTCGTCCATGAGCTGGATGATGCGGCTTCCAATGATGACCCCGTCAGCCAGCGAGGCAACCTGCCCGGCCTGTTGTGCGTTGGATATGCCGAAGCCTACGCATAAGGGCAGGTCCGTGTTCTTCCTGACCCGCGAAATAAAAATTTTTAAATCAGTGGAAAAGCTTTCCCGCACGCCGGTCACGCCCGTGACCGAAACCAGGTAGATGAATCCCCTGGATAGTTTAGCCGCCTGCTTGATGCGCGCCTGCGAGCTGTTGGGCGCCAGCAAATAAATTGTATCAATGCCGTGTTTGAGCGTGGCCTTATCGAACTCCGGCAGCTCTCCCGGAGGCAGGTCCGGCACGATCAGTCCGTCCACCCCGGCAGCAGAGCAAGCCGAGCAAAAGCCGTCTATGCCGTATTTGAGGACCGGGTTGAGGTAAGTCATGAAGACCAGCGGCTTATCGATTTGCGCCCTGATCTTTGCTGCCGTTTCCAGGCAGGTACTGACCGTTACACCGTTGAGCAGCGCCCTGTGGCTGGAGGCCTGGATGGTTGCGCCGTCGGCCAGCGGGTCGGAGAAGGGAATGCCCAACTCGATCAGGTCGCAACCGGCCTTTGCCAGCAGCATGGCGGCCTGCGGCGTTGAAGAGATATCGGGATAGCCGACCGTGATATAGGCGATCAGCGCCTTACGTTTTCTGTCCTTGAAGACGGCGGATATGCGGCTCACAGGCTCACCCCCAGCGCACCGGCCACAACGCCCACATCCTTGTCGCCCCTGCCGGACAGGTTAACTACGATTATCTTCTCTTTATCCAGCCTGGCTGCCAGCTTTATTATGTAGGCCAGGGCATGGGCCGATTCCAGCGCCGGCAGTATCCCTTCCAGCCTGCTGAGAAGCTGGAAAGCCTCCAGGCTCTCGCCATCCCCTGCCGAGACGTATTCCACCCTCTGCAGGTCCTTTAAATAGCTGTGCTCGGGGCCCACCCCCGGATAGTCCAGCCCGGCCGAGATGCTGTGGGTCTCCATCACCTGGCCGTCAGCGTCCTGCAGCAGGTACGAGCGGGCGCCGTGCAGCACACCGGCGCTGCCCGCCAGCAGCGAGGCGGCATGCTTGCCGCTGGCCAGCCCCTTTCCCGCCGCCTCCACGCCGACCAGCTTTACGCTGCTTTCGTTGATAAATGGGTGGAAGATGCCGATGGCGTTGCTGCCCCCGCCCACGCAGGCCACCACGTAGTCCGGCAGCCTGGAGCATTGCCGCTTGACCTGCTCTTTTGTTTCCCTGCCGATGACCGACTGGAAGTCGCGCACTATCTGTGGGTAAGGGTGCGGCCCGACGGCGGAGCCGATGAGGTAATAGCTGTCGCTCACGTTGCTTACCCAGTCCCTGATGGCCTCGTTGATGGCATCCTTGAGCGTCCTGCTGCCCGATGAAACCGGACGGACCTCGGCGCCCATGAGCTTCATGCGGAAGACGTTGAGCGACTGCCGCTGGATATCCTCCTCCCCCATGTAGACGATGCACTGCAGGCCGAGCATGGCGCAGACGGCGGCCGCCGCCACGCCGTGCTGTCCCGCCCCGGTCTCGGCGATGATGCGGCGCTTGCCCATCCGCCTGGCCAGCAGGCCCTGCCCCAGTGCGTTGTTGATCTTATGAGCGCCGGTATGCGCCAGGTCCTCGCGTTTGAGGAATATGCGTCCTCCGCCGCAGTGCTGGGTGAACATCCCGGCAAAATACAGCGGCGTAGGCCGGCCGGAATAATCGTGCTCCAGCCCCTTGAGCTCGGACCAGAAGGCGGCGTCATCCTTGAGCTGCCGGTAGGCCGATTCCAGCTCGTCCAGGGCAGGTATCAGCGTCTCCGGCACGAACTTGCCGCCGTAGGCGCCGTAGTATCCTTTCTCATCAGGTAACATTGTCTCCACCTTTCGATAAAAATGTTTTTAAAAACTGGCGGTCGGCTTCGGCTACGCCCTCCACCGACCTTACGGCATTTATAAAATTCTGTATCTTGGAAATATCCTTGCGGCCTTTAGTCTCGACGCCGCTGGAAACGTCCACGCCCAGAGGCTTCACCCTGGCGATAAGGCCGCCCACATTGGCCGGCGTAAGGCCGCCCGCTATCATCAGCGGAAACCTTGCTGCCGCCTCCCTGGCCAAGTCCCAGTCGAAAGCCTGCCCGGTGCCTCCGTATAGAAGGCCTTCACGGGAGTCGAGCAGGCAGATAAAGGGCCTTGCGAGTTCGGCCCGCTGGCTGCAGCCGATGCGGGCGATGATATCCTCACCCCTGGAAGTGCGCAGGACGTGCACTGCTTTGATGATGGGGTATTCGATCTGGCGGCAGTAGTCCCAGCTTTCATCGCCGCTGAGCTGCACTATATCCAGCCTGCAGCGAGCGGCGATCTCATTCACGACGTGCGGGTCCTCGTTAACGAATACACCTGCCACCGCCGGCCTGCCCTCCACCCTGTATAAGGTGGCGGCGATGTCTTTTGCCAGGCCCGGGCTTATTTGGCGGCTGCTGGGTGCAAAGACCAGCCCGACCATATCTATATCCAGGCCGGCAAAGCTGAGTGCGTCCTCCACAGTGGTCAGGCCGCAGACTTTAACCAGCGTCATAGAGCTCCCTTATCTTGGCGCCGATATCGGGCGCGGACATGAGCGCTTCGCCCACCAGCACCGCGTTCACCGCCAGTTTTCTCATCTCCCAGATATCCTGGTAGCTGTGAATGCCGCTTTCACTGACCACCAACCGGTCGTGCGGTATGCGCGGCCTCAACCTGCCGGTTATCGAGAGGTCGGTCTGGAAGGTACAGAGGTCGCGGTTGTTTATGCCGATTATACGGGCGCCGCAGACCAACGCGTCATCCAGCTCGGCCTCATCGTGCACCTCCACCAGTGGCTCCATGTGCATGAAGCGGCAGAGGTTGATCAGCTCCTCCAGCTCCGGGGGCGTGACCAGCGCAGCGATCAGAAGCAGGCTGTCGGCGCCGTACAGGCGGGATTCATAGACCTGGTAGGGGTCGAAGATGAAGTCCTTCCTGATCAGCGGAGGCCGTTTCTTTCCCAGAGCATCGCGAATAGTGTTGAGGTAGTCCAGGCTGCCCAGGAAATAGCGCGACTCGGTCAGCACTGAGATGGCGGCGGCTTTATTCCTGGCGTAGGTCTCGGCTATGGCTACCGGGTCGAAGTCGGCTCGTATCACGCCGCGCGAGGGCGAGGCCTTCTTGACCTCGGCTATCAGCAGTGCCGAGCCGCCGGCCAGGGCCTCAGCTAGGTTGAGCGGTGGAGCTTCGTGCTCCGCCAGGGTGATTATCTCCGGCAGCATGCACCTGAGCTTACACTCCGCCAGCTCCGCTTTCTTGTGCGCCAGTATCTCCTGCAGCATCGTTAGAAACCTCCGGAATCGTTCAGGCTAACTTCCGGCTATATTCTATCAGCTGGTCAAGCTTTGACAATGCGCGGCCGCTGTCTATCGAATCGTCAGCCAGCCCGACAGCGTCCTGCAGCGAGCCTGCCAGCCCGCCCACGTATATCCCGGCGGCTGCGTTGAGCAGCGCCACGTCGCGCCGCGCTGATTTCTTGCCGCCCAGCACAGAGCGCAGCATTTCGGCGTTCTCCGCAGGCATGCCCCCCTGGATCTCCGCGGATGGTACAGCCTTCATGCCAAAATCTTCGGGCGAGACGTTTTTACGTGAGATGACCACCTTGCCGTTCTCCACCTCCCAGAGCAGCGAGCTTCCGCAGATGGAAACTTCGTCGATGCCGCTCAGCCCGTGCACGACCAGCGCACGCTTGATGTCCAGGTGGCAGAGCGCCGCGGCGATCTTATCGCCCAGCTCCTGGCTGGGGACGCCTATGACCTGGTACTGGGCACCGGCGGGATTGGTCAGCGGGCCCAGTATATTGAAGACCGTGCGTACGCCGATTTCACGCCTGGGGGCCGCGGCATGTTTCATAGCCGGGTGAAATGCCTGCGCGAACATGAAGCCTATGCCCACATCCTCCACACAATGTTTAACCTGCTCGGGCGTCAGCTCGATTTTAACGCCCAGCGCCTCGAGCACATCGGCGCTGCCGCAGCGGCTGCTCATGGCGCGATTTCCGTGCTTGGCCACCTTGAGGCCGGCGCCCGCCATGACGAAGGCGGAGGTGGTGGAAATATTGAATGTGTTGGAGCCGTCACCACCCGTTCCCACAATGTCGATGGCAGGCTGGGACAGCGAGACCTTCATGGCCCTGGCGCGCATGACGCTGGCCAGGCCGGCCACCTCCTCGGGCGTCTCTCCCTTGATCCTGAGCGCCACCAGGAATGCACCGAGCTGCGCCTGCGTGGCCTGTCCTTCCATGATCTCCTCCATGACGGAGGATGCCTCCTGCATGGTCAGCGAGTTTCCTGACACCAGATTGCCGATGGCTTCCTTAATCATTGCCGTTCCTCCTTATTTTCAGGAAATTCTTCAATATATCTTTGCCGCCCTGCGTCATAAAGGACTCCGGGTGAAACTGGACTCCTTCCACCGGATACTGGCGGTGGCGCAGGCCCATTATGGTACCGTCATCCGTCCAGGCCGTTATTTCCAGGCAGTCCGGCAGCGTATCACGGTTGACCACCAGCGAGTGGTAACGTATGGCATAAAAGGGATCGGGCAGGCCATGGAAGAGGCCGTGGCCGTTGTGATGCACCTGCGAGGACTTGCCGTGCATGATTGTGCCCGCCCGGCAGACAATTGCGCCGAAGCTGTAGCCGATGCACTGGTGTCCCAGGCATACGCCCAGCACGGGCAGGCTTTTGCCCATCTGCCTGATGACGTCGTTGGATATCCCGGCGTTGAGGGGCGTGGAGGGGCCGGGGGAGATAACGATGCGCTCCGGCTCCAGCCGGGCAATTTTCCTCAGCGTGGTCCTGTCGTTGCGCAGCACGGCCACCTTCTCACCCAGCTCGCTCAGGTACTGGAAAAGGTTGTAGGTGAAGCTGTCGTAGTTATCTATCAATACCAGCATGCTCCGTCCTCCTTGCGGTTGTTTCCTCGGCCTGCTCGATGGCCTTGAGCAGCGCCTTGGCCTTATTCAGGGTTTCCTGATACTCGCGTTCTGGCACGCTGTCGTACACGATGCCGCAGCCTGCCTGAACGAAGGCCTCGCTGCCTTTCATGATCATTGTCCTGATGGCAATGGCCATGTCCATGTTGCCGTTGTGAGAGAAATAGCCGACTGCGCCGGCGTAGGGGCCCCTCTTATCCGGCTCTAGCTCGGCGATGATCTGCATGGCGCGTATCTTGGGCGCGCCGGAGACGGTGCCCGCCGGGAAGCAGGCCTTCAGCGCATCGAATGCGGTGCAGCCTTCTTTGAGCGTGCCCTGCACGTGGGTGACCATGTGCATGACGTGGGAGTAGCGCTCGATTTCCATCAGGTCGCTGACCTCCACGCTGCCGGCTTGGCTGATGCGCCCGATATCATTGCGGCCCAGGTCCACCAGCATGATATGCTCGGCCCTTTCCTTTTCATCCAGCAAAAGCTCCTGGGCCAGCGCCCTGTCCTCCACCTCGTCCGTGCCCCTGGGCCGCGTCCCTGCCAGCGGCCGCGTCATCACGGCATCTCCCTCCACCCTTACCAGTATCTCGGGAGAGGCTCCCAGTATATGAAAATCGCCCAGCTGCAGGAAGAACATATAGGGGGATGGGTTGATGCTGCGCAGCGCCCGGTAGATATCGAAGGGCCGGGCTGTGGTCGGAACAGTCAATCGTTGAGACAGCACCACCTGGATGGCCTCCCCCTCCGTGATATATTGCTTGACCTTGCTTACATCAGCCTCAAAGCCGCCCCTTGAGTAGTTGGACTGAATGTTACGGTTGATTTTCCCGGTTTGAGCCGCCTCCTGCGCGGGCAGCGGTGCCTTAAGCCTTTCGGCCAGCTCGTCTATGCGCTCTACGGCTTTTTGATAGGCGGCCTCCACGTCGTCCTCTATATGTGCGTGGCTCATGATGATAACCTTGTGTGTGACGTGGTCGAATACCAGCATGGTGTTGGCCAGCATGAATACCGCTTCGGGCAGGCCCAGCGGGTCTTTATCCGGGGTGGGCAGGTCTTCGAACCATCCTGCCGTCTCATAGGCCAGGTAGCCGACGGCGCCTCCTGTGAAGAGAGGAAGGCCGAAGACGGGCGCCTGCTTATATTTGCTGAGCTCATCCTGCACCTTTTTCAGCGGGCCGGTCTTATCGCCGCCGGTGCTCACGATAACCTTTTCAGGCTCGGTTCCGATGAAGCTGTAGCGCGCCATACGCTGCCCTCCCTCCACGCTCTCCAGGAGGAAGGAATAGCCGCCGCGGCTGACCTTCAGGAAGGCGGACACGGGCGTTTCCAGGTCGGCCACCACCTCGCGGTAGACGGGCACGAGGTTGCCGTCCCTGGCCAGTTTTTTTACTTCTTCTAAGGCTGGATAGTACATGGCACGTCTCCTCCGGACCGGCCTGCGGTCCTGTTATTTGACCTGGAATGTTTTTTCATCAAATTATTTCGCTTCTTAATTTTGGGTAAATAAAAAACCCTCCTGGCTATCCAGGAGGGTTATACGGTGAGCGTTGCTGCTAGCTAATTAGCTTGTGTTTTCAGGCAATGTCCTCCCGGACATGCAAAAGCATGCCACGCCACCACCAGTTGCTGGTAGTCTTATTGAAGAGGACTATATGACTAATCGCCTGAGACATTTGCAAATATGGTAACAGAATTATTGACTGGCTGTCAATTTACGTTTGCACTAGGGTGATACCAGGGGCATAAAGTACTTGGAGTTATAGGCAAGCACCGTCACAGTGACCGACTTGCTGATGTTACCCTCGGAGTTGGAGAGTGCCAGCGTATAGGTCCTTGAAGAGGCAGGTGCAATCACACGGGTGCCGACATAACCTACGGCCTCTCCGTTCAGCGTAACCGTATCCGCCTGATAGACCTCCCAGCTGAGTATCGTTGGATTTCCCTGGACGATGGTCATGGGCATGGCGTTGAAAGACTTAATTACCGGCAATTTATCGTTGAGCACTTTTATCAGTGTAACCGAGGTAGTGGTCACACCGTTGGTATTGGCGGCGGTGATGGTATAGGTGTCATTCTCCGTAGGAACGATGGTTCTGGTACCCAGGGCCGTAATTCTCGCCACGTCTGACCCGAAGTTCAGGTCTGGATCCACCGGGCTGAAATTCTCGGATGTTGCACCAAAAATAGACCAGGACAACGTGGTCGAGTTGTTTTCCACCACTATCTCCGGGTTGGCAGTAAACCACAGTATCACCGGATAAAGTATTGAATTTTTACAGCGCAGCATGACCGTGGTCCTGGCGGTGACGGACCCCTCGTAGTTGGACGCCGTCAAAGTATAGACGGTCGAGGTATCGGGTTTCACGGTTGCCATGCCTATGGGCTTGGACGGCCCCACAAGGGGCTTGATGGTGACGTAGGTGCTGTTTGACACGTCCCACTTGAGCGTTGTCGTGCCGCCGGGGTCGAGCAATGCCGGTGTGCACATGAAGAAGTTGACGACCGGCAGGTTGGCAGGTGGGGGTGCCGCGACCGTCGTCGGGGTTTTAGCCTTGGCCTTGGCAGTGGCACTGGTGCCGCCTTTGACCATAATGTTCACCGTTGTCTTGGCGCTGTTGACCCCGTCACCGGCCGTAAGCGTGTACATGGTGTCTTTTTTAGGCTGGACTTCAATGCTGCCGGATGAAGTGACTGAGCCGACGCCGTTGTCTATAGACACGCTGGTGGCGCCGGAAACACTCCAGCTCAACACGGCCTTATCGCCGATGGCAATCGTCGTGGGATTGCCCGTGAACGAATTGATAGAGAAGGACGAGGCCATCTGAGTCGGGGCCCCGCAGCCCGAACTGAGAGTGATTATCAATAATGCTGCAAATATTCTTTTCTTTGCCATGTCACTGCCAGCGCAATAAATTCAGGCAACGCCCCATCTTCCGGCACCCGGAAGATAGCATGATTATAGGCGGCCACATACGGCAAAGGAAGGGCTGAATGGATGCGAAATAGTGAGAGGGCCGGCTCATTCCGGCCCTCTTGCGTATCTGGAGTATTTAAAAAATGCGATGCTATGGACCCAGGGGCACTACCTGTAGCGGCTTGAAGATGTTGGGGTTGAATATAAGCACCGTAACGGTAAGTTTCTTTTCCTTGCTCCCAAAGGCGTTGCTGGCAACCAGCTTATATTCTGTATTTACCACTGGCGATACTATCTTCGCCCCACTGGTGCTCACGGCCACGCCGTTGATGGTAACTTTGTTGGCGGAGGTGGTCTGCCAGGCAAGTGTTGTTGAAGACCCCTTGAAGATAGTGGAGGGGTTGGCAGTGAAATACTGTATTGTCGGGAACTGCAGCAGCAGAGTTGAAACGTTGATATCAGTGGTGGCCACCACGTTGCCGGCCGAATTGGAAGCGCTAAGCGTGTAGGTTGTGTCCGCTGTCGGACTTACGATCCTGCTGCCGGCCGCTCCCACTGCGCCGATGCCCGGGTCAATGGATACCGAGCTGGCTCCGTAAACGTTCCAGCTGATTGTCGACGTACCGCCCGAGAGTATATTGGCCGGGTTGGCCGTGAAGCTCAGTATTATGGGTGGGGAAACTGCAGAGCCTGACTGTACCAGCACGGTAGTCGTGGCCACGGCTGATCCCGCCGAGTTGGTGGCTGTCAGTACATAGGCCATAGAGGTGGCGGGTATCACTGTCACGCTGCCGGTCAGGCCGACCACACCAACGCCCGGGCTGATGCTTACTGAAGTAGCGCCGTATACTTCCCAGCTGAGCGCGGCCGAGCCGCCAGGTGAAACGATGGGCGGGCTGGCTGTGAAGGAGTTGATAATTGGACCGCCAGAAGTATCGGGAGGCGTTGTTCCGCCGGAAGACCCTTTGACGAAAACGGACGTGGTCGCCGTGGAGCTCGTTACGCCGTTGCCGGCTGTCAGTGTGTACACCGTGTTGGCGGCGGGCGATACCGCCCTGGTCCCGCTGACGGCCACACTGCCGATGCCCTGGTCGATGGTGACGGTGGTGGCTCCGGTCACGCTCCAGCTGAGCGTGGCAACCTCCCCGGGATTGATGCTGGTCGGGCTGGCGCTAAATGAGGTGACGGTAGGCGCCGCACCGCCCGTCAACGAGCTGCCTGCGGGGAGATAGATACAACTTGCCGTGATCAACACCAGGAACAGTATAGAAAACCACCATTTCATCGCTAACTACCTCCTGTGTTTATTGGTTATATGCAGATTATAGCATGCCATAATAATTTCTTAACAAATCGGAGGGTAGCATCAACTGCCTGGGGAAAGGGATCTGGCTGTCATGGCGGATAAGATCAAGGCCTACGGGGAAGGCGGGAGGAAGGGAGAGGAAGGAAAATAATAGTAGCTGGCCGGCTGTAGCTTTACCAGCTTCCAGTTATGGATCACTGGAGACTCAAGGGGGTTATTTGGCAGGAACCTGTCCTATTATCCTGATATACCAGTTTACATTTAATGAAGTATCGACAGGCTTACCCTGGTAAGAAATGCTTGATCGAGTGGGTTCTTTAGTATCCTCATAATCGAGAACCATGGAATAGATGTCTCCAACAGGAATGGCGTTGCTTGGCATGCCAGGCCTCTTAACGTAAGGGTCACTATGTGTTACTATTTCGACATCAAAATCTTTGTTTACCACTATGTCTGGTATTTTTATGTCCGCCCAGATCATGCTGGCGAGGTTGCTGGCGCGGTATATATCCCAATAATAATTACGAGTCCATAGCAGGTCCGCACTGGCGTTATCATATATATTGACTGTAAAGAATCTATTACTCAGTGAGCCACTTCCCTTGCCGACTGCCCCGGCGCTCATTGAGACAGCCGTTATTTTAAACGGATACGCCGGTGCCGTAAACCAAACCATGTATCCCAAATTACCTGGTATATAAGACCCGACGTACAAATAATTCTGGATCCCTTCACCCAGATGGTCATACTGAATTGTTACTGGGTTCTGCGAATCGAATCTATAGGCCACAAACTTGGCAGTTTTATCTCCCAGCGCAACTTCATATTGCCCCGGATCTTTTACCGATAGAGTGAATAACGCTTCCTTGGAGGAACCTTGAGGAACGATAATAGTCTGCTGCCCGACTATTTTTTTGTCCATTGTTAGAGTTGCCTCGTAAGTACCGGACTGTTTATTTGCCTCGGAAATAGTGGCCTTTATGGCTATCATATCGCCGGTCAAGATCATGTCTGGACTGATCGTTAATTCTGAGACCTGAAAAACAGGTTGAATTGCTTTTGTAGTTTCCGGTTTGGCAGATTGCTGGGGTACCTGTGCGCTGCAGCCGAACAATAATATAAGTGCAAGAGCCATTGGAATTATCAACCTGCAATTCATGAAATCAACCTCTTCTCAATATGGACTTTGCTAGTCTGAGACGGTAGCAGCGAACAAACCGGCTATTACTGTTTGGCAGGCACCTGGCCTATTACCCTGATATACCAGTTTCCTTTGAATGATTCAGAGACTGGCTTTCCATTATTGGAATAACTGGATCTTGTATATTCTTTGGTAGTCTCATAATCAAGACCCATTATCGAGGCGTCTCCAACGATAGTTGTGCCGCTCGTTGTGTCTGTCCTCTGGACGGGTGGGTCACTATGGGTAAGTATTTCTACATAAAAATCTTTATTCGTCACGACATCGGGTATTTTTATATCATTCCAGGTGGTACTGCCGGAGGGGCCGCCATCGAATAACGCCCAGGAATAATCATTAGTCCACAGTAAATTTGTGCTAGCCTTATCGTATAAATTGACAGTGAAAAATTTATCCTGCAATGAACCATGCCCCTTGGCGACGGCCCCGGCGCTCATCGAGATTGCCGTGATTTTAAACGGATATTCAGGTGCTGTGAACTGTACCATGTGTCCCCAACTGCCATAGGCATACTTCCCGATAAACATATAATTCCCGATTCCCTCGCCGAGATGGTCATACTGGATTGTAACGGGATTCTTCGTATCGAATCCGGATACGCTAAATTTAGCCGATTTATCACCTATAGAGATTTCATGTTGTCCTACAGCCTTGACCGGAATGTTGAAAATTGCTTCATAAGAAGGACCAGCCGGGACGTTGATGACCTGCTGGCTCATGACCTTCTGATCAAGCATTATTGTTGCGGTATAGGCACCGGCCTGTTTATTGGCCTCCGCAATCTTCACTTTTACAGTTATATTGTCGCCGGTAAATAGAGCATTGGGTTCCGCAGTCAACTCAACAACTTGAAAAACAGGTTGAATGACCTTTGCGGGTTCCGATTTTGCAGGCTGTTGAGCTGGCTGTGCGCCGGAACAGCCCATTAATAATACAAGCACAGCGGCAATCACGATGGCAATCCTGTAATTCATTGGTATCAACCTCCTCTCACTATCTTGCGGACGGATTAGAAGGGTTATATTATATATGACACAGGCATATGAATAAGCCCCGGGTACTTTAACATATTCTGCCTGTCGCTTCAATACGGCATTGTGAAAAATAGTTGTTTGATGGGGAGGTGAAGGCGCTTGACTACTTTAGTGCGAATTTCAATGATTATTGTCTTGGCAGTTCTTTGCTATATGTTTTTAATAGGCTGTAATCCTGAGGCGAATAAACCATCGGAAAATTCCATCGACAGCAGCAGTACAAACAGCACGGTTAAAGAGCAGCCTAAATCCCCGCAACCCATAACAGTGATTGCAGGACCTGAAATCGAAATTATTGCGGCAACCGATTTGACCAAATTGGGCCAGAGTTTTAAGAAAGAGGTTGGAGTAGAAGGGGCCGTTACAGACCTGAATAAAATTTATGACGCGGTAAATGGCAAATACTTGATATTATATTTCGGCAACACGTATGAACAACACATAACAGATGTCAGTTCCCTTTCGTTGAAGGGGAATACGATTAGCATAAATACCGAATTTGGCGCAAGAACCAAAGAAGTTGGCACGGATTTTCGGGTCATTATCAAAGAGGATGACTTAGGCTATTTCCCAAATATCTGTTATTACATAAATCGAAAGATCAGGGTGACCGGGACTGTTGATCTATTCAATGGCGCCCCGGTGATCAGAGTAACTGGGCCCGAACAGATAGAATATATTGATGATCCTCCCATGGCACCTGTCAGGGAGAGCGTGCTGATCACGGTTTCTAACTCGTTGGAGCAACGGAGTTATTCCGACGTAAGATTCAGAAGATCAATTGTGGTGACAAACACCAATACAGATTGGGCTATTAAGGATGTATGCTATGGCACGCGCAAGGTCATACTCTTTATTCCGCCCTATAATTACACGTATAATTGCTCGGGTTCAACGCCTGTATATCAGACAGAAGTAAGCCCGTACAGCGTAACTGCCACAGTGGATTTTACAGATCAGATCAAGGACCAGGATATAGTGTCGCAGCTAACCTGGAAATGGGTCTGGATGCCATCCAAGCCGCAGCTATAGGTTAAATAGCGGGTTACTAAGTCCTTTGCACTATGCTGGTCTGGGGTGGGGGCAGCATGCGTGAGGAGTCCATGATGGCGTTGGCCAGTTGGTTGCGCTCTATCTTGACTCCCATGTCGAAACGCGTGGCAAGCTGTTTTAAGAACTCGCTGTTGGCGTCGTCGGTCCCTATGGCAATGATGTAAATATTATCCTTGCGGGCAGCCTCGGCTGCCTTGATGCTGGCGACGGGGTCGCCCTCGCCGTTAGGCATGCCGTCCGTGACGATAACCATGACGCGCATGCCCGGCTGGTTCTTGAGCAGGCTGTGTGCCATGGAGATGGCCCTGGCCATATGCGTGTTCTTGCCCATGGGCAGGGTCGAGATGGCGTTCTTCAGGCCGTTGAGGTCCTTCTGCGGTTCACAGACCAGGGCGGGCAACGTGTCGAACTTCATCACGCCGGTATAATAGCCCTGCTTGAGAGCGTTCTCCGTGAACTTGATGGCGCCCTTCTGCGCCTGCTTGATCTTGCTGCCCTTTCTCATGCTGGCTGAAGTATCGACCAGCAGATATACATAGCCCGTAACCGGCGGCTTGCCGACTATATCACGCGCAGAGCCGGTCTGCAGGCTGGCCTGCCGGGGCCCGACCTGGCCGCCGTCCCTCTTTTGCAGCCCTTTATCGCTGACGCCGATCATTTTCCACATGCCGTATTACCGTCCCTTTAAAACGCTGACATAACTATATGCTATCCTTTTACCTGGCGTAAGCACTCCTAATAGCCAATAATGTGAGCGAGATGGATAAAAAAGTAATCGTAGGCATGAGCGGGGGCGTGGACTCGTCCGTAGCTGCGGCACTGGTGAAGCAGCAGGGCTACACGGTCACAGGTGTGACCATGCGCATCTGGCCCAGGGAACCGGCGACCGGAAAAGGAAGGCACGGGTGCTACGGGCCGGAGGAGGAACAGGACATAGAGGATGCAAAGAGGATTGCACAGAAATTGCATGTCCCTCTGCACGTGATCGACCTTGCAGAGGCATATAGAGCCGAGGTGCTGGACTATTTCTGCTCGGAGTACCTGGCCGGCCGTACACCCAATCCCTGCGTTCGCTGCAACCGCCGCATAAAGTTCGGTGCGCTGCTGGACAGGGCAGCCTCGATGGGGCTGGAATTCGACTATTTCGCCACCGGGCACTATGCCAGGTTAGAGAAAGATGAGAAAAGCGGACGCCAGTTGCTGAGACGGGGGAAGGACAGCAGGAAAGACCAGAGCTATTTCCTGTACAACCTGACGCAGGGCCAGCTTTCACGCAGCCTTTTCCCGCTGGGGAACTATATGAAGGCGGAGGTCAAGCAGATCTGCCGGGAAATGGGCCTGGGCGTTGAGGAAAAGCAGGAAAGCCAGAATTTTGTGTGCGGCGACTACTCTTCGCTATTTTCCAAGCCGCTGGAGGCCGGGCCCATCGTGGATAAAAAGAGCAGGGTGCTGGGTCATCACAGGGGCATCGTGTTCTATACAGTCGGGCAGCGACACGGCCTGCGCATCGGCTCCAGGCAGCCGCTGTTCGTAACCGCCATCGACGCTGAGAAGAACGCGATTGTGGCAGGCCCTAAAGAAGACCTGTACGTTATGGAGCAGAAGGTAAGGGACCTGAACTGGATAGCCGTCGAGTCGCTTAAAGGCAGCAGGGAGGTCAGGGCCAGGGTGCGCAGTACACACCAGGGGTATAAGGCCGTCATTTCGGCCCTTGCCTGTGGAGTGAACGTTGTTTACAGCGAGCCACAGATAGGAGCGGCGCCGGGCCAGGCCATCGTCTTCTACGATGGTGACGTGGTGCTGGGCGGCGGAATCGCCTGTTGAACATTAACGGTGGCATAATCTATACGGGTGTGGTGAATTGAAACAAAACAACGATAAGATGAAATTCAAAGGCCTGGAGATACCCAGGCTTAACCGGGGGATCGCCTCTAACATAATGGAGCTCATCGGCAATACCCCACTTGTACGCCTGAACAGGGTTGCAGCCGGCGCCGGGGCGGAGGTCCTGGCCAAGCTGGAATATTTCAATCCGCTGAGCAGCCTGAAGGACCGCATCGGCGTCGGCATGATACTGGCCGCCGAAGAGAAGGGGGCCGTCAAGAAGGGAACGGTGCTGATCGAGCCCACCAGCGGCAACACGGGCATCGGGCTGGCCTTTGTAGCGGCCATACGCGGCTACAGGCTGATACTGACCATGCCCGATTCCGTATCGCACGAACGCAGGCAGCTCCTGGCCATACTGGGCGCCGAGCTGGTGCTGACGCCCGGCGCGCAGGGAATGGCGGGGGCGGTAGCCAAGGCAGAGGAGCTGGCGGCCAATAACAGCAACTACCTGATGTTGCAGCAGTTCAAGAACGAGGCCAACCCGGCCATACACCGAGCCACCACCGCCGACGAGATCTGGCGGGATACAGATGGCAAGGTAGATATCGTGGTAGCAGGCGTGGGCACGGGCGGCACAATCACGGGCATTGCGGAAGAGCTGAAAAGCCGGAAGAGCAGTTTCACGGCCATAGCCGTCGAGCCCGATACGTCGCCGGTGCTGTCCGGCGGCCAGCCCGGCCCCAACCGCATCCAGGGCATCGGCGCCGGGTTCATACCCGAGGTGCTGCGGACGGACCTGCTGGACGAGGTTATCCAGGTCTCGGCGGAGAACGCCGGAGATACGGCCAGGCGACTGGCGCGGGAGGAAGGCATACTGTGCGGCATATCTTCCGGGGCTGCTGTCTGGGCTGCCGTCGAGGTGGCCAAACGGGCCGAAAACAGGGGTAAGATAATTGTGGCCATACTACCAGATACGGGCGAGCGCTACCTTTCCACCTGGCTGTTCCAGGATCTGGGGCAGCCGGAAAACGGCGCGCAGCTATAGACTGCTGTCCTGTTGACTGGCTTTAAAAGCCTACTACCTGCGCCTTCTGGCCGACATGAAGATGACGCCTGCGACCAGCGCAAAGAACATGGCTGCGCCACTCAAATAGAGGATGATGTTGGGATCGGCGAAGGCGTCCACTGTGAAGCTGCCGGCATTGACTCCGCCCACGTAGACGGAATAGGTGCCGGGCTCGCTGCGGCTGACGGTGAACTTAACCGGCGCCATGCCGCCGCTGGCCAGACTGACGCCCTGGCTGGACTCCTCCCGTCCGTTGACGAAGAGCTTTATCCTGGCCGAGCCGTTGGCCATGCCTGTGTTGGCAATGGTGGCCGTCACGGTGACCGGGGCGCCCGGGGCCACTGCCGTGGTCGAGAGCGAGGCGCTTTTAACGCTGATATTGGACATGGAAACCGGGCTGGTAACCGCCGGCAGGGAAGAGGATAAGGTCCTGGGCATCAGCATGCCCATCTGAACGCAGGGGCCTCCCGGGTCGGTGATGGAGCCGTTGACCCTGCCGTCTGAATCACCCGGTCCGCCGTCGGTGAGCGTCAGTATGATGGTGGTGGTGTCAGGCTGCGAGATATAAGAGGTCATATCAACCAGCGTGCCGTTATAGCACTTGTAGTATTTGATAGCGCCCTGCGGCAGCGGGCTGGGCAGCCTGATGGTTATCCTGACCGAGCCTCCTAAAGCCAGGTTGGATATGGTGAAGTTGAAGTAGCCGTAGGGGAAGATGAAGCCCGGGGGAGCGCAGCCGGCAATGACCGGGTCGACGGTGGTCAGGCCGGAGATGGAGCCGTTATTGAGGCTGAAGTTGACGGTGCCCAGGCTGGTATTGACCGAGGCGGACCTTGTATCTGTAGGCCCGGTATACTCGTATGCGCCAATATCGAAGGCGCCCAACTGCGGCCTGGCAATGCCGCGCTGGTCGGTGGCAGGTGCGCCGTCGCTCTTGCCCCTGTTATATGCGGGGCTGGACGAGGTAATGGCCATGGTGGAGGTGGGACCGCCGTTGTTCTGCAGCGGGCCCAGCAGGGGATTGGCGACCTGGTCGGTGGGATCGGTAAAGTAGAGGGCGCTCAGGCTGTCGATGTTGTATCCCTGGGAATTTATGCCGCTGCCCAGTCCGTTGTAAGCATTGTTGTGTATCGCCACGCCTGCGGTGTTGTTGGCCACGATGCAGTTCCTGAAGTACATGCTGGAGGCCGACGAATTGGAGTAGCCGCCCCCGAACGACGTGGCATTGGTGCACTGGTTGCTGGCTATGGTCACGTTCAGAAGGGTCACGTCTGCATCACTGTCGTTATATAGGCCGCCGCCAACGCCGCCTGCTTCCGTGACCGTGTTGCCGGCGATGGTGCAGTTGGTCAGATACATCTTGCCAAAACCTCCGCCCGGAGCAGTGCATATGTTGGCTATACCGCCTCCCCTGCCGGATGCCGAATTTCCACTTATCGTACAACGGTTCATATGGACCTCGCCGTTGTCATTACACACGCCGCCGCCGGCGCCCGGTTGATTACCGCAGCATGATGACTTCATGTTATTTATAATGGCGCAATCGTTGATTGTTACTATGTGATCGCTGGAGATGTAGACACCGCCTCCCGAGGCCGAGCCTGCGCCGCGACCGTTCTGGATAGTAAATCCTGAAATGGTGTTGGTCTGCAACGGCGCACTGGAAACCTCAAGCGCCGGCTGCCCGTTCGCCATGCCGTCTATGACTGTGTCAAGCGCGCTGTTGCCAACGAGGTTCATATTGAAGGAAAGATGAACGTTCTCGTTATAAGTGCCTGCGGCAACATGAATGGTGCCGCTAGAGGACACAAGGGTACGGCCTTTAGTTATGGACTTAACCGGCCCTACGTTGCCTGTTGTGTGAACCGGAGAAGAGCCGTCATAGCTCTCGCTGCCGGTAGCAATATTGACATAAATATCCGGCAGACCTCCATTGGCGTAGACGCGGCCGGCCGTATCTGCCGCAAACATCGCGGGCAATGCCAGCATAACCAGCAGTATGGCAATAAGAGCGGTCAATTTACCCATCTTGTATCTCCCGGTCAGCTGCCTGTTCCCAAATTTATTTAACTCAGGGCAGACGCAGAAACAATAACATAGGATGGCCCGTTTGTAAATGGTTGTTTACAGCAATTTTCAAGGTCTTACTGCTTCAGCAGCCTGTACATGTCTTTGTAGGCTTTTTCGAAGTCCGGGTCTTCTTCGGACAGGCGTTTTTTAAGGCCTTTCATTTTTTGAGCAAAGCCGGCGCCGTCCTTTTTCTCGACCAGCTCCAGCCATTTGCCTGCGGTGTCTGCAAAGCGGCGCTCGATGTTCTCCAGGCCTGGCAGGTTCATCTGCAGCGCCGAGTAAAAATCTGCGTCCTCGGAGGCCACGCTCTCGGCCAGCATGAGCAGCACCTTGAAAGTGGTTCCGCTTATTTGGCGCATCTGCTTTAGCCTGCCGAGGCTGGCCAGCGTGTCGCCGGCTGCCAGGGCGACGAAATGCGACAGGCCCAGTACGACGGCCATGAGCTCGTCATGTTCGGCCGGGGGCATGACCGCCACGCGTGCCCCCTTTTCCTCAAGATATTTGCGTGTATTGTCAGCCAGCTTTTCCTCGTCGGGCGTGGTGGGAGTCAAAACAAAGCGCTGGCCGGATATGCCGTCGGCGCCCGGCCCGAACATGGGATGCACGCCTAAAATTGTCCCGTTCTTGATATAACGGTGCATAACCTCCATGGGCATGGCCTTGACGGAGGTGACATCGAAAATCATCTGTCCGGGGGAGGTGCAGCCGGCTATCTCCCTGACCACGTCCTCGAACCTGTCTATGGGGACGGATATGATAACGGCGTCCGAGTGTTTTACAGCGGACTGGCTGTCGGCAGCTTCTGCGCCTATCTGTTTGGCGGCCTCGTGGACCTTCCTGTGGTCGCGCCCGCTGATGACCACTTGCTTGCCCTGATTAAGCAGCCAGCGGGCAAACCACAGGCCCATCTTGCCGTAACCGCCGATCACAGCAACTTTCATAGGTTCGCCTTACTGCTCCGCCCGGGGATAGGAGCCCAGCACCTTGAGGAAGAGGGTCGTGCCCTCCAGCCTGGCGAGGGCTTCCTGAATGGACGGGTCCTGCCTGTGCCCCTCGAAGTCCAGGTAGAAGTTGTACTCCCAGGGCGTCTGTTTGGTGGGGCGAGATTCAATCTTTGTGAGGTTGATCTGCCTTTGAGCGAACTCACCTATGGTATCGTAAAGCGTGCCCGGCCTGTGCTTGAGCAGGAAGACGATGGACGTCTTGTCCCTGCCTGTCGGTTGCGAGTCCTGCTTGCCCAGCACGAAGAAACGGGTGGAGTTCCTGGGATTATCCTCTATCTCCCTGGCCAGCACCTTCATACCGTATATGGCGGCGGCCTCGTCACTGGCCACGGCCGCGCCGTCCATGATCTTCTTATCCCTGATCATCTTGACGGCGGCGGCTGTATTATAAGTGGGTATCAGCTCACAGCCCAGCCGTCGCAGGAAAGCCTGCGACTGCGCCAGCGCCTGCGGGTGCGAGTAAATCTTCTTGATTGAACCAAGCGTGGCGTTCTTGTTGGCTATGAGCGAATGCGAGACCCTTATCTGCGTCTCGCCGCAGACCTTTACCTCGTATTCCAGCAGCAGGTCGTAGGAGCGGCTGATGCTGCCCTCCAGCGAGTTCTCCACCGGCACGATGCCGTAGGGGACGCTGCCTTCCTGCACCAGCTTGAAGACCTCGTCCAGCGTCTCGCACGGCCGGGTGCGCACGGTGCGGCCGAAGAAGTTCTGCGCCGCCTCTTGCGCGTATGCGCCGGCCTCGCCCTGGAAGGCCACTTCAAAGCCCTGGACATTCTTGGTAACGGAAAGTATCTGTCTAAAGACGTTCTCTACGTCCTCGCCGCTGATGCCCTTTTTAGCGGCAAGCGCCCTTACGCTTTGCAGCACCTTTTCCTCGCGCTCCCGGTCCTCGATGGGCTGGCCTGACTGCTCCTTTTCTTTCCCTATCTCGTGTGCGGCCTTCAGCCTCGCGGCCAGCAGCTCAACTATACGGGCATCGATATCATCAATTTCCTTTCTCAGGTCATGCAAGCTCATTCCAGCACCTCTTTTAGCAATCCCGCCCTGAGGCAAAAGTCGCACAGCACCACCGACATCATGGACTGCACGACCGGCACTGCACGCGGGACAATGCAGGCGTCGTGCCTGCCCTTGAGCTCCAGGTCCACGCTCTTCCCGGTCTTGAGATTTATCGACCTCTGGCGCATTGATATGGAGGCGGTGGGCTTGAAGGCGACTTTAGCCGTGATGGGCATGCCGTTGCTGATGCCGCCGGATATGCCGCCGGCATTGTTGGTCAGGGTGACAATCTTCCCGCCCCTGGAAACAAAAACATCGTTGTTCTCGGAGCCCTTCATGCCGGCGACGGCGAAGCCGGAGCCGAACTCGACCCCCTTGACCGCCGGTATGGAGAAGAAGGCCCTGGCAAGCTCTCCCTCAAGGTTCTCGAAGACCGGCTGGCCCAGCCCGGCCGGCACGTTGAGCGCCACAGCCTCTACAATGCCGCCGATGCTGTCTCCTGCCTTCTGCACCTTTTTTATCAGCGCCGCCATCCTCGAGGCCGCCTTCGGGTCAGCGCACTTAACGGCGTTTCCCTCTGCATTTTTTCTCATCTGCGCCGGCGTCACGCTTCCGGCCCGAACATCGCCGATCTGCGCCGTGTGGGCTATGACTTCCACACCGGCGCGCTTGAGCAGCTTGAGCGCTACCGCGCCGGCCATAACGAAGCCAGCGGTTATCCTGCCGGAGAACCTGCCGCCACCGCGGTAATCGTTGAAGCCGCCGTACCTGATGAACGCGGCATAGTCGGCCTGGCCCGGCCTGGGAATAGACCTGAATTTTTCATACACGCTGGAGTCCGAATCTTTATTCCAGGTCAGCATGCAGATGGGTGCACCGGTGGTGAAGCCGCTGAAAAGGCCGGAGAGTATCTCCACCCGGTCCTGCTCACGCCTGGCTGTGCCGCCGGCCGCTGACGAGGGCCTCCTGCGCTCCAGCTCCTTCTGGACGTCGGCCTGGCTGAGCGGCAGGCCGGCCGGGCAGCCGTCGACGACCACGCCCACGCACCTGCCGTGGCTCTCGCCGAAGCTGGTGACAACGAAAAGCTTGCCAATACTATTTCCCATCGAAAGTTACATTACCTCCCAGGCTCTTCAGCGTCTCCCAGAACTCCGGGTATGTCTTGGTCACGCAGCCGGCATCCTTTATTACGGTCCGCTCCGTGAGCATGGCCGGGATGCTGAAGGCCATGGCAATCCTGTGATCGCCCTTCGGGTCTATCACCGCCGATTTCAGCTTGCCGCCGGTGACATAGAGCGAGTCATGTTCCACCTTGACTTCAATGCCCATCCTGGCCAGCCCCTCGCTGACGGCGGCGATCCTGTCGGATTCCTTGAGCCTGGCCCGCGCCACCCCTTTTAACCTGCTTACCCCGTCGGCCGTAGCTGCCAGCACCGCCATGGTGGGCAGCAGGTCTATACAGTCCGAGAGGTCCTTGTATATAGGTCGCAACTTGGACTTCCTGACCCTGACGGAATCCCTGGTGCACATGGCCCCGGCGCCCATCTCCCGCAGCAGGCACCATATCTCCTTGTCGCCCTGGCGGCTCTCCGGGTTGAGGTTGGGCACGTCGACTGCGCCCGCCACCGCGCCCAGCGCCAGCAGGTAAGAGGCGGATGACCAGTCTCCTTCTACGGTGTAGGACGAGGGCTGGTAGCGCTGCGGCTTGACGGTGAAGCCGGTAAGGTCGAGGTTATGCCCGACGTGGATGCCGAAGCTTCGCATGCAGTCAATGGTCATGAGTATATAGGGCTTGGACTGCGGGAGCGAGGTAAGCTTGATGGTCATGCCGCCCGGCGCCAGTGGAGCGACCATGAGCAGGGCGGATACGAACTGGGAGCTGATATCTCCCGGCAGCTCGGCCACTCCTCCGCCCAGCGTGCCTCCTTCCACCTCCACGGGTGCCAGCCCGTTACGCGAGGAGCAGGAGACGCCGATCTGCTGTAAAGCATCGATAAGCGGGCCGACAGGCCTCCTGGCCAGCGACGGGCCGGCCGTCAGCCTGCATTTGCCCGGGACAAGCGAGCAGACCGCGGTCATGAAGCGCAGCGTGCCGGCTGACTCGCGGCAGAAGAGGTCCGCCCTGGGCCGCCTGAAGTTGCCGCCACTCACACCCCACAGCGTCTTTTTGACCTCGGTTTTCACGCCTATCCTGTCCAGCACATCCCTGGCGGCATCGGTATCATCGGCGTAGAGCGGCCGCTTAATCTGGCTGCGGCCATCGGCAAGTGCAGCACATATGAGGGCCCGCAGCGTATAGCTCTTGGAAGAGGGCGCCTGCGCCCTGCCGGCCAGCTTACTTTTTGAAATTATAGCTTTCATTTTTCTTCAGCTCGGAGCATATGCGCTCCACCACCTGCTCGATGGTCAACTCGGAGGTATCGACCGTCATATCCGCCGCAGCCGTATAGAGCGGCCGCCTGAACTTTATCAGTTTATCAACAGCCGAAACCGGGTCGTCAACCTCCAGCAGGGGGCGTCGTACCTTGCCCTGTTTAACACGCTTGAGGATGACGGACGGTTCGGTGCGCAGGTAGACAATGACCGAGGACTTTTTAAGCCGGTCTATGTTCTCCTGCTTTAAGATTATGCCGCCGCCGCAAGCCAGCACGGAATTGCTCCTGTCTGCAACCTGGGCGACCACCTCGGATTCAAGCTGCCGGAACCTGGCCTCTCCGCCCTGCCCGAATATCTGGGAGATGGTCTTGCCGCTGTGCTGCACGACCAGCGCGTCCAGCTCGACGAACTCAATGTCAAGCTTTTTCGCCAGGGCCCGGCCGACGGTCGACTTGCCGGCGCCCATGAAGCCTATTAAAGCGATGTTACTTTTCATGTGCGCTGAGTGCCCGCCCGGCCTCCTTCCTCATAATATCCACCGGGGCCTCGGCCCCCGTCCATTTTTCAAAAGCCAGCGCTCCCTGCCAGACCAGCATCTCCAGTCCGCCCAGCGTCCTGGCGCCGGCCTTGCCGGCCTCGGCCAGCAGCTTTGTTTTGAGCGGGTTGTAAACGATATCTACCACCACGTGGTGCGGCCTGATCAACGCCGCCGGTATGAGCGTGGCGGAGGTATGCGGCAGCATGCCCACGCTGGTGGCATTGACCACTATCTGTCCCTTCTCCAGCGCCTCGGAGAGGTTCCTGGGCTCAAGGCCCATCACCTCCACGCGCTGGCCGCTGGCGCCGGATATCTCTCCAGCGGCTGCGGCCGCCCTCTCCGGCGTACGGTTGAGGATGATCAGATTGGCCCCCTCCGCCGCCAGTGCGAAGCAGATGGCCCTGGAAGCGCCGCCGGCGCCCAGCACCACCACAGTCTTGCCCTCAGGCTCGATGCCCTGCCTGAGCAGGGCGCAGACGAAGCCCTCAGCATCGGTGTTATAGCCTTTGAGACGTCCACTATCATTCACGATGGTATTGACAGCCCCTATCTGGTGCGCCTGGGAGTCTATCTCGTCCAGCAGGGGGATGATGTCCACCTTATGCGGGATGGTGACGTTGAGGCCCCTGATGTTAAGCGTCCTGACGCCATCTATGGCACGGGCCAGCCCTTCCTTTTTAACGCTGAAGGGCACATAGGCAAAGTCCAGCTTCAGCGCCCTGAAGGCGGCATTCTGCATGGCGGGCGAGACGCTGTGCTCCACCGGGTCTCCGATAACGCCGCAGACACGCGCTCGGCCCGTGATTTCCCAGTCCTTGCTCATGCTATCAGTCCGTAAATATTGCGCAGGGCTTCTACCGTGATCTGCCCCGGCGCAGACCCTGACAGGCCGGGTATGGATGCATAGGTGAAGTAAGCCCCGGCCAGGGGCGATAGGATGCGGCTAATCACTCCCTCCGCGCCCATGGCGAAGGCCACGATCCTGGCGGCCGGGAACATGGGCAGCAGAGAAAGAACGGTCAGGTTGTCCTGCAGGCCCGCCGCATTGGTGACCACCTTGCAGATATCGGCCCCGGCTGCAATCTGCCGCCTTATTATCTCGGCCAGCTTATCCGCCGGGGGTGTACCCTTCCAGTCGTGATGAGAGATGATGCACCGGGCGCGTCCCTTGAGCTGCGGCATGAATTCTTTTAATCCGGGCGCGTCCAGCTCAATGTCCACTATGTCTGAGCCCAGGTCTGCGGCGTGCAGCAGTTGCGCCGTCCTTTCCTGCTCGCTGCCCCGCCATTTGCCGCCGTCCGACGCTCTCCTGTTAGCGGCTATCCAGGGCTTGCGCAGGGAGGACGCCAACTGCTCCCAGCCTTTGCCCACCAGGTCTATACGCAGCTCGAAGAGGTCGGCATCAGCCGCCGCCTTCTTCACAGCCTCGCTGTCGGGCTGAGTGATAACGGCGCATATCTTGATCTTATTCATTGTTTCTTTCCAGCACGTCGATGACCAGAGCGAAGCTGACGTCGTTGGCGATGAAGACCTTGCCGATGGACCTGGGCAGGATGAACCTGATTTTTCCGTTGAAGACCTTCTTGTCGTGCTCGATGGCACGGATGATCCTGGTGATGTCTAGGCGGGGGACACCGACCGGCAGCCCGGCGGCCATCAGCAGGTTCTTCAGCCGGCCCAGTTCGCGGGCCTTGAGGATGCCTAGCTTATTGGATATTACAGCGGCCGATACCATGCCGATGGAGACCGCCTGGCCGTGCCTGATTTTGAAATCGGAGGCTGTTTCGATGGCGTGCCCGACGGTGTGCCCGAAATTTAAAATATTGCGCAGGCCTGAGTCCCTCTCGTCCTTTTCCACGATGCGTGCCTTGATGGCCGCCGACCTGACCACCACCTCCTCCAGCAGCGGGCTCTCCAGGGCGCGTATCTTTTCTATGTTCTTCTCGATGAAGCCGAACAGGGCCCTGTCCAGTATAACGCCGTACTTGATGACCTCGGCCAGGCCGTTACTTACCTCCAGCGGCGGCAGGCTGCGCAGCGTTGACGTATCGGATACAACCAGCGCAGGCTGGTGGAAGACGCCGATGCTGTTCTTCAGGGGGCCGTGGTCTACGGCCGTCTTGCCGCCGATGCTGCTGTCCACCTGTGCCAGCAGGGTTGTGGGCAACGAGATGAGCGGAAGGCCGCGCATATAGGTGGCGGCCACGAATCCGGCCAGGTCGCCGATCACGCCTCCACCCGGCGCCAGGACGGGCGTGGACCTCTCGGCGTGCGCCGCCTGCATGCCGGCGTAAAGCCTGGCAGCGGTATCCAGCGACTTCTGCTCCTCGCCGTCGGGGACAAGCAGCACGGTCATTTTAAAGCCGTGTTTGTCCAGGCTGCGCTTGAGCATATCGCCGTAGAGGCCGTCGACGACGGGGTTGGTGATGATAACGGCTTTATCGCCGGAGCAAAGCTGCCTCAGCCAGGCTCCAACCTGGCCGAGCAGGTCCTGGCCGATGCGTATATCATACCCTCTCCTGCCCAGCCTGACTCTGACTATCCTCAACCTGATTCAACCGCCTTGTCTGTCTTCAGCCGCGGAGACCATGCGTTTTATCTCGCGGCTGGCCTCTATTATAGCCTTTAGCTCGCCCGGCGTGATAGTCTGCCGGCCGTCCACGATCGCCTCCTGGGGATTGTAATGCACCTCTATAATGAGGCCGTCGGCGCCGGCGGCAATGGCGGCGCAGCTCATGTTGAAGACCAGGTCGGCCCGGCCCGTGCCGTGGCTGGGGTCTACGATCACCGGCAGGTATGTTTCCTTCTTGATGGCAGGAACGGCGGCCAGGTCCAGCGTATAGCGCGTGTACTCCTTGCCCTTGCCCACGGGCACGATGCCGCGCTCGCAGAGGATGATGTCCTTGTTGCCCTCGGCGGCGATATACTCGGCGAAGGACAGCCATTCCTCAATGCCCGCGCCGAAGTGACGCTTGAGCAGCACCGGCTTGTTCTTCCTGCCGGCCTTGGTCAGCAGGTCCTGGTTGTACATATTACGTGCGCCTATCTGCAGGATGTCGACGTATTCGGCCGCCATGTCCACGTGCTCCTCGCCCCTGACCTCGGTGACGACCGGCATACCGTATTCCCGTCCGGCGTCCCGCATCCATTTCAGCGCCTGCTCGGCGCTTTTACGGTCGCTGCTGCCCACGCCCTGGAACGAGTGAACGGAGCTGCGCGGTTTGAAGACGCCGCCGCGCAGGACATGCGCGCCTGCCTTTTTGACTGCCTCAGCGATCATGAAAAGCTGTTTTTTATTCTCCACGGCGCAGGGGCCGGCCATGAAGATGGGCTCGCCGTTGCCGAGCTGAAAGTCGCCGAGCTGGATGCTTTTGCGCAGAGCGCCGTGCTCCTCGGCTGAGCGTCCGTACTCGCGGCTGATCAGCTTATATGGCGTATCTATCTTAATCACCTCCTTGACTCCCGGAAGGATGGAAAAATTATCGAAAGGGACCCTTCTCTCATCGCCCACCAGGCCGATGACCGTCCTGAAATCACCGCGCGAGACATCGGCCCTCAGGCCGTAATGCTCGATCTCCTTGATAACGTGCTTGATCTCGTCGTTGGTTGCGCCCCTTTTCATGATCATCATTGCCATGTAACCTCCTTAAACTTTAAAGCCGGATAAAACAGAAGAGCCCTCCGCTTGGAGGGCTCTCATTAAGTTACTTTCTATTTAATTTTTATCCGGATACAGGTGCGCTGCACTGCCCCCCAAGCATATCGCCGGGCGTAAACCAGTAGTAGGCGTAAAAGCTTTGAGAAGCCATGCAGTTATTCATACCGTTAAAAAGGGTAACATAGGAAATGCCGGAGTGTCAAAAACGACAGTTCATCCGATCATTTCTTCTGCGATCTCAGCCGCATCGTGGACGTACTTGGTGCACACCGTATAAAACAGGTTTTGCCTGCGTGCCTCCTTGTAGGCTTCGGGGTCGCCGATGTCCATGCCCAGCAGGTCGCGGCACTCCGACGAGCGGTTGCGCTCAATGAACTTTTCAGCGAACTGGCCAACCAGATCATAGACCAACTGGTTGGACTTGGAGATGCTCTCCGGCAGGGACATGCCTTTTTTCAGGCTGATGGCCATTACGGCGCCCGTGACCGCTCCGCAGGTCTTGCCGAGGTGGCCGATTCCGCCCCCGAATCCTGAGGCTATCCTGGCCGCCGCCTGTTTGTCCAGGCCAAGCTCTTCACAGAAGACTGAAAGCACAGCCTGCGAGCAGTTGAAGCCGCTCTTGAAAGTCTCTACCGCCTTATCTGCCTTGCTCATTTCCTTGCTCCTGTTAAAAAATTGAGGAATGGTATTATACACTTGCGAATAAAGGATTGCCATCCGAGGCCGGGTTCTTTGCTATAATGTCAGATAGTTTCTGCGAGGAGCATACTAGTTGGAAAGCCTGCCGATACCTCTTTCGCTAAGCATCTCGGCGCTGCTGGTATTTTTATCTGCGCTGATCTTTGTAAATGCCATTGAGTACCTTGGCTTCCGCCTGAAGCTGGGCGGCTCCTTTGTGTCCGCCATACTTTCGCCGCTGTTCACCTCGCTTCCCGAGATGATTGTCTTCCTGGTAGCCGTCTTTGCCTATGCCGGCAAGGCCGGTGAGGATATCGGTGTGGGCACCATCTTCGGCCAGCCCTTCATGGCCTCCAGCCTCTCTTACGGGCTGGTGGGCATATCAATTCTGCTGGGCTATCTGGGAAAGCAGAGGAGAAGCCTCTCAATGACCATAAACAAGACGCTCATGCTGCCGTACATATTCATACTGGTGCTGTTTCCCCTGGCGCTGTTGCCGGCGGCAATAAATATCCCGGTGGTCAAGCATGCCTGCGGCGTGGTTTTCCTGGGCGCCTTCTTCCTGTACATATGGATGATGCACAGCAGGAGGATGGCGGAGCTGATAGAGCACGCCGACATGCCGTATTTCTCCAGGCTGCTGCCGCGCACTCCCCGCAACGCGCTGATAATGGCCATAGTGCAGCTGATTGTAGCTGCCGCCGTGCTTTATTACGGCTCCAGGGCGATGGTTGGATCGGTGGATATTCTGGCTAAAAACCTGGGGCTGAGCACCATGGGCGTTGCGCTGGTGATCATACCTGCTGCCACGGCCATACCCGAGACGGCCAGCGCGCTCATCTGGAGCTTCAAGGGCAAGGATACCTTCAGCATCGGCTCGCTGGTGGGGGAGAAGGTTCTTTATTGCAGCTTCTACACGGGGCTGGCGCTGATAGTGACCCAATGGGAGCTGGATATACACGCCTACCTGAGCGTGATAGCCACGACCATCATATCGCTGATACTGCTGATCTTCATTGCCAGGGGTAAGGTGCCCTGGTGGGGGCTGTGCTTCGGGCTGATATTCTTCGTGGCCTACGCCTTCATTGTCTTCAGCCTGCGTATTTAGATTTCATGCCCAGCCTTCAGCTTCCAGGTAGTCGTGAAGCTCATCGGGGTGGTGGCGGCAGTGGTACTCCAGCCTGCTGGACTCGGCGTGCGCTTTTGAGTAGGGCAGGCCCTGCGCCATACGGTTGCGCTCGTGCAGCTCGTGCAGCAGAACGTAGCCCCGCTCCTGCTCCTCCAGGTCGTTGTCTATCCAGACCTCGTTGTCGGGCACGAACTCGTAGACATGGTCGTGGCCGCCCTCGGTGAAGTCTATATCGAAAACGCTGCGCACCATGCGCCCGTCCACAATCCAGACGCTGACGTCGTCTTCAAGCTTTTTCCATAATTCAACATGCACGGAGGCGCCGTCGGGCAGCTTCTTGCCCGCGTGCGTCATGCGGGCCAGGTCTCCGGCTTTGCGCCGCTCGGCCCTCTCCGCCAGGTCGGCCCTGGTTATGGCGTCGTCGTAGGACATGCCCTTGGCCATCAGACGGTGCTCGACCAGCAGATGGTCAATATAGAACGCCGTTTCATCGTTCTTGGCCTCCCTGTCTATCCAGAGCTCTTTCTCCGGGATATAAGGAAAGCGGTAGTGCTGGCCGAAGTTGGTGAACTCCTCGTCGATGTGGCTGCGGATATAGGCGCCGTCCACTGACCAGACCGACAGGTCGCCGCGCTCGTCAAGCTTCTTGATATAAGGTGGCTTCATGCCTCACCCCTCCATGCACAATTATAACCATTAGAACGGGTTAGAAGTGAATCAGGCTGATGAGGAAATAGACAGCGGCGGCGATGATGGCCGCACCCGGTATGGTCAGGACCCAGGCCCAGACGATACGCAGCGTGACATTCCAGTGTACGGCAGTCCAGCGGTTGGCTACTCCCACGCCCGATACGGCGCCCGTAATGACATGCGTGGTGCTGACAGGCACTCCCAGGTGCGTGGCCAGGAAAATGCTGATGGCGCTGCCGGTCTCGGCGCAGAAACCGTCAATAGGCCTCAGCCGGGTTATCCTCTGCCCCATGGTCTTGACGATGCGCCAGCCGCCGGTCAGCGTACCGAGTGCGATGGCAGCATGGGCAATAAGCACTACCCAGAGCGGCACCAGGAACTCGCGTAGTATGCCTCCGGTGAAAAGCAGGCTGGTGATGATGCCCATGGTCTTCTGGGCGTCGTTGCCTCCGTGACCCAGACTGTAGAGCGCGGCTGAGAAAAGCTGTAAGATGCGCGACCACTTATTAACATTGCCCGGGCTCTGTTTGAATACGAGCCATGACGTGATGATCTTTAGAAGGTAGCCGAGAAGCATACCCAGCGACGGGGCTAAAACGATGAAAAGCAGTGT
The DNA here is from genome assembly GCA_964605885.1 of uncultured Dehalococcoidales bacterium. GTDB lineage: Bacteria > Chloroflexota > Dehalococcoidia > GIF9 > UBA5629 > CAZSED01. The sequence continues at coordinate 62,243 of CAZSED010000005.1, forward strand.
GAGATACCAGCCTGAGGGGATGATGACACCGAAGCCGCTTTTCACCACAGCCGCTCCCGCATAGCCGCCGATGAGGGCGTGGGACGAGCTGCTGGGCAGCCCCAGGTACCAGGTTATAAGGTTCCAGCTTATAGCGCCAATAAGCCCGGCTAAAATAACGACCTGATTGACCGACGAGACATCTATCAACCCCTTGCCGATTGTTGTAGCCACAGCCGTGCCGAATATGAGGAAGGCAACAAAGTTGAAGAAGGCAGCCCAGATGACGGCATATCTTGGTGGCAGCACGCGGGTGGAGACGATGGTGGCGATGGAGTTGGCGGCATCGTGCATGCCGTTGGTGAAGTCGAAGGCCAGGGCGACGGCGATGACGAAGGCAATGAAGATTATATTAAAGTCGGGCATGCTGTTAAACGCACGGAAGCATCCGGCTGTCTATTATATATTTTTTGAAAAAGATTTATAATAGGTCGCTCCGCCCGTGCCATAAATCTACAGCCGGGCACCGTCACGAAATCTTTATACAAGGGGGAGGTTAATGGAACAGCAGTACAAGGTCTACCGTTACAGGTGGCTGGTGCTGGCCATCTATATGTATGTATCAGCCCTGACGCAGCTTTACTGGCTGAACTTTGCCGCCATCGATACCTATATCGAGGACCTGCTTAAGATACCGGCCAGCGACGTGCAGTGGCTTACGCTGGTCTTCCCCATCGTGCAGGTGCTGCTGACGATACCGGCGGGCATCATAATCGATAAAATAGGTTTTAAATGGGGCGTGGGCATAGGCGCAATTTTCACCGGACTGTTTGCACTGCTAAGGGTGCTTAATCCGGCATCGTTCATTATGCTGGTTGTCGCCCAGGTGGGCATCTCCATCGGGCAGCCTTTCGTGCTGAACGGGGTGACCAAGCTGGCCACCGTGTGGTTCTCGCCCAGGGAGGAAGCCACGGCGGTGGGCCTGGGCTCGCTGGCGCTGTTCGTGGGCATGATGGTAGCGCTGGGGCTGACGCCTGTGCTGGTACAGGAGATGGGCTTCTCCCCCATGCTCTGGGTCTATGGCATAGCAGGCGTACTCGGCACGCTGGCCTTCATCTTCCTGGTCAAACAACGTCCGCTCACGCCCTCCAGGGCGCCGGATGCGGACATGTCCGAGGTTAAGTGGGGAGGCATCAACGTAATACTCAAGAACAGGAACTTCCTAATGCTGGGCTTCGTTGCGATGGTGGGAATCGGCGTGTTCAACGGGCTGGCGACCTGGCTGGAGAAGATACTGAACGAGCTGCACAACATCGCGCTGACCGACGCCGGTAATATTTCGGCCGTCCTGATACTTAGCGGCCTGGTCGGCTGCTTTGTAATACCGCTGGTCTCCGACAAGATCGGCCGCCGCAAGCCCTTCCTGATGGCCGCACCGGTCGTAGGCGCCGTCTGCATCACGGCCATGATCTTTATACGCGGCTACACGGCCAACCTGGTCAACGGAATCTTTCTGGGATTTTTCCTCATCGCCGCGCTGCCGATCATGCTCACCATGTCGGCTGAGATTACAGGGCCGAAGTACGCCGGCGTATCGGTGGGATACCTGCAATTGCTGGGCAATATAGCGGCTGTGATACTGGTGCCGACCATGGAGGGCCTGCGCTCGGAGACGGGCAACTTCGTGGCCCCGCTTTCTCTGCTGGCGGTCCTGATGGTGGGATCGTTCCTGGTGACCATCTGGATTAAGGAGACCTACCAGCAGGCCCAGGCCAAGGGCTAGCCTGACGCCACCAGCAACGGCCCGCTCCTGGAGAGGGCGATGAGGGCGAAGCCCATAATGCCCAGGGCAACGGCAACCACCAGCATGAATCCGCCGGCTGCCTCGGCTATGGCGGTTACACCCAGCCCCAGCACGCCCAGGTAAAGGTAGTTCTCAAGGTTGACGGCCTGCGCATAGAGCAAATCTTTAGGATTGGTGGGGTCGAACTTGCCTGCGCCCAGCAGCGCCCCATAGGATGAAGCTATCGTACGGCGATGCTCCCTGATAGTGTCCGCGGCGATCTGCGCGGTTTCAGCATCAATTATCGGCCGGCCGGCGTTGGGGCCGGTCACGCCCAGGTCTGAAAGCTTAACGTTCTCCTGCTGCATGGCGCCCACGATAAAGGCCTGTTTGCTGAAGCCCTGGTACAGAAAGGTCGCTCCCATGGCCAGCGCCGCCACCGCCAGGATGATAATCGCAATGCCCATCATGCGTAATTTCCCGCTCATGACATACCTCCTGTATTAATTATAGTGATAGCATGATAGGGCGGGTAAATCACGCTGCAGGTCAGCGCTTCCTGCGGAGTATAAAAACTGTGAGCAAGGCAAGCACCAGAACGGCTGTGACCGAGTTAACAATGGTGTCGAGCACATTTCTGGCTGAAACAGTATCTATGACGAAGAAGATGCAGGCCAGCCCATAGAACAGGGGCAGAAGCAGATTGATGTTGTTCTGCTTTTTTATGATGGTGGTGTAAAACTGCGCCGCCCAGCCGACCAGCGTGCAGGCCATGGCTATGTAGTAATAAGCAGTCCCAAGCATATCGGTTTCCCCCGTCTGTTTATTTGCCGGCGCTGATGACCTGGACTGCCATGATGCGCCAGTCAGTGCCGTGCAGGCTCACATTGGTCCAGCAGCACTGCTTTTTAACGGGCTCGACCATGCCGAGGTTGAGGAACTCGTAGCCGCCGCAGCCGCTGGCACGGTCTGCAATCTGCCTTCCCAGCGTAATCAGGCTGGTGTAGGGCTGGTAGAGCGGGTCCTGGAACAGGTTGGTGTCTATCTCGGCGGCATCGTAATCATAGATGATCCAGCCGTCCGTTTGCATGGCCCATATTTTCTCCACGGCTGCATCCTTGACGGCGGGCCTGGCGATCAGGTCGAAGAGCCTGGCCGGCCTGAACATGGCACTGACCGAGCCGATCAGCTGGCCTTTCTGGGAAAATATCGGGTGCTGCAGGTCCACCGCGTCTATACCTTCCACCGATTTGAAGATGTGGCTTAAAACGGGCTTGCCGGTCTGCTTCAGCCTGATGACCTGCTCCTGGCTGCTGATGTCCGAGCCGGCGACGCTTTTGTAAGCATCCGGTACGACGGTGACGATCTTCCCGTCAGTCCCGACGGTGCAGCAGTCAACCAGGTAAATATGGTTGAAGAACAGCGTCACAAGCACCTGCTCGGCCTCGGGCCCACTCAGGCCGGCGGCTGAAAGCTGACTGGCGGCAGAGGCGACTTCGCTGTCCAGCGAATCCAGCTCCTGTTGAATTACCTTCTGGACGTCCACTGCGGCGTTCACCAGCCGGATATTCTCCGCCGTGTCAGCGCAACCCGCCGATACCGTCAGAATCAAAAGTGCACAAAATGCGGCTGCTATGGGTTTAAACATAACTTACCTGCCACCCAACAATAAATGATAAACCTGCAGCGATAAACTTTCCAGTGTCTTTTGCGTTTTTCTTGCTGTACACTTAAAACAGGGGGTGGAACATGAGATCCAGGCTCTTTTATATTACGGGACTGATAATCATTTTGCTGACATGTACCCCGGCCTGCAACCAGCCAGCCTCGGCCGATGTGTTGCAGTCGAACAAGCCGAGGGAAGTCGTCTCCGGCTTGAGCCAGGCTGACCTGGCTGCGCTGGTCAGCGGCAACACCGCCTTTGCCTTCAACCTTTACCGGGCTGAAAGGGACCAGCCCGGCAACCTGTTCTACTCTCCTTACAGCATATCTGTTGCACTGGCCATGACCTACGGCGGAGCGCGGGGCGCCACGGAACAGCAGATGGCGCAGGCCATGCAGTTCACGCTGCCTCAGGACAAGCTGCACACAAGCTTCAACGGCCTGGACGAGGATCTGGCAAAGCGCGGCCAGGGCGCCAGGGACAAGGAAGGCCAGGGCTTCAAGCTCAACATTGTCAACGCCATCTGGGGGCAGAAAGGATATGCGTTTCTGCAGCAATACCTGGACCTTCTGGCGGCAAACTATGGCGCAGGCCTGAGGGTGCTGGATTTCAGGAGTGCGCCCGAGCCCTCGCGGCTGACCATAAACCAGTGGGTCAGCGACCAGACGAAGGACAAGATCCAGGACCTGATTCCTTTTGGAGCTATCGATCCCCGCACCAGGCTGGTGCTGACCAATGCCATCTACTTCAACGCCGCCTGGGCCGAGGTTTTCGAAAAGAGCGCTACACAGGATGACAAGTTCAACCTGCTGGACGAGACGCAGGTCAGCGTGCCGACGATGCACCAGACTGAGGGCATGGGCTATGCCGAAGGCAGCGGCTATAAGGCCGTGGAACTGCCTTACGACGGGCGCGAGCTCTCCATGGTGGTAATAATGCCCGACACTGGAATATTCAATCAATTTGAAGCCGGCCTGACCTCCGAAAAATATAACGGCATTATCAAGGACCTCTTTTCCCGGCGTATCGCCCTGAGCCTGCCGCGCTTCAAGTTCGATTCCACCTTCAACCTCAACAGGGTGCTGTCAGACCTGGGCATGCCTCTGGCTTTCGCGGACGCGGCGGATTTCTCAGGCATGACCGGGGAGCCGGACCTGTATATCTCCGACGTGATACATAAGGCTTACGTAGCCGTTGACGAGTCCGGCACGGAGGCGGCTGCAGCCACGGCCGTCATCATGCGGGCCACCGCCATACCCGCTGCGCCGCTGGAAGTGAAGATAGACCGGCCCTTCATCTTCGTAATAAGGGACATAAAGACCGGCACCGTGCTGTTCGTGGGAAGGGTTTTAAATCCGTCGAAATGATATGTAACGCCGGGGGAGATTGCTTCGTCCCGATGTATCGAGACTCGCAATGACGTGAAAAAAATGCCATTGCGAGGGACGAAGTCCCGCGGCAATCTCATGGCATTAGGTCTGGATTTCCCTTCGTTCAGAAGATTGCTTCTGCTGCGTTAGCAATGGTACGGCAAGGGAGATTGCTTCGTCCCGATGTATCGGGACTCGCAATGACGTTTCAGCCAGGGTGCCTATCAGCCTTGCCGACGACCGTCCGCGGGTAGTATATTTAGCGCAGAGCCGAGCATAAATCTGAAAGGGAAGGTGTTTATATGAAGCTGTGCAAGCCTGCGCTTAAAATCCTCAATGCCGCCTTCTGTCTGCTGGTAATTTTCAGCCTGGTGGCCTGCGCTGCGCCCGCGCCCAAGTTCAACTACGAGTCTGGCCCGGCGCTGGTGCTGTCATTGAAAAATGCTGCAGCCTACCCGGAGGTTAACCTGGCGGTCTTCAGCGACCCGCATGTCTATGACACGTCGCTGGGAACGACCGGCAAGGCTTTCGAGGATTACCTGGCCAAGGACCGTAAGCTGCTCAGGGAGAGCAGCCAGATCTTCGATTCTGCCATAGCCTCCATCAGTAACTTGAAAGCCGGCATCGTGCTGGTGCCGGGCGACCTGTCCAAGGACGGGGAGCTGGCATCTCACCAGCTGGCGGCAAAATATTTAGGCCAGTTGAAAGCGGCCGGTAAGACAATCTACGTTGTACCGGGAAACCACGACATCAATAACGGATGGGCCTTCAGGTACGTGGGGGATTCAGTGCAGCACGTCGCCAATATCACCCCCGAACAGTTCAGGCAGATCTACGCCGATTACGGATTTAACTCTGCCATCAAGAGCGACAGCGATTCCTTAAGCTATTTAGCGGAACCGGTGCCCGGCCTGTGGCTGCTGTGCCTGGACTCATGCGAGTACAAGGATAACGTGCCTGACAAGGAGCCGATAGTCGGCGGCAAGTTCAGCCATGCCACGCTGCAGTGGATAGAGTCGACCCTGGCGCAGGCAGCGCGTGAAAACAAGGCTGTCATCGTCATGATGCACCACGGCACGGTTGAGCACTTCAACGGGCAGAAGAAGAATTACGGGGAATACATTGTGGACGATTACCAGGCCATATCAAAGATGTTTGCTGAATATAATGTACGGCTGGTATTCACCGGCCATTTTCACGCTCAGGACGTGACCGAGGCTAAATGGGACGACGGTAAGTTCCTGTTCGATGTGGAGACGGGATCGACGGTGACCTATCCCTGCCCCTACCGCGTTGTCAACATAGGCGCTGACCAGCAGGCCGCCATACGCAGCGAGCGCGTAACCGCCATACCCTCGCACCCCACCGATTTCCAGGAATATGCCAAGGCATACCTGGAGGAAGGCATAGCCGGCATAGCCGTCAATACGCTGATGGGCTATAAGATCGGCAGGTCCGAGGCGGAAACGCTCAGCGGAGATATCGCCAAGGCCTTTGAGGCACATTACGGCGGCGACGAGAGCCTGCCACCCGGCCAGCAGGTAATCCGGGAAAGCGGACTGAGCCCGCTGGCCTGGCTGGTGATACAGTTCCGCAAGGACCTGATATACGGGCTGTGGAAGGACCTCCCGCCGCCGGACAACAACGTGACATTAAATCTTAAGGACGGCAGCTGGAAATAACATCGGTGGAGGTGCCGGAATGGATATGCAGAAAATAATCTTCCTGGCTGTGAACGTAGTCGGCGGAATAGCTGTTATTGGCAGCTATATAATCGGGCTGGCCACCCATCCAGGCATGGGAGATAAGCTCTGGGGAAGCGTTACATCCCTGGTGAAGTCGGTTAACCTGGTGACAATGCCGCTGGCCGCCATAGGCTACCTGCTGTTGGCCTATTTCATACTTTTCCAGCTTGACGACAAAAAAGCGCTGATAGGCAATTTTTTTGGGTATGAGATATTGACGGTCATCATCATTGCCATACTGCTGCCCTCGGCGCTGTGGATGCCGCTGACCTTCAACTACATCGATGCGCCGAATGCCTGGATGTGGGCTGCCGTACGCATCGTGCTTTTTGTAGTTGGGCTGGCCTCACTTGGCATGGTGGCGGCCCTGCTGACGCTCAACCAGCGCGAACCTGGTTGGAGCTACTGGCTGGCTGTGGCCGGCAGCGTACTGTTCGTCATCCAGACGGGCATTATGGACGCATTCATATGGGCGGCCCAATTCCCATCCCAATGAATATTAAGGATTGACAGCGACATGATTAAAATTGTGACCGACAGCACGTCGGACTTACCGGCAGACCTGGCACAGTCCCTGGGCATAGAGGTCCAGCCTATTTATATAATATGGGACGGGAAATCTTACCAGGACGGGTTGGACTTAACGCCGGATGAGGTCTATCGCAGGCTGGAATCAGGCGCCTCCATGCCAACCACCTCGCAGCCTACGCCCCTGGATTTCGAGAGCCTGTACGGCAGGCTGGCAGAGAAGTGCGAGGCAATCGTCTCCATTCACATTTCTTCCAAGCTGAGCGGCACCTGCAATGCTGCGCTGGAGGCCGGCAGGGCGCTGGCGGATAAGATCAGGGTGTAAGTAGTAGACTCGCGGGTCAACTCCATGGGCCTGGCCCTGATAGCCGTGGCAGCCGCCAGGATGGCCAGAGCCGGCGGTTCGTTGAGCGAGGTGTTGGACGAGACCAGGAAGGCCATGTCGCAGGTAAAAATGCTGAGCATGTTCGACACACTTAAATATGCTGTGGCAGGTGGGCGCATCAACAAATCCATCGGCAAGATCGCCAGCATACTGAACATCAGGCCGATGCTGACCTTCAGGAATGGAGAGGTCGTACTGGCCGGAGCGGTCCGGACCTATTCTAAGGGCGTGGAAAAGCTGGTGGATTTCGTTAAAAGAACGCTGCCGGCGCAGGAAATAGGCATAGCCCATGCCGCGGCCCATCAGGCAGCGGAAAAACTCAGGCAGGAAATCAGCCTGCTGTCCCCGGCTTCGAACGTCATCGTCAGCCAAATGGGTGCTTCCCTGGGAGCCCACGGAGGCCCGGGCCTGCTGCTGATAGCTGTGCGGACCAGGGAATGATGCCGCCATCCAATAGGCGCTATAATTAATTAACCAGTCAACCAAAGGAGCTCACATGTTTAATAAAGAATGGCGCCTGCAGACCTGGGGCGAACTTAACCAGCCATGGGACGTTCTCATCATCGGAGGCGGGATAACCGGGGCCGGCGTGCTGCTGCACTCCGCAGCTGCCGGCCTGAAGGCACTTCTGGTAGAGGCCAATGATTTTTCATCCGGCACTTCCAGCCGCTCGTCCAAGCTGATCCACGGTGGCCTGCGCTACATACTGAACAAGCAATATAAGGTGACGCAGGAATCGGTGCGGGAACGTGAGCGCCTGATGAAAGAAGCGCCGGACCTGGTGACCAAGCTCGGATTCATTTTCCCCAATTTTACCAGCTACCATGCCACCAGCCGCCAGATAAGCGTGGTCATCGGAATTTACGACCTGCTGGCCCCCAAGTGGGACCACTTTAAGCTCAGCCCTAAGAAGGTGCTGCAGGAATGCCCCGAGCTGGTGAGTGACGGCCTGATGGGCGGCTACCTGTATTATGATGCCGCTATGGACGACTCGCGTGTGGTGCTGCGCGTTTTGAAAGAGGCAGTCAAGGCCGGCGGTACGGCGCTTAACTACGTAAAAGCTGAGAAGCTGCTGCGCGATAACAGCGGCCGTGTATGCGGGTCCGTATTAAAGGACATGTCCAACCCCGAGGGGAAAGACGTCCAGGTCAAGGCCCGGGTGGTGGTGAACGCGGCCGGGCCCTGGGCCGACCAGCTGCGCGGGCAGATCGGGCAGCCTGCCAGGCTGCGCAGGGTGAGGGGAAGCCACATCATTTTCCCCTTTGAAAAGCTGCCCATGAGAGAGGCGCTTACCCTGCTGCACCCGCATGATAAGCGCGCCATGTTCGTCATACCCTGGGAGGGCACGATCATACTGGGAACCACCGAAGTGGACCAGGATACTAAATTAGACGAGACACATGCCGAGCCTTTTATGAGCGTAGACGAAGCAGGATACATGATGGAAGCGGCCAACGCTCTCTTCCCCGGCGTCAAGCTGTCTATTTCCGATGCAATATCGTCATTTTCCGGCCTGAGGCCGATAATAGCCGGCGGCGCTGATACAGCCTCCAAGGAATCGCGCGCACACGCCCTGTGGGAAGAAGAGGGCATGGTAACCATAACAGGCGGCAAGTACACCACCTTCCGCATCATGTCGCGTCAGGCCGTGATGGCCGTGCTCAAACAGCTTAACCGCCCGCTTTCAATCAAGCGCAAGCGGGTATTCCCCAGGGTAAAAGATACAACGGCCCCCAATATCGCAGCGGGCACACTGGCCTACCTGTCGGGACGCTACGGGGAAGACACGCGCGGCCTGATAAACGGGGCTGGAGCCGGCGACCTGGAGCGAATCGGTACGTTGCCGAACGTCTGGGCCGAGCTGCGCTGGGCGGCCAAGAACGAGGCAGTCGTCCACCTGGACGACCTGCTGCTGCGCCGTGTAAGGCTGGGCATGCTCCTGCCGGATGGCGCCAGGGAACACCTGGAACGGATACGCTCAATTACGCAGGCTGCCCTTGACTGGAGCGACCAGCGCTGGCAGCAGGAGGCGCAGAGCTATTTGAATACCTGGCAGCGCTACTACAGCCCCAGGCCGGGATAAAAGCCTGATATAATCAACTGACATTCTTGCGGAGGAGGTAAGATGGCAAGGAATGATGAATTTACTCCCGCCTGGTGTGAACGGGTAGCGCCCGAGCGCTCCTTCCGCAGCCTCTTCAAATACGGCGACCCCGCCGGCTTCAAACATCCCAACGCCGGCATGTACCGGCTGCTGAAGGACACCTTCGGCATGACCGATGACGACTTTAAAAAGCCGGACCTGGGCATGGAAACTTTTACTGTCGATGTCCCCTCCCGCCTGCCCGCAGCCCAGATCGAGGCGCTGAAAGGCATGGCCGGCCCGGAGAATGTGTCGCTGGATACGTATGAACGCACCCGCCTCTCCTACGGCAGCGGCATGATAGATGCACTGCGCCTGCGGCATAAAGTGGTGGAAAACCTTCCGGACGCCGTCGTCAGGCCGCGCAACAGGGACGACGTGGCCAGGCTGGTGAAATATTGCGATGAGAACAGGCTGCCCCTCTACGTGGCGGCAGGCAACTCCAGCGTGACCAGGGGCAAGGAAGCCGTGAACGGAGGCGTCTGCCTGGATATGTACGCGCACATGAACCGCGTGCTGTCCGTCAATGAAATAAACCAGACCGTTACCGTCGAGCCGGGCATAACGGGGCCGGAGCTGGAGCGCATATTGAACAATGCACTGCAAACCCTGGGGGCGAAGAGGCGCTATACCGTCGGGCATTTCCCGCAGTCCTTCGAGCATTCCTGCGTGGGCGGCTGGGTGGTCACGCGCGGCGCCGGCCAGAACTCCACCTACTACGGCAAGATAGAGGACATGGTCATTTCCCAGGAGTATGTTACGCCCGTGGGAGAATTTAAAACGCTGGACTTCCCGCGCTCAGCCACGGGACCCGATTTCGACCAGATCATGATAGGCAGCGAAGGCACCTTTGGCGTGCTGACGTCCGTCACGCTCAGGCTGTGCCGCCATATGCCGGAGAACCGGCGCCGCTTTGCCTATCTATTCAAGACATGGGAGGATGCGCTGGCGGCCTGCCGGGAGGTGATGCAGGGTGAGTTCGGCTTCCCGTCCGTTTTCAGGCTTTCGGACCCGGAAGAGACGGATGTGGCCATGCGCATGTACCACGTTCACGGCACGCCCGTGGATAAAGTGCTGCGCGGGCTGGGCTACCTGCCGATGCAGCGCTGCATACTGCTGGGAACAGCCGACGGAGACCGTCCTTTCACAAAGCTGGTGGACGGACGGGTAAGGCAGATATGCGGTCGTTACCATGCCTTCAACCTGACCATCGCCAAGGTGACGCAGGCCTGGGAGAAGAGCCGCTTTACCGACCCCTTCATGCGCGAGGACCTGATGGACTACGGCGTGCTGATCGATACGCTGGAGTGCGCCGTGACCTGGGAGAACCTGTCCCGCGTGCACGAGAGCGTGCGCTCTTATATCAAGCAGCGTCCAAAGACCATCTGCATGACGCACCTCTCGCATGCCTACCCGCAGGGCGGCAACCTGTACTTTATTTTCGTGGCCAGGATGACCGCTATCAACGAATATCTTGAGCTACAGTACGGCGTGCTGGAAGCCGTGTTAAAATCGGGCGCGGCCATGAGCCACCATCACGGCATCGGCAAACAGACCGGGCCGTGGCTGGAGGCGGAGATAGGCAAGGCACAAATGGACGTGATACGGGTTTTACGTGAACATTTCGATCCGCACCATGTAATGAATCCCGGCGGCACCCTGGGGCTGGACATGTCCGAGGAACAGAGGAGCAAACGCTGGGGATTCAGGAAGTGATATAAGAGGAGGCAAGCCATGGCGGAGAATCTGCTGTCTATCGATGTGGGCACCCAGAGCGTGCGGGCGCTGCTGTTCGACCCGCAGGGCAAGCTTCTGGCCAAGCAGCGCGTGGCCTACGAGCCGTACTATTCCGAGTCGCCGGGGCTGGCGGAGCAGAAGCCTCAGATGTTCTGGGAGTCCATCTGCCAGGCCTGCCAGGGCCTGTGGCAAAAGCCCGGTGTGAGGAAGGAGAGCATTGCGGCCGTGGCGCTGACCACACAGCGCGGCACCGTGGTCAACGTGGATGAGAGGGGAGAGCCGCTCAGGCCGGCCATTATCTGGCTGGACCAGCGGCGCGCCGAGGGCGTGCCGCCGCTGCGCGGCCTGTGGGGCGCACTCTTTGCACTGGCGGGGGCCAGCGATACCGTGGCCTATCTACAGGCCGAGGCCGAGGCTAACTGGCTTATCAAGCACCAGCCGGATATCTGGAATAAAACGTATAAATTCCTGCTGCTGTCCGGCTATCTCACCTATTTGATGACGGGCAGGTTCGTCGACTCGACGGGATGCCAGGTGGGCTATATCCCCTTCGACTATAAGAACCAGAACTGGGAGCCGAAATGGGGCTGGAAGTGGCAGGCGGTCCCGGTGGAGCCGGGGATGCTGCCGGAACTGGTGCCGCAGGCTCAGGCGCTGGGCGAGATAAGCGCAGCCGCCGCGGAAGCCACAGGCATACCGGCCGGCCTGCCCCTGATTGCCGCCGCCGCCGATAAGGCCTGTGAAGTTCTGGGCTCCGGCACGCTTGAGCCCAACGTGGCCTGCCTGAGCTACGGCACTACCGCCACTATAAACACAACTCATGATAAATATATTGAGGTCATTCCGCTGATACCGCCTTACCCCTCGGCGGTGCCCGGGCTGTATAACTTCGAGATAATGATCTTCCGCGGCTACTGGATGGTGAGCTGGTTCAAGCAGGAGTTCGGCCTGATGGAGCGGCGCCTGGCAGCCGAGAAGGGCATCGAGCCGGAGGCCCTGTTCGATGAGCTGGTGCGGTCGGTGCCCGCCGGCTCGCAGGGCCTTGTGCTGCAGCCATACTGGTCGCCAGGCCTGGTATTTCCGGGGCCTGAGGCGCGCGGCGCCATAATAGGGTTCGGCGATGTGCATACACGTGCGCATATATACCGGGCCATGCTGGAAGGGCTGGCCTATGCGCTGCAGGAGGGCAAAGACCGTACCGAGAAGCGCAGCGGCGTGAAGATAACCGATCTGCGCGTGGCCGGCGGCGGAAGCCAGAGCGACGCGGCCATGCAACTGACAGCGGATATTTTCGGAATGCCTGCTGCCAGGCCGCACGTCTACGAGGCTTCCGGACTTGGCGCGGCCATGGACGCGGCTGTGGGCGTGAAGCTGCATGTGGATTTCAGCACCGCTGTGAAGGAGATGACGCACGTGGGGCAGACGTTCGAGCCCGACGCCAGTACCCACGCCGTGTACGACCATCTGTACCATCAGGTATATCTGAAAATGTACGGCAGGCTGAAGCCGCTCTACAGTGCGGTGCGCCATATATCAGGCGGCAAGCTGAAAGGCGAAAAATAGGTAACACAAACAGCCGACAGCCAATGCCAAACCGATATACGACCAGATCCTCATTGCCTGGATGGTCCTGTCTATGTCTTTGAAGCCACGGGCCGTCGCCCTCTTCTGGTAGCGGAAGGAGAAGACGAAGGCCGGCACGAGCAACAGCAGGCGCAGCGCAGTCAAGGGCCAGAACAGCATAAGGTTCGTCCTGGCGACGATGCCCAGCCCGGCCGAGAGCACGAATTGCCAGCCCCAGACCAGCGTTATAGCCATATTCGGCTGTATGAACATGCTGTTCACCCATAGTCCGCTTACGAAATGCCACTTGGAATACTCAGCTGTAAGGGGTAGCTTGAAGGGAGGGGTCAGAGAAACCAGCCAGATGATTCCCATGATTAGCAGTCCAATAATCGAGCCCCAGCGGATGACTAGCGGCAACTGCAGGATGGGGCCCAGAACGGCCAGGGTCAGAAAAAAGGCCAGGCTGGCGACCTCGATCCAGAGCGGCCTGTTAAATATGGAGCGGTAAACGACAATAAAGGCAGCGGCCAGTATAGGTATGCCCAGGCTTATCCAGTAGCTCACGGCGTGAATCTCGAAGGTAAACAGCAGCAGTGTCCAGGGCATGAAGAGCAGGGCCATCCAGCTTATGCCGCGCAGGGGCAGCGGCCCGGCCGGCCGCTGGCCGATTACCTGAACTGTAAAATCGTCCGGTCGATGAAAGAGCTCCTGCATGCGGATTAGAAGGTCGGCATCACCCCGGATGGTGTAGAGGCCCTGCATGAATGCCTCGGCGCCGGTGAACTCTCCTGCGTTGATCCTGAGCCAGACCTCGGACGGTGTGTTGATGGTCAGCGAAGGCTGTGCGGCAGGTCCTTTATGGAAGGTGCACCTGCCGGAGTCGATGCACAGGTGGTATTTCCCCGGCTGCCGTCCGCTGGCGTTGAACTGTATTACGGCCTTGAGGTCTCCGGCCACCTCCGGCTGAAAGACCAGGGGCATGCCTTCGATGGTCTGCCTGAAGTTAAGCACTCCTACGTCTACGTTCTGGCGGTTTATCATGCCGGCTCCTCTTCCGATGTACTACTTGATGTCCTTGCGAAATACTACGCGGTGCTTGCCCGGGCCGGCATAATTGCGTACTGCGGTCACGCCCGTTTCCGTAGTCTCCCCCAGGAGCTCCATGCCGATGCTGCGATGAAAGGCGATCGACAATGTATTTTTCGTGCTGGTTATGGCCTTTAGCTGCTTGCAGCCATGGGCCAGAGCATACTTGGTGAAGTGCGCGTAGAGGGCTTTGGCCAGCCCCCGGCGGCGGCAATCCTGCCTGACTGCTATCAGCTGCACGTAGCCCACCGGGCCGGTCTGCGAAAGGAAGCCGAAGAGGTAGGCTACAATCCGGCCGTCTTCCTTCATGACAAAGGCGCTGTCGCCGAACTCATTGATAAGTGTCGGGTGATGCAGGGCCACCACCCTGTCGTGGTCCCAGAAATCGCCGTAATCGATAAGTATGCTGTCGAAATCTTCCTTGGTGCAGACCGTAATTTCCATCTCTCCTCCCAGATCAGGATTGCAGACCAAGTAAATAAGTATACCCGATGAAGCGGGATATTGAAATACCTGCAATAATACTATTTGGCAGGGTATCGGCCTACCGATTAAACTTAACTTGAGTGCTGAAGCCTGTATTTCTTGACGCAGCGGAAGATTTGTGAAAGAGGAAATTAACACCTTCTGGGATATGCCCGTCCAGGATTTAATGGGCATTCTTAAGACAACGCGGCAGGGATTGACGTCGCAGGAAGCTGCTACCAGGCGGACATACTACGGGCCAAACTTATTAAAGCCCGAAAACCGCCTTGGCCCGCTGGGACTGCTGCTCAGCCAGTTTAAGAGCCCTATCACATTAATACTGCTGTTCGCCACGCTGCTGGCCTTTTTCCTGGGAGACGCCGTTGATGCCGGCATCATTCTAGCCATCGTTTTGATCAGCGGGCTGCTGGGATTCTGGCAGGAGAGGGGTGCGGCCAATGCAGTCTCCAGGCTGCTGGCCATGGTGCAGATCAGGGTGACCGTGCTGCGCGACGGCAAGCCGGCCGCTATCCCGCTGGCAGATATAGTCCCCGGCGATGTTGTGCTGCTCAAGGCAGGAGACGTGATACCGGGCGACAGCCTGATAATCGAGTCCAGAAACCTTTTTATCGATGAAGCTTCCCTCACGGGCGAGACCTATCCTGTGGAGAAGAGCACCGGCGTGTTGCCGCCGGGTGCCCCTTTAAGCGAGCGCACCAACTCGCTCTACCTTGGCACTCACGTCACCAGCGGAACTGCGACTGCGGTGGTGGTTGCAACGGGACGTGCCACGGAGTTCGGCGGCATAGCGGAGAAGTTGAGGCTGCGCCCGGCCGAAACGGAGTTCGAGCATGGCATCAGGCGTTTCGGCTACCTGTTAATGGAGATTACGCTGCTGCTGGTATTTGCTATCTTTGCCATCAATGTTTTTTTCAAGCGGCCTGTGTTGGATTCGTTCCTGTTCGCACTGGCGCTGGCGGTGGGGCTTACTCCTCAGCTGCTGCCGGCTATTATAAGCATCAATCTGGCCCACGGGGCCGGTAAAATGGCCAGTAAGAAGGTGATAGTCAAGCGGCTGGCATCCATTGAGAACTTCGGCAGCATGAACATTCTCTGCTCTGACAAGACCGGCACGCTGACGGAGGGCACGGTGCACCTGCATGAAGCCATCGACATAAGCGGTAAGGACAATGAGAGGGTACTACTGCTGGCCTACCTGAATTCAGCTATGGAAACCGGTTTCGCCAACCCCATGGACGAGGCCATACTGGCCGCCCACAAGTTCAATTTGTCGGGATACCGCAAGCTGGACGAGGTTCCGTATGATTTTGTGCGTAAGCGCCTGAGCGTGCTGGTTGAGAAAGACGGCACAGCGACCATGATCACCAAGGGTGCCGTGGAGAATATTCTGGCAATCTGCTCCAAAGCGGAAGATGCAAAAGGCAAGGTCGTGGACTCTGCCACAGTCGAAGGAGATATCACAAGCCGTTACCGGGACTTGAGCAGCACAGGCTACAGGACGCTGGCTGTGGCTTATAAACAGGCGGGAGCCCTGCAAAGAATGGACGCCGGCCAGGAGACAGATATGACGTTCTCAGGATTCCTGGTGTTTCATGATCCGCTCAAGGATTCGATTAAGGCCACGGTGGACGATTTGAACCGGGCCGGCGTGGCGTTGAAAATAATAACCGGGGATAACCGCTTCGTAGCAGCCCACGTTGGTGAGCAGATCGGATACGGCAGGGCAGGCATCCTCACGGGCCAGGAGATCACTGCAATGAGCAACGAGGCCCTGATCAGGAAGGTCAGGGACACGGATATTTTTGCGCATGTCGATCCCAATCAGAAAGAGCTGATAGTCTCGGCTTTCAAAAAGGCGGGCAACGTGGTCGGCTTTATGGGGGATGGGATTAACGATGCCGCGGCGCTGCATGCGGCCGATGTCAGCATATCGGTCGACAGCGCGGCGGATGTGGCCAAGCAGGCAGCCGACATCGTCCTGCTGGAAAAAGACCTTGGAGTGCTGAAAGACGGGGTGCGCGAGGGAAGGTCCACCTTCGCCAACACACTTAAATACATATTCATGGCCACCAGCGCCAACTTCGGTAACATGTTCAGCATGGCCGGGGCCTCCCTGATAATTAATTTCCTGCCCCTGCTGCCCAAGCAGATATTGCTGACCAACCTGCTGACGGACTTGCCCGAGATGACCATTGCCACCGATAATGTCGACAGGGAGCTGGTGGAAAGGCCGCGTAGGTGGGACATCAAGTTCATCCGCAGCTTCATGGTGGTCTTCGGGCTGCTCAGCTCGGTGTTCGACTTCATCACCTTCGGCGTATTGCTGGTGCTGCTGGGTGCCTCGCCGGAGCAGTTCCGCTCCGGATGGTTTGTTGAGTCCGTCGTCTCGGCGGCGATGATAGTGCTGGTGGTGAGGACTCGCAGGTTTTTCTGGAGGAGCAGGCCGGGCCGATACCTGGTGATAGTTACGCTGCTGGTGGTAATTGCAGTGGTGATTTTGCCTTATACCAGCCTGGGGTCCCTGTTCGGCTTTGCTCCCCTGCCGCCGTATTTCCTGGCCATAGTCGGAGTAATCGTTTTACTATATGCTGGCTCGGCGGAAATTGCCAAAAGGGTGTTCTATCGCAGAATTGGCCGTGGGGTTGCAGGGGCTGAGAAGCCTAGTGGCTGAGCTCCAGCTGGTCGCTGCCGTTGAAGATCTTGAACTGGCTGCCGCCGTTGCGTTTTGAATAGTACATGGCGGCGTCCGATTTGCGCATTAACATATCCAGGGTCTCTCCGTTATCCGGGAAGAGGGCGATGCCGATGCTGCTGGATATGAACAGCTCGTTACCGGCGACATGAAGCGGCTCCTTGCAAGATTCCAGGATTTTCTCAGCTATCAGCGTGGCATCCTCAGGGTAATGAATCTCCTGAAGCAGCAGCAGGAACTCGTCTCCGCCCACTCTGGCCACGGTATCGCTGGATCGCAGGACGTTCAGTAAGCGGCCCGATATGGCCTTGAGCAACTCGTCCCCGGCGGCGTGGCCAAGTGTGTCGTTGACCTCCTTGAAGCGGTCCAGGTCAAGTGACATGACTGCCAGCTTGTAGTTGTTGCGCGCAGCCTGTGCCACCGCCACCTGGAAGCGGTCGATCAAAAGTATCCTGTTGGGCAGGCCGGTGAGAAAGTCGTGAGTGGCCATATCCGCCAGCTTCTGTTCCAGCTTTTTACGCTCGGTGACATCACGGCTGACGGCGCGGAACCCTATGATCTTGCCCTGTTTATCCTTGAGCATGGATACGGCGGCTTCAACGTAGCCGATATTACCATCCTTCTTGATCATGCGGTGCGAGTAGCCTTTATTTGGCTCGCCGGACCTGTAAACGTTGTTGAAGGCGGTGAATACCGGGTTGATATCCTCCTCGAAAGTAATCTGGCGGAAGTTCATGGTAGTCAGCTCTTCCCTGCTGTAGCCTGTGTGGCGGCTGGTAGCTTCATTGACAAAGAGAAAATTGCCTGAGAGGTCCACCTCATAGTAGGCATCCTCCATCTCTTCAAGTATGGACCTGTATTTCTCCTCGGAAAGCTGCAGCTCGAGTTCAAGCTGACGGCGGCCGGTCACATCGCGGCCTACGGACTTGAAGCCTATAACCTCTCCTTTTTCATTTCGGCGCAGGTCCACGGAAGTGTCCAAATATATTATGCTTCCGTCTTTCCTGACCATCTTGTGGGCAAACCCTTTGTTGGGTATGCCGCTCTTGTATACTTCATTGTATACGTGGTAAAGCGGTTCCACCTCCTCGGCCGGCACTACAAGACGATAGCTCTGGCCGATCAGGTTCTCACGCGTGACACCCAGGATTTTTTCCGCTGCATTATTGGCGTAGGTATAGTTGCCATGCAGGTCGAGCTCGTAATAGCCGTCCTGCATCTGCTCCAGTGTGGTGCGGTACCTTTCCTCAGAGTTCTTGAGCTCCTCTTCCAGCAGCTTGCGCTCGGTAACGTCGCGGCCCAATGCTGAGAACCCTATGGGCCTGCCCTGCTTATCCCTGAGCAGCATGATGGACGATTCGGCGTAACCGATGGACCCGTCCTTGCGTATTATCCTGTGTGAAAAACCCAGGTTGGGCTGGCCGGTTTCATATACCTGATGGAAGGCGGGGAAGACCCGCTCGGCCTCATCGTCGGGCATGATCATTTTGAAGTTCTTGCCTTCCAGCTCACCTTTGTCGTAACCAAGGTTTTGAATGGTGGAATCATTGAGGAAGGTGAAGTTGCCGGCCAGGTCAACTTCGTAATAGGAATCAAGCATACGCTCCAGTATGCTTCTATATTTCTCTTCGGATGCGGCCAGCGCCTCCTCCAGCGCCTTGCGCTGGGTGATGTCACGCGACACACAAAGGAATCCGGTGGGGTCGCCGGCGGCGTTTCGCAGCAGTGAGATTGATGATTCCGTAAAAATGATGCTGCCATCCTTGCGCCTGACCTGGCTCACCAGGCTGGTCTTGGGCTCCCCGGTTTTGAGCACCTCGGCATATACCTGGTTACGCGTCTTCCTAATTTCCTCAGGCACCACCATAATGCCCCTTTTGCCGATAAGCTCGTCGGCCAAGTAGCCGGTATCACGGCAAACACCCTGGTTGACGAAAATGAAGTTGCCTTCCAGGTCCAACCCGTAACAGCCGTCATGCATCTGCTCGATGATGGTCCTGTAACGCTCTTCGGAGGCTGCCAGCGCGGCCTCGAGCATTTTACGCTGGGTGATATCGCGGCCGACGCACAGGAAGGCGTAGGGCTCGCCCTGGGGATTGCGCAGCAGGGAAATGGACGTCTCAGCATATCCAACGGCCCCGTCCTTGCGCCTTACCCTGTGGGCAAAGCCGGTATTGGGCTTTCCTGTCTCAAAAACCTTACGGAACTGATCACTGCAAAGCTGGCGGTCGGACTCGGGCACAATCATGTCGGAGCTCTGCCCCATGATCTCATCCTGCGTATACCACAGGCCGCGGCACATGGAGTCATTGACAAAGAGGTATTTGCCTTCGAGGTCGACTTCGTAGCAGGCATCCTGCATCTGGGAGAGAATAGCCCGGTGCCATTCCTCGGAAGTTGCCAGTGCTTCTTCCAGCACCTTGCGCTGGTTGATGTCCATGAAGCTGCCCATGGCCGCCCTGGCGCCCATGTACTCCATGGAAGTAATCCTCTCCAGCACCCACACTACCTCGCCGTTCTTCTTAAGGAACCTGTACTCGTAGGTGTTGTCGGCCGCCCTGTTCTTGAGTATATCTACCACCTTTTGCCGGACAAGCTTTTTGTCATCCGGGTGGACCAGGTCCAGCGAGGGCTTGCCCGCAAGCTCCTCCATGGTGTAGCCGGACAGTTCCTCAAAGTATGGATTGATATAGACGAACTTTTTGTCCTGAACAATGTAAATACCGGCGCCCGTGTTATTCAGCAGCGCCTGGATGAGTGAAGCCAGCCCGGATAAGTCGGACTCGTAGTGTTTGAGTTCCTCCGACATCGGGTCAGGTTGCATGAATATAGCCCCCTATGATACCAGCCCCCGGTCTGATCGTGTTCGAGACTTCTCGGAATAAAGCAAACAATCGATCGAATGGCGAAGCATTTTATTATAGCATATCAAGTCAACCGTGCATTTGCCAGTTTATTTTTGAAGCGGACTTGAGGCTGTAATCGAACAGGCGGTCGACTTACATATCTGTTGCTGGCTCGGTATTCAAGGCGAGCGGCGGATAAATGTTTGATTACTCTGGTACAATTGATATAGATTCCAGTTGCCAGAATTCCTGGCATGAGAGGAGCGGACATGCCCATACAGCAATGGATACTGGTAAACGTGCCGACCTGGCTGATCGGTTCGGTCATACTGGTTATTGCGATCGGCACAGCCGTGTGCGGAGTTTTACTTGTTCATCGATTTGTTAATGTCAGAACTCTCAAGAGCCATCATGACATTGCTGGGCCAATATTCGCCACCATCGGCGTCGTTTACGCCGTCATGCTGTCCTATGTGCTTGTAATCGTCTGGCAAAATTTCGATAAAACCAACAACAACGTGGTGCAGGAAGCCAATTTCTATGCCGACATTTACCGTGACTCAGCCGGACTGTCGGAGCCTTTCAGAAGCAGCATGAAGACCGAAATGGACAGCTACATCGACGCGGTTATTAACGATGAATGGAAGCTGCTGGCGCATGGCCAGCGCAGCTCCAAAGTGCAGGACATTTCCAATAAGATTTGGCAGCTTTACGGCAGCTACGAGCCCAAGACAGAGTCGGAGAAGGCGTTCTTCGCCGAGATTTTAAGCAAGATGAACGATGCAGGTGAGCTGAGGCGCCAGCGCATACTGGATGCGCAGACCGGCATACATCCCATGCTGTGGGCCGTGTTGCTCTTTGGCGGTATCATCACCGTGGTGTTCGCTTTTTTCTTCGGCTCGGAGAACCTGAAGGCGCAACTGATCATGACAACCCTTATGTCAGTGCTGATCGCTATGATTTTGTTTACCATACTTATCATGGACTTTCCCTTCAGTGGAGATATGAACGTATCTCCTGACTCGTTTAAAGAGGTTTTACTGGACCTGTACCATTAGCGTCCATCGTGTCATTGTATTTGCCATCTGCTAGTGTAGAGCCTAAAATATTGCGGTGTGCGCCGGCTGTTACAGTTGTCCGCATTAGTTGATTATCATGTCTGACAAGCAAACCACGACCAAGGCAGCCCGAGGCTCCATAACCATATCGAAAGAACTCTGCAAAGGATGCGAGCTGTGCATTACGTTCTGCCCCAAGAAGGTAATTTCACAGTCGGACAAGCTCAATGCCGCAGGTTATCTGAGCGCCATTTTTGTAGATAACGGTGAATGTACCGGCTGCGCTGTCTGCGCCCTGGTATGCCCCGAGGTGGCCATCGAGGTGTTCCGTGCCTAAGGTGCTAATGGACGGCAACAGCGCTATCGGCGAAGCGGCCATCAGGGCCGGCTGCCGCTGCTATTTCGGCTATCCCATTACCCCGCAGAACGAGCTGACCGAGTACATGGCCATGCACCTCAGCCGCAGGAAAGGCTGCGCCTTCGTCCAGGCCGAGAGCGAACTGGCAGCTATCAACATGGTGTACGGCGCCAGCCTGGTCGGATCGCGCGTGATGACATCCTCATCCAGCCCCGGCATCAGCTTGAAGCAGGAGGGCATTTCCTACCTGGCGGCCTGTGAACTGCCGGCGGTGATAGTGAATATGCAGCGGGGCGGGCCCGGCCTAGGAAGCATAGCGGCCGCCCAGTCGGACTATTTTCAGGCAACACGCGGCGGTGGACATGGTGATTACCGAACCATCGTCCTCGGCCCGTCGTCCGTGCAGGAGCTGGCCGACCTGACGCAGCGAGCTTTCGACCTGGCAGACACGTACAAGATACCGGTGATAATACTGGGTGACGGCGTACTCGGCCAGATGATGGAGCCAGTGGAATTCAAGAGAGAAGCACCGGCGGAGCTGCCGATTAGGCAGGGCGCTTTACGAGGGGCAAAGGGCAGGCCGAGCAAGATTGTCAAGACGTTTACCTCCAACCCGGCTGAGCTGGAGGAGATAAACTGGAGCCTGTTCAGGCGCTATACCCTGATAAAGAAGCAGGAGACTACCAGCGAAACTTTCATGACGGATGACGCCAGGTTGATAGTTGCAGCCTATGGCATCGCGGCACGCATAGCCAAGGGCGCCATCAGGACACTGCGTGCGGAGGGCCTCAAGGTCGGCCTGTTCAGGCCCATCACCCTCTGGCCTTTCCCGGATGAGAAGGTCAGGGAGCTGGCCAAGAATACGGAGCAGTTCCTGGTATTCGAAATGAATATGGGGCAGATGATCGAAGATGTGCAGCTGGCGCTGGCCGGGCAGGGGGAAGTGTCATTTTACGGCAGGCCCGGCGGTGTGATACCCAATCCCAACGAGGTGGGCCGCGTCATATCCAGGCTGTACTATCAGAAGGGTTTGAAATAATGAAACTGATATATTCCCGTCCCAAATCGCTCAAGAAGGCGGTATTTCACTACTGCCCGGGCTGCGGCCACTCCGTGGCGCACCGCCTGATCTGTGAAGTCATCGACGAGATGGGGCTGCAGGACAAGACGGTGGGCATACCGCCGCCGGGATGCTCGGTCTTTGCCTATAACTACTTCGACGTAGACATGGCGGAATCAGCCCACGGCAGGGGAGCGGCGGTCGCCACAGGCATTAAGCGGGCTTATCCTGAGATAGTCGTCTTTACCTACCAGGGCGATGGCGACCTGGCAGGCATAGGCACAGCCGAAACCATTCACGCCGCCAACCGGGGCGAAAACATTACTACTATCTTCATTAATAACGCCGTATATGGCATGACGGGGGGGCAGATGGCGCCTACAACCTTAAGGGGGATGAAGACGACCACCACGCCCTACGGCCGTGACCACCTGCTGGAAGGGCATCCCATCAGGATGAGCGAGATGCTGGCGCCGCTGGAGGGCGTTGCCTATATCGAACGGGTGGGTGTGAACTCACCGGTCAACATAAGAAAAACCAAGAAGGCCATCGCCAAGGCCTTCCAGATGCAATTGGAGAGGCGCGGCTTTGCCATGGTCGAGATACTTTCGCCCTGCCCGACCAACTGGAAGATGACGCCGGTGCAAGCCTGGAAGTGGGTTGACGAGGAGATGAGCAAGGTGTTCCCTATGGGCGTCTTCAAGGACGTGACGGAGAAAAAGGATGCTGATTAAGACGCTGATGGCCGGCTTCGGCGGCCAGGGCGTGCTCTCTATGGGGCTGAACCTGGCGGAATCGGCCATGCTGGAGGGCAAGAATGTCACGTACCTGCCGGCCTACGGCGCGGAGGTGCGTGGCGGAACGGCCAACTGCACCGTTGCCATCTCAGACGAGGAGATCGCCTCGCCGGTGGCCTCGTCGCCCGAGTTCGTGGTAGCCATGAACCAGCCGTCTGCGGTTAAATTTCAGCATCATATACAGTCCGGCGGGCTGTTCTTCATCAACTCATCGCTGGTTGAAGTAGAGATGGTGAGGGGGGACATCGAGATAATCAGGGTGCCCGCCAATAAGATGGCCGATGAGCTCGGCAGCCCCAAGGCGGCCAACATGGTCATGCTGGGCGCCTTCATTAAAAAGAGCGGGCTTGTTCAGCTGGACAGTGTGGCAGGTACGCTGAAGCGCATGATGAGCGCCAAGAAGAAGCTGGTGGATGTCAATGAAAAAGCTCTTCGAACGGGATACGACTTATTTTGATGCCAGGTTAAGGGGGTAGCCATGTGTGTAAAACAGGTCTCGGTCATTCTGGAAAATATACCCGGGATGTTCCTGTCCGTCAGCGAGTGCCTGGCCAGGGAAAATATTAACATACGCGCTATCTCCGTGGCAGATACCTCGGATACAAGCACGGTGAGATTTGTTACGGATAATCCGCAGAAGACGGTCAGCGTGTTAAAGAGCGCCGGCTATAAAATACTGGAAAATGATGTGATAGCCGTGGAGATACCCGACCATCCCGGCGCGCTGCGCGCCGTGCTTAAGCCCCTGAGGGAATTAAATATTAATGTGCTGTATTTCTATACGTACCTGGGACGCGGCGAGAGCGGGCAGCCCATAGTCATAATCGGCGTGGACAGGACGGAAGAAGCGGTGGAGGCTTTGAAGAAGAACTGGGTGCACACCTTCGGCAACGAGATCTACGCTCTCTAGAATGACTTACTGAAGGACTATTTACCCTGGCGAACCAGGTCAACTATCTCTTTGCGGTCCTGTTTATCAATGCCCGACAGCTTTAAGACCTGCTTGAGGAATTTGAAGCTGGCTTCGGACTCAGGATTAACCAGCTCTGCCACGCCCATGTCCCTGAGTATTTTTGCGTCCCTCTCGCGATGGAACCTCGCCAGCACCTGAAGTTGAGGATTGATGGCCAGGGCATTTTTGGCTGTTGCCTCAACGGCCCGGTGGTCAGGGAAGGTGATGACCAGCGCAAGTGCATTACAAAGGTCGGCCTGAGCTAACACCAGCGGATTAGTGGCGTCGCCGTAAATTCCCGGCATGCTGCATTTCTTAGCGGATGCTATACAGCCGGAATCGATATCAATGACCCGGAACGGTATGTTGGCATCCGCCAGGCAACGCGCCAGGTTTTCGCCGGTGCGCCCGTATCCGGCTATTATCACCGGGCCTGATTCTTTCTTTTCTTCATCAGCAGGCAGCCGGCATGCTTCCTGTGCAATGCTGCGGCGGTTCAAAGCACTAGTGATTTTCGGATAGAGGCTGGAAGCGAGGGCGATAGAAAGGGGTGTGAGGATCATTGTGGCGACAGTGCTTGAAAGCATCAGGCAGTAAAAACTCTCTGGAATTAGTCCTTCGTTCATGCCGCCCTGGGCAAGCACAAAGCTGAATTCGCCGATCTGGAACAGGCCCGCGCCCGTTAGCACTGCAATCCTGTTGTTGTAACCGAAGGCCCTGACTATGCCGAAGACAACCGTCAGTTTGATGATGATGATCAATGCCACAATTGACAGCACCGTGGCCCAATTATTCAGTATATATACGGGGTCAAGCAGCATGCCGATGGAAACGAAAAACAGGGTGGCGAATATATCACGCAGCGGCGTTATCTCGGCAAGGGCCTGGTGCACGAAGCGGGTCGAACGCAATACAACGGCTATCAGGAATGCGCCGAAGACCATTGACAGGCCTAATAGCTGGGTGCCGATTGTCGCCCCGAGGCATAGGACCAGGATGGTCAGCAGGAACAGTTCCCTGGAACGAACCCCGCCGACATCCCCGAATAGCCAGGGCAAGACCCACTGCCCGAGCACAAGGGCGATGCCTATAAACAGTATGGCCTTGCCAAGTGAAAGTCCCAGAGCCAGCCAGATGTCATTTGAGCTGCCACCCATAACAGGCAAGACGATCATCATAGCAACCACGCTGACATCCTGCAGGATGAGGAAAGAGACCATGATACGCCCCTGTACCGAGCTCAGCTCGCCCCGATCCATCAGTATCTTCAGGCAGACCGCTGTGCTGCTCAGGGAAATCATCAGGCCGAACAGAACTGACTGTTCGAGCGGCCACCTGAAAAGCCAGAGTCCTGCAACCGTTCCCAGCGCCAAGGTGGCCGCAATCTGTGCCAGCCCTCCCCAGATGCCAATCCTTCCCGTCTCTCGGAGCTGCGACAGTGATATTTCCAGGCCCATGGTGAACATGAGCAAAGCCACCCCGATGGATGCGGCCATCTCGATGAGCGAAATATCGCTCACCCAGCCCAGCGCGTGGGGGCCGGCAATAATACCTATGATGAGATAACCGAGCATGATGGGCTGCTTGAGACGGTGGGCTATCATGCCGCCGGCCAGTGCAGCCGCCAGCAGCAAGGAGAGGGTGATTATCGGCGCCAGGCTTTGCATGTTTTACTGTTACCGACCACATCCAGTTTAATTTTCGCGGGTGGCAGTGGCGGAGGATGGTTAAAATATACCCAATTTATGCCAGGTAAGTAAACCTTGTATCGATTCGAGAGGCAGGGTACAGCAATTTATATACCGCAGGCGGCGAACCTTTGAGGGAAGCAGTGGTGGACCTGTCCGTCCTCCAGCCCGTTGCGGTAGACCAGGACTGCACGGCTGATCTCCGCCGAGATAGATGCCAGGTTATCGCAGGCCATCTTATATCCCAGTGCATTGGAAAGGGCGACCAGTATCTCCCAGTTCCTGCGGCCTGCAGGCGGCCTGAAAACCGTGTTCAACCGCATTATGCGCCCTTCGCTGCTGGTGTAGGTGCCTTCATTTTCAGCAAAAAGTGAGGCCGGGAAAAACACGTCGGGATAAGGCGGCTTTTCCAGCGCCACGCCGTCAATCAGGACGGAGAAGACGCCCGGTTTAAAAAATGTGGCGGCGTTGGCAGAAGTGACGAGCTCATTGCCTATTATTAAAAGGCCCTTGATGCTGCCGCCGACGCCTTCAATTATCTCTTCATTGCTCATACCGGGCACGGCCGGGACGAAGCTCTGCCATATCAGTTCCAGCGTGCCCTTGGCGGCCATGGAGTCCAACGGCGCCTGGCCAGGCAGGAAATCGGGGCTGAGACCCATGTCCAGCAGTCCCTGCGTATTGCATCCGGAGCGGAGCACAAGTATGCCGACACCCTTTCTGCCTGCGTTGCCGGTTATCAGCGCCAGCTGGCTAATGCCAGCCGCCTCCCGGGCCGTGACGCTGTCGCCGTCCACCAGTATGACCGGCCTGCTGGCCCGGGCGTAGAGCTGGGCTATCTCGACCAGCTTGGCCGGGTTGACCCAGGCTATATCGCACAGCCTGGTGAGTGGCTGCTGTTTCAGCTCTGCCAGAAGCTCTTTATGACCGCACAGCCGGCGGCTGATAAAATCGAGGTCGACCATATTGTAGGTCACGAGGTAGCTCAATATAGCGTTCAGCACATCGACGCTGGTGCGTCTGTTGACCCTCAAGCTGATTCCGGCCATCAGGTCGATGGCGCCCTGCCGGGCGCTCAACGAAACCAGCTTGCTGCCGCCTGATATGGCCTGCCTGACCATCAGGGCGATGACGGGATATTTTTGCTCGAGCTCGCAGTTATAGGACACTATGAGATCAGCATTTTTTAAATCGGCATACTGGCAGGTGGACCGGTCCCCGCCAAGATATTTGTGGAACCCCTGATTTATGGGGGTGAGCGAAGGGCCGCCGATATTGTTGGTGGCCAGGGCTGCCCGTGCGATCTTCTGCACCAGGAAGCCTTCCTCGTTGGTCAGCTGAGGCGATGCCAGCATCGCCAGGCTGCTGCCTCCGGTGCTGTTTTTGGCCAGCAGCAGGCCGCGTGAGGCCTTCTGAAAAGCTTCTTCCCAGCCAACCGCCACCAGACGGCCGTCCTTTTTTATCAGGGGCGTCGTGGCGCGTTTGATGCCGTTGATGGACAACTGGTTGAATATACCCTTTTCGCACAGGTAGGCTGAAGCCTGACCCGGCGGGCTAACCTTGACCAGTTTATTACCTTTGAAGTTGAGCTCGATGCTGCAACCAGTCCCGCAGCCAGGGCAGGTTGTAGTGGCGCTTTCCAGTTTCCAAGGGCCGGGTTTGGGCAGATTGACTTTAGGCAGTATAGCGCCTGTAGGGCAAGCCGTGATGCAAAGGCCGCAGGAGTTGCAGTTGGTCTGCTGCAACTGAAGGCCGAGCGCTGGCTCAACCACTGTTTCAAAGCCCCGATTGACGAAACCCAGGGCGCCGAGCCCGACCACCTCGCTGCAAATTCTCACGCAGCGGCCGCACAGTATGCACTTATTGGTGTCTCTTAATATGTAGGGGTGCTCATGCTCGTCCACCGGGCGCTTGTGCCTGAGCCCCGCATACTTGCGCTCGTCCACGCCATAAGCTGTGCCAAGGTCGCGCAGCGTGCAGTCAAAGGCTTTCTGGCAGCCGCAGGCCAGGCACCTGCCCGCCTCGATCTGCGCCATGTTCTCGCTGAAGCCCAGCTCGTACTCGTCAAATCCTGCCTTGATTCCGGGATCCTGAGTGGGCATCTCCACGCGGGGTATCTGCTGAATTCCCGAGTATTCTTTGGGGTCGATATCAGCCAGCTGGCCTTTGCTGCAGCTGTAAGGTTTTGTATCAGGCTCTACAGCAGCGCCAGCCAGGTAGCGGTTGATCGAGTCGGCCGCCCTCTTGCCGGCTGCCACGGCCTCAACCACAGTTGCCGGGCCGGTGGAGCAATCGCCGGCTGCAAAAACGCCCTCGGCAGAGGCCTGCATGGTCAGTTTGTTGATGCTGATACAGCCTTTGCGGTCCAGCGTGAAGAGGTTGTCGGCAGAAGGAGCATCCACTGACTGGCCGATGGCCATTATGACATTGTCGACGTCCATGCAGAATTCCGACCCGGGCAAGGTCACCGGCTTGCGGCGGCCGGAGCCGTCGGGCTCTCCCAGCTGCATGCTGATGCATTCCAGGCTTTTCACGCGGCCGTTATCCGAGTGAACTTTCAAGGGAGCTGCCAGGAAGCAGAATTTAACGCCCTTGTCCTCGGCCTGCTTGATTTCATCCTCGCTGGCCGGCATCTCATCCCTGGTCCGGCGATAGACAATAGTCACATCCGGACAGCCCAGCCTGACGGCGGTCTGTGCGGCGTCTATGGCGGTATTGCCTCCGCCGATCACTGCAACCTTCATGCCCAGCTTGACCCTGTTTCCGAGAGCTATCTCCCGGAGAAAGCCGATGCCTGAGTGTACGCCTTTGAGATCCTCCCCCTCTATTCGCATTCTCTGGTCCGCCTGCGCGCCGATCGCGAAGAGTACGGCCTGATAACCGGCTGCATGCAGGCTCTCAAAATCAAAATCCCTGCCGAAAGCTGTGTTGCAGTGCACCTCTTTGCAGAGCACGGTGATGTCCGCTATCTCCTTGTTGAGGATGTCCCTGGGCAGCCGGTAAGCAGGTATGCCGTACCTCATCATGCCGCCCAACTCGGGATTGGCGTCAAAGATGGCTATGCTGTGCCCTTCAAGTGCAAGATAATAGGCCGCGGTCAAACCGGCCGGCCCGCCGCCTATAATGGCAACCTTGCGGCCGGTCGGAGGCCTGACCTCGGCGGTTCGCTCAATTTTGTTTTTATAGGCATAATCCGAGACAAAGCGTTTTAGGGCGTTTATAGCCACCGGGCTGTCAACGAGGTTGCGCCGGCACTGCTTTTCGCAGAAGCGCGGGCAGACGCGCCCGCAGATCATGGGAAGCGGGTTCGATTCCATGATAAGCCTTAGCGCCTCGGAATACATGCCGTTGGCTATCAGGCCGATGTATCCCTGGATGTCTATTCCCGCCGGACAGGCCAGCCTGCAGGGCGCGACACAGTCACCGTAATGGTCGGAGAGCATCAGCTCCAGCGCCATACGGCGTGTCTTTATTAAATCTTCGGTTCCGGTCTCAATGACCATTCCCTCGGCCAGGGGGGTGGCGCAGGCGGGCAGCGGGCCGCGTGCGCCAGCCACGCTCACCAGGCATATGCGGCAGGCGGCCGTGGGCTTGAGCCTGGCGTCGTGGCAGAGCGTGGGTATCTCGACGCCGTTCTGCAGGGCGGCCTCCAGTATGGTGCAGCCCCGGTTGGCCGTAGCCGTCTTGCCGTTGAGGATGAAATTAAGCCTGTCCATCTTAATCCTTATATAACCATGACTGCGTCCTTGCGGCACACACTGCTACAAAGTCCGCAGCGGATGCATTTGGCCGGGTCAATGGAGTGCGGCTGCTTTTTGCTGCCCGTAATAGCGTTCACCGGGCAGTACTTCAGGCACAGGCCGCAGCCGGGACATTTCTCTGCAACGATAAGGTACTGTATGAGGGCCTGGCATTTCTTGGCAGGGCACTTCTGCAGCTTGATGTGCTGCATGTACTCGTCGCGGAAGTACTTGAGTGTGGTCAGGACCGGATTGGGGGCTGTCTGCCCCAGCCCGCACAGCGAAGATTTCTTTACTTCCTGCGCCAGCTCCTCCAAAGTGTCCAGCTCTGCTTCTGAGCCCTCCCCGCGGGTTATCTTCTCAAGTATTTCCAGCATGCGCCGAGAGCCGATCCGGCAGAAGGTGCACTTGCCGCAGGACTCGTCCTGGGTGAAGTTGAGAAAGAACTTGGCCACGTCCACCATACAGGCCTTCTCGTCCATTACAATCATTCCGCCTGAGCCGACGATGGCGCCCGTCCGGCTGATCGACTCATAGTCGACAGGGGTGGCCGCCA
The DNA here is from genome assembly GCA_964605885.1 of uncultured Dehalococcoidales bacterium. Classification (GTDB taxonomy): domain Bacteria; phylum Chloroflexota; class Dehalococcoidia; order GIF9; family UBA5629; genus CAZSED01. The sequence goes on from CAZSED010000005.1 coordinate 92,461, forward strand.
TCTCCGCCGGTATCACTCCGCCGGAGGGCCCGCCCAATTGGACGGCCTTGAAATCCGTGCCGCTCTTTGTGCCTCCGCCTATCTCATTTACAATCTCACCGAGGCTGATGCCCATGGGCACCTCGATCAGACCGCCGCGCTTGATGCTGCCGGCCAGGGCGAATACCTTAGTGCCCTTGCTGGTAACCGTGCCGTGGGCAGCATAAGCATCCGCACCATTGGAGATGATCCACGGCACATTGGCGAAGGTCTCTACATTATTGATGCTGGTGGGCCTGCCCCACAGACCGGACTGCGAAGGGTAAGGCGGGCGCAGCCTGGGCATGCCGCGCTTGCCCTCGATGGACATGATCAGGGCGGTCTCCTCACCGCATACAAAGGCCCCCGCTCCCTGGCGGATGTATATCTCAAAATCAAAATTCCGGCCCATGACCTCCCTGCCGATAAATCCCCGGTCACGGGCCTGCTGCAGGGCCAGCTCCAGCCTCTGGATGGCCAACGGATACTCTGCACGGACATAAATGATGCCCTGGCTGGCGCCCATGGCGTAGCCGGCAATGAGCATGCCTTCCAGCACGCTGTGAGGGTCGCTCTCCAGCACGCTGCGGTCCATGAATGCGCCGGGGTCTCCTTCATCGGCGTTGCAGATCACATACTTGGGATGACCGATTGCCTTCCTGGTCGTCAGCCACTTGGTGCCTGTGGGAAAACCTGCGCCGCCGCGGCCGCGCAGGCCAGATTTGCTAATCTCATCGATAACTTCCAGCGGGCTGAGCCTGTCCAGGGCCTTATCCAGAGCCATGTAGCCGCCGGAGTCGAGGTAGTCAGCGATGGACTCCGGATTGATGACGCCGCAGTTGCGCAGGACGATGCGTTTCTGGCGTGACATGAAGCTGCGGATCTCGTCCGCCGGGATGAGCCACTCTTCCACGGGGCAGCCGCCCAGCAGATGTTCTTGCACTATTCGCTCCACGCGTTCGGTATTGACCTGGCCGTAGAGCCAGGTACCATCCTGCGATGAAACTTCCACCAGGGCTTCCCGGTAGCACATGCCGATACAGCCGGTAGGTTTCAATTCAACCGGCGCCTTTACATTCTTTAGATGCGTCTTAAAGGCGCCGAAGACCTTGCTGCCTCCCGCTGCGATGCCGCAGGAGGCCAGTCCCACCTTTATTACCCAGCTGTCCGTAACGTTCTGCGCCATTGAGATTAACCTCGAGTTTTAATCTGCTCTTCCTTAACGCTGTTGACGATCTTGCCGACCGATTCCGGGTTAAGCTGGCCGTGAATTTCACCGTTGACGGTGATGCAGGGCGCCATGCTGCAGCATCCCAGGCAGGCCACCCGCTCGACGGTGAACTTGCCGTCCTTGCTGGTCTTTCCGGCTGCGGCGCCGGTATGCTGGCAGATGGCCTCGGTGATGCGCTCGGAGCCTCCCAGGTGGCAGGCAGTGCCGTGACAAACTTTGACCACGTTCTGGCCGGGCGGCTGCAGTCGGAACTGCGTGTAGAATGTGACTATGCCGTAGATGTCGCTGGAATAAACGCCCATCTGATCGGCCACGCGCTGTATGGCTGCCGGCGGCACATATCCGTAAGAATCCTGTATCTCCTGCAAAACGGGTATCACCGATCCCGGCTGCACGTTATGTTTGAAAATTATAGCGTCTATCAGTCCCAGGCTGGTTTTGTTGGCTTCTTTAACAGGTTCCATCAGATGTGATCTCCTGTGATTTACTGCTCTTTTAAGAGTGCGGCTGCGAACCGGCCGTGATTACAGGCCGCTGTGCACCATGGAGGCCAGCAACTCTTTCTTTGAGGCGCGGTGCCTCTCGAACATGCTGACAATGCGCAGCACCTGAAGCTCTTTGCACCATTTCTTGGCGGTAATCTTGCTGGCCACGTCCTGGACGGTCACCGGGGCGTCGACCATGATGACCATATCGGTGTTGCCGATAACGGGGTCCACGAAATCGATGCCGGGCATCTCCTCCAGGTCTCTCAAGATCTTGATGAACTCTCCCTGCTCGACTTCATCATTGGCTGTCACCAGAAAATAAGCTCTCAGACCCATGTTGGGTACCTCCTTGATTAATCGCTACGACAAAATCTTAGTTCATGGCTGCATACCGCACATCGGAGGGATTAATACAATCGGGTCAATTAAATTCCTAATTATTAGCTCAGTGTTTTCCATTAGGCCAATTTCAGGGTTTTTGCTGAGTGCCGAATTTGCAGTAAGGCGGAAGAATTTTTGGCGGTTGCATGTTAAGCTGAGACGATCGAATGGAGCGCACGTCCGTGCAGAAGATCAACATACTGCTGGCCGACGACCACGTTGTGGTCAGGGAAAGCCTGCGCAAATCACTGGAGGAGCAGGCCAAATTTAACGTCGTTGGCGAGGCCAGTGACGGCGAGGAAGCCGTCAAGCTGGCCGCCCGCTACAGGCCCGATGTCATCATTATGGATATATCGATGCCCACCCTCAATGGCATCGAGGCGACCAGGCAGATCAAGGCGGCACATCCATCCACTGCCATTCTCATACTGACGGCCTACGACTATGAGCAGTATATCTTTTCCTTGTTATCAGCCGGGGCCGCCGGCTACCTGCTCAAGGACATCAGCAGCCGCGAGCTGGTGGAGGCCATACAAACGGTTTACAGGGGCGAATCAGTGCTTCACCCGCTGGTGGCACGCAAGGTTATGGAGCGCTTCAGGGCAAACAAAGGCGAGCACAACGGAGAGCCGGTGAGCGAGGTCCTGACCGAGCGTGAGATGGCCGTTCTGAAAATTGCGGCAACGGGCAAGAGCAACACGGTGATTGCCGAAGAGCTGCATTTAAGCGTCCATACCGTTGAAAGCCACCTGGGCGCCATCTTCAACAAGCTGGGCGTAGGCTCGCGCACGGAAGCGGTGATACAGGCCATTAAAAGGGGTTGGTTGACGCTGGACGAATTGCCTTAAAACGCGTTTTCAGTCAAACTAATAGCACTGAAGTTTCCAGCAGGCTATCCATGAGATCGGTCCTTGCTGCCTTACGCAGCCGTCATTTCTGGTATATTGCAGGCATATTCGGCCTGATGGGCCTGGTGCTTTATTCACCATTCCTGTCTTTTCTGGATATGCCGGGCATTTTCCTCAGGGCCGGTTTCACCAGCTATACGATTGAGAACATCCTCTTCCTGCTGCCTGTGATTTACTCCAACTATATTTTCAAGCTGAAGGGCGGCCTGCTGAGCCTGGTGGCATCGGGCATCATTGTTCTGCCCAAGGCGATGTTCATGACCACCGACCCCATGGCCTCACTTCTTGTCAGCACCGGTGTGACCGTGACGGGAATCATGATAACTGTCTCCTTCTACCTGTATAACCGCAACATAGCCCAGCGGGAATATGCCAGGAATATGCTCAGCCGGCTGATCGATGCCCTGCCCGTACCGATCTTTGCCATCAACAGGCTGCACAAGGTTACGCAGTGGAACACGGCGCTGGTATCCCTGACGGGCATCAGCAGGGAGGAAATGATCGGCACGGACAATCACTGGAAGGCCTTTTATTCTGATAAACGCCCGGTGATGGCCGACCTGATAACAGACGGGGCTTCGGAGCAGGAGATCGTTGCCAATTATCCTGGAATATCTGCCCGGTCCTCTTTAATAGAAGGCGCTTTCGAGGCCGAGAATTTCTTCCCGGAGCTGGGCTCCAATGGGAAATGGCTGTATTTCACGGCCAGCCCGATTCTCGATGGCCGCGGCGAAGTAGCGGGGGCGGTGGAAACGCTGGCGGACACCACAGACCGTAAGAATGCGGAGAAGGCCTTGAGGGAATCGGAAAGAAGCTATCGTGACCTCTTCGAGAGTGCACTGGACGCCATCTGGGTTCACGATATGGACGGGCAAATAACGGCCGTGAACGAGGCAACCGCCAGGCTGGCCGGATACTCACGTTCGGAGCTGCTGAACTATAACGTGAAGTCATTTTTATCTGAAGAGGCGCTGACCCTGGCCAGGGAGGTCAAGCGCAAGCTTATGAGCAATCAACCCATGGCCATGCCCTACGAGCAGAAGCTGGTCAAAAAGGACGGTACGGCCGCGCTGCTCATGATAACCACCAACCTTATAGCAGGCGAAGGCGGGCCGCTGGCCTTTCAGAACATAGCCCGTGACGTGACCGAAGAGAGACGGCTGTACGATAACCTGCGTTATTACCTCGAACAGATCACCAGGGCACAGGAAGAGGAGCGCAAGCGCGTGGCCCGGGAGCTGCACGACAGCACCCTGCAGACGCTGATTGCCATGATGCACCAGCTGGAGTATATGCTGGACAAGGCCAATATGCCCATTAAGGAAGCCAAAGCCCTGTGGGGCTTCCACGAGCAGTTAAGGGATGTCGTGCACGAGGTGCGCCGCTTCAGCCGTGATCTGAGGCCCTCCATACTGGACGATCTCGGCCTTCTGCCGGCACTGGAGTGGCTCACACAGGAGTTGAAGAACAACTATGCCATCGAATCAGGCCTGGCGGTCACGGGCGAGCAGCGCAGGCTTTCACCGGAAGCTGAACTGCTGCTGTTCCGCATCGTCCAGGAGGCTCTGAGTAATGTAGTCAAGCACGCCGCAGCTACGCGGGTGGAAGTGCATTTGGACTACGGGCCCGGCAGGGTCAAAGTGGACATAATGGACAACGGCAAAGGATTTACCGTACCGGAGCAGCCCGGCGACCTGCCGAGAATCGGCAAGCTGGGGCTGGCCGGACTGCAGGAGCGGGCTCAGCTTCTAGGTGGCACGTTGACGCTTAAGTCCGAGCCCGGGAAGGGCACAACCGTCTCGGTTGAAGCTTACGCCTAGGCTGGCATAAGCTCTCAAGGGTCATGTCGATTTGAAAAGCAGGGCTGCCAGCGGGGGCAAAGTGATATTTATTGACTGGGCCTTGCCGTGAAACGGTATCGGCTCGGCATCTACTCCCCCCAGATTGCCCTGGCCGCTCCCACCATACTCCCCCGCATCGCTGTTGAGCAGTTCCTTCCAGTGTCCCGGCCTCGGGACACCCAGGCGGTAGTCCGTGCGGGGCACGGGCGTAAAATTCAGAGCGACAAGTATCGTGTCCTCCGTGCTGCGTCCGCGCCGAATGTAACTGAGGACGCTGTTGAGAGAATCATTGCAGTCCACCCATTCAAATCCGCCCCATTCGAAATCCAGTTCATGAAGGACGGGCTCGTTGCGATAAAGCCAGGCCAGGTCGGTCACCAGCCTCTGCAAGCTGCTGTGAGGCGGATACTGCAACAGGTGCCAGTCGAGGCTGGATTCATGGTCCCACTCATGCCATTGTCCAATTTCGTCTCCCATGAAAAGCAGCTTTTTACCCGGTTGCGAGAACATGTAGGTGAAGAGCAGACGGAGGTTGGCGAATTTCTGCCAGTCGTCACCCGGCATTTTACCGATAAGCGAGCTCTTGCCGTGCACCACCTCGTCGTGCGAAAGGGAGAGGACGAAGTTCTCTGAGAAGGCGTAGAGCATGCGGAAGGTCAACCGGTTGTGGTGGTACTTGCGGTGAACGGGATTTTTGCTCATGTAATCGAGCGTGTCGTGCATCCAGCCCATATCCCATTTCATGCCAAAGCCCAGGCCGCCCACGTAGGTGGGCCGGCTGACCATCGGCCAGTCAGTGGACTCTTCCGCTATGGTCTGCACGTCCGGGTAATTTTTATAAACTTCCTCGTTAAATCTGCGCAGAAAGGAGATGGCCTCCAGGTTTTCACGTCCGCCGTATTTATTAGGGATCCATTCTCCTTTCTTCCTGGAGTAGTCCAGGTAAAGCATGGAGGCGACGCCATCTACGCGCAGGCCGTCGACGTGATATTTATCCAACCAGAAAAGTGCGCTGCTGAGCAAGAAGCTGCGTACTTCGAGCCGGCCGTAATTGAAGATATAGCTTTTCCAGTCAGGGTGGAAGCCCTTCCTGGCGTCCTCGTGCTCGTACAGATGCGTGCCGTCGAAGAATCCCAGCCCGTGCTGGTCGTCGGGAAAGTGGGAAGGAACCCAGTCGAGAATAACGCCTATGTTGTGCTGGTGCAGGTAATCGACCAGGTACATAAAGTCCTGCGGGGTCCCGTAGCGGCTGGTGGGTGCAAAATAGCCGGTGACCTGGTAACCCCAGGAGCCGTAAAAGGGGTGCTCCATGACAGGCATTAACTCAACGTGCGTGAAACCCATTTTGTTTACATAATCTACGAGCCTGGGTGCTATTTCACGATAGGATAGCGGGCGGTTGCCCTCCTCGGGCATCCGCACCCAGGAGCCGAGATGCAATTCATAGATGGACAGCGGGGCGTCCAAGGCGTTGCGGCTTTTCCGCTCTTCCATCCAGGACGCATCTCCCCAGGGATAGGCCAGATCGCTGATCACCGAGGCGGTCTTCGGCGGCTGCTCGCTGCGGAAGGCAAAGGGATCGGCCTTATCCACCTGGTAGCGCCGGACACGTGAGTTGATGTGGTATTTATAGAGGGAGCCGGGCCCTGCCCCGGGAAAGAATCCTTCCCAGATGCCCGATTGCTGGCAGGGCTTGAGGGCGAAGTTCTTATTATCCCAGCCGTTAAAATCACCCACCACGTATACGCTTTCGGCGTTGGGCGCCCATACGGCGAAGTATGTACCGCTTTCTTTGCCAACAGAGACCGGGTGGGCACCCAGCTTATCATAAAGCCGGAGGTGGCTGCCCTCGTTAAACAGGTAAAGATCGTCCCTGGTAAGCAGGCTGAACTTATTCGTATCCATGCTCCGGGAGTCCATCATGCGAACTGGAATTCCCGTTCTTTGAACAGCCGTACGCAGGCATCGACCGCCGTCTCATCGTAGAGGACACCCTTATTCTGGGTTATTTCCTCCAGCGCCTTGTCGATGCCCAGGGCGGGGCGATAGGGCCTGTGGGATACCATGGCCTCCACCACGTCAGCCACAGCCAGGATCCTGGCCTCCTGAATTATTTCTTCTCCCTTCAGCCCCTTGGGATAGCCGGAGCCGTCCAGCCTTTCATGATGCTGCACAATGATGCGGCAGACCGGCCAGGGGAACTTGATAGCCTTGACGATATCATAGCTGGCCGTGGCATGGCCCTTGGCCAACCCCCGTTCAAGCTCGGAAAGCTTTCCCGGCTTGCTCAATATCTCAGAAGGGACGTACACCTTGCCCACGTCGTGCAACAGGCCGGCCACGCGCAGGGCCTGCATGTGGTCATCGGGCAGGCCGACCTCGCGGGCAATGGCCAGGGCCAGCTGGGTGACCATCTTCTGGTGGCCGGCAGTATAAGGATCACGCAGCTCGCTCATCATGGCGATGGCATCAATCGTGCCCTCAAGGGTAGAGCTGATCTTTTCAACTGCTTTTTTACGTTCGGTTATGTCCTCGCAGATGCCGTAGATGCCCTGCAGCTTCTTGTTAACGAACATCGGTACCAGCGTAATGTTGAGATTCCGTATTTCAGTATCCTTGGTGATAATGTCAAACTCGTAGCTCTGCGGCTGGCCCTGCGTAGCTTTGATGAAATTGGCACGAGCTGTCTTCACATCTTCAGGCCTGCACAGTTTGCGCCAGTCGAGGGCCAGCAGCTCTTCACGGGAGTAGCCTGTAAGCTTGCAGTATGCATCGTTGACGGTCATAAACCTGCCGTTGAGGTCCTGCAGGAAGACCGCCACCGGGTTATATTCAAAGAGGGAGCGGAAACGCTGCTCGCTCTCGCGCAGGGCATCCTCCGTCTCCTTTCGTCCGGTGATATCCCTGCTGATGCCGCGCAGGCCGATGATATCTCCTTTATCGTTTCTCAGCGCCTGGACGGAGTCTTCCACGTATACCCTGGAGCCGTCCTTTTTTATCATGGTGATGGGGAGCCAGTAGCGGGGCTTTCCTGTCCTGAATACTTCGGTAAAGGCCCCTACTACCCTGTGCCATTCCTCCCGGGCAACATAGGCCTTATAATTCATACCGAAAAGCTCGTCCCTGTTATATCCCAGCTTCCGGGCGATGGCGTCATTAAAAAAGGTGTAGTTGCCCTGAGCGTCAACCTCGTAGTAGCCCTCGTCCATCTGCTCCAGGATGGTGCGGTACTTCTCTTCGCTCTGCCTTAAAGCGTCCTCTGCATCCTTGCGCTCGGTGATGTTGTTCAGCACGGCCAGCGTGGCAACCTTGCCTTCCCACTGCGTTAATGCCGCCCTCAGCTCCACCCACGCTACTTTCCCTTCTCTGGAAACCAGCCTCATGGGATAGGCATCGGTGAAGTTTTCACCCTGCAGCCTTCGCTGGTACCTCTCGACCAGTTTCTGGCGGTCGTCCGGATGTATGACTTCGGTCATCTGCCTGGAATAAAAATCCTCAAGCGAGAAGCCGGTCACGGGAGGATCAAAAAGATGGTTGACAAATACTATTATGGCGTCCTGGACTATGACTATGACCTCACTGGCATTCTCCACGACAGCCCGATACTTTTCTTCGCTTTCCTTTAGGGTGCGGGCGGCCTGATTACGGACACTGACATCCCTGCCGAAGCAGGAGGCGCCTATAATCTGGCCCGCGGCGGTAACGACCGGGCTCACTGAGTACTCTATATCCTGGTATCCTCCCTTTACCTCATATTGCTGCTCGAAAGTCATGCGCTTGCCGCTGAAAGCCTGGTTCAAAATATCCATCCAAAAGGCCTTGCGGGACTCAGGCATGGGCACAATGATGTCCATGCCAATATTTAATTCCGCTTTCACGACACGCATATACAGCTCACGTGAAGCAGTATTGGCCGCAATAACACGGCGCTCCCGGTCTATCGACCAGATGGCATCCGTCGTGTTCTCGATCATGGCCGTCATGCGTGATTCGCTTTCCTGGATGGCCTTGAAAGAAAGAAAGCTGTCTGTGATATCTTCAAAGGTAGTGTAGACCTTGTATGGTTTGTCTTCACCCGGATGGAACTGCGGAACTGCACTGATGTTAACCCAGTGAAATTTATCGTCTGCCGGATTAAAAACGCCCATGACCGCGTCATTTACTGGCTGGCCGGTCTTCAAGGCAACCATTGCAGGGTGCTCTTCCCCGGAGAAATCACTGCCGTCCTCGTGTATGGCCTTCCATCTCAGATCGGAAGATGTGCGGCCTAATATCTGGTCATGGGTCAGCCCAAGTATCCGTTCGGCTGCCGGATTTGCCGATGTAATCTGACCGTCGGCAGACTGGTAGACGACGCCCTGCGCCATGGTCTCGTAAAGCAGACGGTATTGTGCCTCGCTTTGACGCAGCGCCTCTTCGATCTGCTCACGTTGCGCTATTTCCTCCTCCAGGGCTGCCATCTTCTTCTCCAGCTTCTCCATCAGGTTGACCTGGATCAGCCTGTCCGCATCGAGCTCCTGTTCTTCACCGGGCTTTTTGCCTTTCTTGGGAGGCAGCGACCTGCGCCGGGCAACGTCCTCAAGAACCTTGAGCAGCTCCTCCGGCTCGACCGGTTTGCGTATGAAGGCGTCCACGCCCAGCTTTAAAGCCAGGTCTTCATCCTGCTTGTCCAGGAATGCGCCAGTGAGGAAAACGAAGGGAACGTCCTTGAGCCACTCATCAGCCCTGCACTCCTGAAGGAAGTGGAACCCGTCCATGATGGGCATGAGTATGTCTGAGACGATCAGGTCAGCCTCTTCCGTCTTCAGCTTCTGCAGGGCTTCATCGCCGTTGATGCAGGTGGTTACACGGTAGCCGTTGCCCTCAAGTATGGTCTTAAACAGGCTGAGGTTGGATGTTTGGTCGTCAACAATTAACGCCCTGATTAACTCCTTCCTGGATTTATCCGCAGCAGGGCTTTTATTAGCGACTTTTTTGGGCATGCGTCTCAGTTACCGAAAAAACTGTTTATATATTCTCTATATTATGTTAGCCTGTCAAGTCTGGCCCAATCGCAATCCCATACTACTTTAGTACTAATCCTGCACCAGTACAAGTACCGGCCGGCGGGGTCAGCGGGTGGGCTATGCTATAATTGCTCTCACGGGACGAAGCTATGAGCATTAAGTATGTGCGCGAGCCGGACCTGGCCGATCCCGTGATGATTGCCAGCTGGCCGGGTATCGGCAATATCGGGCTTATCGCCGTAGACTCCATCAGACGTTCCCTGAATGCCGAGGAAATGGCCTACATCGAGCCCTGGGACTTCTTTTATCCCAGCAGGGCCACGATCCGCGACGGCGTGCTGCTGAACATACAGTTCCCGGCCAGCACCTTCTATTTCAAGAAGACACCCAGGCGCGACCTGATGATATTTTTCGGTGAGGAGCAGCCGGCGGAGGGCGGGCGAGTATACGCAGAGGGAAGCAAGGCCTATGCCATGGCTAACATGGTGATCGAGGTGGCGCAGAGGTTCGGGTGCAAACGTATTTATACCTCGGGAGCCGCTGTGGCGCCCATACACCATACCGCCAGGTCGTCCGTATGGGCGGTACCCAACACTCCCGGCCTGCTGGATGAGCTCAAAAGTTACAGGAATACTGTGCTGATGTCGGATATCGAAGGCCGGGGTGGGCAGGGCAACATCACCGGCTTAAACGGGCTGCTGCTGGGCGTGGCACGCCGGCGCGGCATAGAAGCCGTTTGCCTGATGGGAGAGATACCTGTTTACCTGCAGGGCTTTCCCTTTCCCTATCCCAAGGCCTCCAAGTCTGTGCTGGAGGTGCTTACTGATGTCCTGGGCGTGGACATGGATATTCAGGCCATGAACCACCTGGCTGAACAGAACGAGCGTGAGCTGGCGGCGCTGTATGAAAGATTGCCCCAGGAGATCAAGGACCAGCTCGACCGCCTCAAGCAGGTCACGGCCGCAGCGCAGGAGAGCCAGGATGCAATCACCGAAGAGGACAAGAAGAAGATACTGGAAGATATAGACAAGTTCTTTAAAAAGGAAGGCGGAGGCGAGCAGCATTGACGGCGTCCCCGGTGTTCAGGGTCTACGACCGGCCGATACTTAAGAAGCCTGTGTTGATCGTGGGCTGGATTGAGGACGCCAGCAGGCTGAGCCTGCGTTCAGCAGACTTCCTCATACACAACCTGGGATGCACTGAATTCGCAGAGATACTTCCTGAAGGTTTCTTTCCCCTGGCCGGCGTGAACGTGGAAGACGATGTGGCAAACTTTCCCGAGAGCAAATTCTATGTCAGCAAGGAGCATAACCTGATCGTGTTTAAGAGCAATGTGCCGCGTACGGACTGGCACCAGTTCCTCAAAGCATTACTGGAAGTCGGTCATGAGAAATGCGGCGCCGAGGAGCTCTATACTATGGGCACGATGATATCTTACGCCGCGCATACCATGCCGCGCGTGCTTATATCCATAGTCAACCACCCGGATATGAAGGCGGAGCTTGAGCCGTATAACGTGATGTCCAATACGGATTTTGACACTCCGGCCGGGCAGAAGCCAACGCTGAGCTCATATCTGTCCTGGGTTGCCGGGCAGGAGGGTGTTAAAACAGCCAACCTGTGGGTGCCCATACCTTTTTATTTAGTTACGCAGGAAGACCCCCGCGCCTGCAAGCGGCTGCTTTACTTTTTCAACAGCAGGCATAATCTGGGCCTGGACCTGCGGCCGCTGGATGATGAGGTGGCGGAGCAGAACAACAAAATAGCCGGCCTGTTTAAAAAATCGCCGCAAATAGAGGCTTTGGTACGGAGGCTGGAGGTGGGTGAGCCGCTGGAAAGCGAGGATGCAGAGAAGCTTGCCGGCGAGATGGCCGAGGCCCTGAGAAAGAAATAGCTGAACGCCCCTGTTTTTGTGTATAATTTAGCGTTTATTGACTGACTAATTAATTAATTAAGGAGGGCTCGCTCATGGCCGTCGGTTATCAGAAAGAAGGCAGGATAGCAATCATCACATTGAACCGCCCGGAGGCGCTCAACTCTTTTGATCCCGACCAGATAAACGAGTTTAACAAGTGCATTTACGACTTTAACCGCGATGACGAATTGTGGGTGGCCATTGTAACGGCCACAGGAGAAAGGGCTTTCTCGGTTGGAGCCGATATCAAGACAACATTGCCCAAAATCCAGGAGAGCAACCATCGCAGGGAGCAGCCGGCGCCGGCCATTTGCGAAGACATGCAGGTGTGGAAGCCCATCATTGCAGCCATCAACGGGGCCTGCCTGGGAGGCGGCTTTGAGGTGGCGCTGGCCTGCGACATCAGGATAGCGGCTGAAAATGCCATCTTCGGCTTTCCCGAAATAAACCTGGGGCTCATCCCCGGCTGGGGAGGCACGCAGAGACTGCCGCGGGCCATCCCCATAGCCAAGGCTGCCGAGATGCTGACCTCCGGCCGTCCCATAGATGCCCAGGAGGCCTATCGCATCGGGCTGGTCAACAAGGTGGTGCCTGCTGCCGAGCTGATGAACGAGGCTAAAAAAATGGCCGAAGCCCTGCTGAAGCCCGCCCCGCTGGCGGCCAGGTCGGCCAAGAGGGCCATGCTGCAGGGGCTGGATACCACGCTGCTTAACGGGCTGGACGTCGAGTTCGCACTGCAGAAGACGGTTATCAATAGTGAGGATTTCAAGGAAGGGCGACAGGCATTCATAGAAAAGCGTAAAGCCGATTTCAAGGCGAAATGATTTTATAAAGGAGAAGCACCCATGACGTTCAAAAAAATCGGAGTGGTGGGCTGTGGGCTGATGGGAAGGGGCATAGCCGAGGTCAGCGCCAGGTCCGGCTATGACGTGGTGGTTTCAGAGATCAACAAGGAGTTACTGGACAAGGGCATGGCGGCGGTCAACCAGTCACTGTCCCGCGCGGTGGAAAAAGGCAAGATGACCGAGGCCGACAAGGCTGCGACGCTGAGCAAGATCAAGGGCACAGTGGACATGAAGGACTTCCATGACTGCGACCTGGTAGTAGAGGCCGCAGTGGAGAACCTTGAGCTGAAAAAGAAGATATTCGCCGAGCTGGACAAGATCTGCAAGCCCGGCGCCATATTGAGCACCAATACTTCCTGCCTGTCCGTCATGGACGTGGCAGCCGTGACCAAGAGGCCTGACAAGGTGCTGGGCTGCCATTTCTTTAACCCGGTGCCGGTAATGAAGCTACTGGAGCTGGTGAAGACGATCACCACCGACAAGGATACGCTTGAGGCGGCCGTGGAATGGGGCAAATCGCTGGGCAAGACCATCATCGTCGCCCCGGACCGCCCGGGTTTCATCGTGAACCGCGCACTGCTGCCCTACATGGTGGAGGCCGTTGAAATGTATGAAGAGGGCGTGGCCAGCCGGGAGGATATAGACACCGGCATTCAACTGGGGTTGAACCACCCCATGGGGCCTCTGACGCTGGCCGATCTGCTGGGTCTGGATACGATACTTTTCATACTGGATGCCATCTTTGTTGAGACCAAGAGCCCCAAGTTCATTGCGCCGGTGCTGCTGCGCAAGATGGTCACAGCCGGTCTGCTGGGCCGCAAAACCGGCAAGGGTTTCTACGATTACAGGTGAATATAACTGAACAGTACTGATTAGGAAATGCCCCCTGCACATCCGATGTGCAGGGGGCATTCATGTTACATGACCGTAAAAATTACTGAAGCCGTAGATGTGATAGACCGAACAGTTGACCTAACTTACGGTATAATCTCTACCAGTATTGCAATCTTGTCAATATGCGGGTAAGAATATATTTTAAGGGCCGTTTAATGTTATAATAAGGCCTCCGGCAAGCGACCCCTATCGGGTCGTTTGCGATGTATACGGGTAAGGTTGATAGAAAGGGTAGATGCGCAAGAAAAATAAGTCCTCACACCTCAAGGCACGGCAGATAGCCAGGACCGCCGCCACGTTGTTCTTTAACAAGGGGTACTCACAGACCACCATGCGCGAGATCGGCAAGGCCTGCAAAATAAGCCCCGGCCATCTTTACTATTACATTAAATCCAAGGAAGAATTCCCGGTGCTTTTCGGCGAAATGGGCTTGAATGACATCTGCCGCTGGGAGAAGAAGATTCGTGACGCCATGCCCAATTCGGACGCCGGGGAATCCCTGTGCAGGGCCGTCAGGGAGTATGTCTACTCCGTTCACCGCCGGCGTAAAATGCTGCTTTTCTGGTACAGCGTTTCCCGCTATCTCAAGCGGGAACAGCTTGCGGGACTGTACGAGGCCGAGATCAGGGTGGTCGGCCTGTTCAGGGAAATCATTGAAGAGGGCTGCCGCCGGGGGGAGTTTAAAACAAAAGACCCGTTTTTAACTGCATTCCACATCGAGGTGGCCTGCCAGACGTGGGCGCTGAAACGCTTCTACCTGTATAAAACCTACACTATCGAACGGTTCGCCGACCTGTGCGAGGAGCAGGCGCTGCTGATGGCACACGGCCGCCTATGAGAATTAAGAAAGCGCGCGAGCTGGGATTCTGCTTCGGCGTGAGGCGGGCGCTCAGGATAATTGAGGGCGCAGCCGGCAATAACATCAGTATCGTAACGCTGGGGCCGATCGTGCACAACAAGACCGTAGTGGCCAGGCTCAAGGGGATGGGCGTGGGCGTGGTGGAAGATATCGAGGACCTGCAGGGCGGCGTTATCGCCATATCCTCTCACGGGGTCTCGCCGGCCACTCAGCAGAGGATTGAATCCAGAGGGAGCGGGGTTATCGACACTACCTGCCCCATCGTACGCAGCGCACAGAGGGCTGCCCACCGCCTGGCCAGGGACGGCTTCGGGGTAATAATCTTCGGCGAGGCGCAACATCCGGAGGTCAGGGGCCTGCTGGGCTGGGCCGGAGAGAAGGCCATCGCCTCCATGAACGCCGATGCAGTGCCGCTGGAGGGACTGCCGCCGCGCATAGGCATAATGTCGCAGACCACGCAGAGCCGTTCGGAGTTCACCTCGTTCGTCAACCGGCTGAGCGAACGGCTGCTGACGCAGGCCAAGGAGCTGAGGATCATCAACACGCTCTGCCAGGAAACCCAGAAGAGGCAGTCGGCGGCCGAGGACATTGCCGGGGTTAGCGACCTGATGATCGTGGTGGGAGGCCATAACAGCGCCAACACGCGCAGGCTGGCGGAGGTCTGTGCCCCGATAGTGGAGACGCACCACATAGAGAACGCCGATGAGATAGAGCCCGGCTGGCTAAAAGGCAAGAAGGCCGTGGGCATCACGGCGGGCGCCTCCACCCCCGACGAGGCCATAGAGCAGGTCATCACCAGGATACACTCAATCATCAAAGGCTAGACCCCTTCGCCGACCGCAGCCATTATGACTGATTTACACAGCGGGATTATAATCATTCGGGGTGGCCTATATGCGTAGAGGCGGAAGTATCAGCCTTATCAAATCTGCCGCTTGGCTGGCCGTGCTGCCGGCAGTCATAATAGCGGCCTCCTGCGGTGCACCGGTACAGAAGCCCTCCGAGAATGCCAGCTTCAGCTTCATTATTAACTCGGACACGGTCGGCGCGCAGTTCGGGCCGGCCCAGTACCAGATGGGCCTGGCCTACGTAAAGGAGAAACAGTACCAAGAGGCCTTAAAGGCCTTCAGCGCAGCTATCAAGAACGGCTACGCCGGATGCGATGTCTACCTGAGCCGCGCCGGGGCTTACTCGGCGCTGGGCCTGTACTCCGGCGCCATCGGTGATGCCAGCATCTGCCTGGATGCACAGCCCCGCTTGGCGACGGCTTATAGCACGCGCGGCTACGCCTATCTCAAGTCGGGCGAGTACGCCAAGGCTGTGTCCGATTACTCGCAGGCGCTGAACATTGATGCCTCTAACACGGAAGCCTACTTTAACCGTGCGCTGGCCTTCAGGGAGCTGGCGCAGTTTGACATGGCCGTAAGCGACCTTCAACGCGCTATCAACCTCGATCCCGGCTACCTGGAAGCAATCATTTGGCTGGGTCGGACCTATTATTCGACTGCTGATTACACATCGGCAATTGAACAGTTCACGTATGCCATCAACATGGACCCGGTTGCCGGGGCGGTTGCCTACAATGACCGGGCCGTCTGCCTGGGCACGGAGGGCGACCTGGGCGGGGCTCTGCGTGACCTGAATATACTTATTGGACTGAACCCCTCCTACTACAAGGCCTTCTATAACCGCGGTGTGGTCTATATGAAGATGGTCCAGCCTGCTCCCGCTATTGAAGAACTGGATACCTACCTGTGCCTGGACGTTAACGATAAGTACGGCTGCCGCAACCTGGCAATGGGCTGGCGCGGCTACTATCCCACCTTTTTTATCTGCTGCTACGATCCTTCCATCAGCCAGAGGGCTATGGCCAAGTGCAACAGCATACTGGCGGTGGCGCGCTCAGCGGGTGAACTTCCCTATTCGGACGGGGCCCTGTATTTCCAGAGCGAAGGGCCCAGCACTAATTATTAGACAGTGCGTTCCGAGGCCTGTGCGCTTGCTCAGCCGAGCTCATTGGTCAGCAGCCTGCCGCCCAGAAGGTGCAGGTGCAAGTGCGGGACAAGCTGTGTGCCGTCCGGGCCGCAGTTTATAGCCAGCCTGTAACCCTTCACGGCAATGCCTTCCTTTTGTGCCACCATCCTGGCCACCAGGATCATCTTGCCGGCCAGGGGCAGGTCTGCTTCTTCCAGCTCGTTAACGGAGGGTATATGTTTCCTGGGAATGATGACGTCGTGCACGGGCGCCTGCGGATGGATATCACGGAAGGCCAGGAAGTCTTTATCGCGGTAGACCACTTCCGCAGGTATGGTGCCGGCGGCGATTTTGCAGAAAATGCAGTCCATCGGACCGGCTGTCAGGCGATGCGGATAGTCTGGCAGGTGGTAGTGCGTTCGATGCCGCCGATCTTGTGGAACTGCTCGGTGATAAGCTTCCCCACTGCATCCACGGAGTCCCCTTCCACCACTGCTATAATATCATAGGGGCCCATAACTGCATCAACGGATTTAATGCCGTCGATCTTTTTCAGGGCCGTGAGGACTGCCTTGGTCTGCCCCACCGAAGTAGTAATAAGTACGAATGCTTTGGCTGCCATAGACCCACCTCCGTTGCTCAATTTTAGCCTATCGCATTTGCTTTGCGCAAGCTTTCTATATCAGCTTTGGAATATCCCAGGGAGAGCAGCACGTCCACCGTATGTTCTCCCGAGTAGGGGGCCAGGCTGCGCACCTTGCCCGGCGTTTCCGACAGCTTGATGGCTATGCCCGGCTGCCTGACCTTGCCCAGCCTGGGATGGTCGAACTCCAGCAGCATCTGGCGATGCAGCAGCTGCGGGTCCGTGAAGACCTCCTGCAGGGAGTAGACCTTGCCCACGGGCACATCGTGCTTGATCAGGAAGTCGAACCACTCATCGCGTGGCCTGGTCAGAAATATCTTTTTCAACTCCTGCTCCACCTTATCCCATTGCGGTCCGTCGGGCCCGTGCCCCAGGTGGTCGAGGTCGAAGTGGAACTCTTTCAGGTCATCCCTGCCGATGGCCCTGCACAGGTTGTCCCAGAACCAGGGCTCGATGCAGCCCAGGCTGATGAGCTTGCCGTCGGCGGCCTGGTAAGTCTTATAGTAGGGATAGCCGCCGGAAAGCGCCCACTGCCCCCGGGGGAAGCTGTAGCCGGCGCTGAAATGCTGCTGCAGGAAAAAGGTGAGCAGGGTTATCACGCTGTCCGTGTAGGATATGTCCACGAACTGCCCCTTGCCAGTCTTTTCACGGGCGAAGAGGGCTGCCAGTATGCCCACAATGCCGTGCAGTGATGCGCCGGCGAAGTCGCCCAGCAGGTTGAGCGGTATAGCCGGCTGCTGGCCCGGCCAGCCTATGAGGTTGAGCGCACCGGCGATGGAGATGTAGTTGATGTCGTGCCCCGGATGCTGGCTGTAGGGGCCGTCCTGGCCGTAGCCGCTGAGCGAGCAGTAGATGATGCGAGGGTTTATCTTGCTGACCGCCTTGTAGTCCACGCCCATGCGTTTCACCACGCCCGGGCGGAAGCCCTCGACGATGACGTCGGCATCG
>CAZSED010000006.1:0-19774 GCA_964605885.1 uncultured Dehalococcoidales bacterium
TGGCGCTGGCCTATGCCGGCATCATCACCACGCTCTTCCTCAGCGGCTGGCAGGGCCCGCTGCTGCCGCCCGTCATCTGGTTCATCGTCAAGGTCATGCTGGTCTTCTCCGTCATCGTCTGGATACGCTCCACCGTGCCGCGCTTCCGCGTGGACCAGCTCATGTCCTTCGCCTGGAAATGCATGCTGCCGCTGGCCGTGATCAATTTGATAATAATAGCCATCGAGGTGCTGGCCATACCGGCAGCGCTGCAGTGGGTCATGATCATCGTCAACTTCGCCGCCGCCGGGCTGCTGGTGCTGCTCTGGTCCAGGCTGTTCACACTGGGAGGTGGCCGCGTTGAAGTTTGAACGCTACGGGCTGGGCATAGCCAAGGGCCTGGCGCTGACGCTTAAGCACCTCTTCCGTGCGCCGCTGACGGTGCAGTACCCGGACGAGAAGCTCAACATCTCGCGCCGCACGCGCGGCAACGAGCTGGTCTGGTTCCCGGACAGGTGCACCGGCTGCGGCACCTGCACCAAGGCCTGCCTGCAGGGCAACATTATTTTAGTTACGCACCGTGGAGAGCCCAACAAGTTCATCGTGGACAAGTTCGAGGTCGATACCGGCCGCTGCATCTTCTGCGGCCTGTGCGTGGAGTCCTGCCCCTATGACGCCCTGGCCATGGGCGTGGACTACGAGTGCGCCGACTACCGCCGGGGCGACCTTGTGTTGAGCAAAGAGATGCTTTCTGTCAGCGAGAAGCACAAGCCCAGCTCCTACTACCGCCCCCAGTTCGCAGAGGCGCTGCCCAAGCAGAGCCTGCTGCTCTACAACCGGGAGGACGGCGGCCAGAAGCTCAAGCTGCTTCCGCTGAGCAAGCGCAAGAGGGGGTCCGGTGCCTGATCTGGTATTCTACGGGCTGGCCGCTCTGGCCGTGGTCTCGGCGCTGGCCGTGCTGCTGGTGCGGGACGTCTTCCGCGCCGCACTCTGCCTGATCGTGCTCTTCATGACCGTGGCAGCCATCTACCTGATGCTGCACGCCGACTTCCTGGCCATCGTGCAGATATTGATTTACGTCGGCGCCATCTCCGTGCTGATCATCGTGGCCATCATGCTCACGCGCGATGCGCGGCAGGGCCAGCCGCTGGGCGCGCTCAAATACGTCGCCGGCCTGGTCTCATTGCTGCTGCTGGGCGCTATCAGCTGGGGCATCATCAACACGCAGTTCGGCCTGCCCCAGAACCCACCGCTCGACGAGACGATCAAGCCGCTGGGCAAGGCGCTGTTCGGCGACCCCGGCTACCTGCTGACCGTGCAGATAGCCGCGGTGCTCCTGCTTTCGGCCATACTGGGAGCCGTCGCCGTCATACGGGAAAAATGATGTTTACAGTGGGACTTTATCACTATTTGATTCTCTCGGCCGTGCTCTTCTGCATCGGCCTCTTTGGCGTGCTGACCCAGCGCAACGTCATCAAGCTCATCATGTCGCTGGAGATCATGCTCAACGCCGTTAACATCACGCTCATCGCCTTCTCGCTGTATGTCACGCCGGTGGCTCTGACCGGGCAGATCTTCGCCATCTTCGTCATGGTGGTGGCCGCCGCCGAGGTGGCAGTGGGCATCGGCATCGTCTTCGCCATCTACCGCAACCGCGAGAGCGTGGACATGGAAAATTTCAACATTTTGAAATGGTAACGATATGTGGGTACAGGTTAAAAGCGCACCGAACAAAATGATGGCCGAGATGTGGAAGGAATTCCTCGAGGGCGAGGGCATTCCAGCACGCATACTGCCGGACACCCCCAGGCTGGAGATGAGGGAGTCCGTGCCCTACAAGGTCTACGTCTCGCAGGAACGCTTGCACGTCGTTGAGGAGGTCTTAAGGAAACTCTGATGCCGACTTACGTTCCCTGGCTGATCTTCCTGTTGCCCATGTTCTCCTTCCTCTTCATCTCATTGGTGCTGCGCCCCTTCCTGCCTAAATATCCCAAGCTGGGCGGCTACGTCACCATCGGCGCCGTGGGCGTCGCCTGCGCGCTGGCCTTCTGGGTGCTGGGCGCCGTCATGGCCGCGCCCGAGCACATGCTCATGGTGGACGATATCCAGTGGGCGGTCATCGGCACGCTCAACATACACATCGGCGTGATGCTGGACGCTCTGACGGCCGTGATGGTGGTGGTGGTGACCCTGGTCAGCCTGATGGTGCAGATCTACTCGCAGGGCTACATGCAGGGCGACCCGGGCTACCTGCGCTACTACGCCTTCATGTCGCTCTTCACCGCCAACATGCTGGGCCTGGTGCTGGCCAACAATATCCTGTTCATGTTCGTCTTCTGGGAGGGCGTCGGCCTGGGCTCCTACCTGCTGATCGGCTTCTGGTTCCACAAGCCCTCCGCCGCCAACGCCGCCAAGAAGGCCTTCATCGTCACCCGCCTGGGCGACTTCGGCTTCCTGGCCGCCATACTGATTTTATATGCCAGCACCGGCACCTTCGATACCGAGGCCATATATAAGCTGGTGGCAACCGGCGCGCTGGCCGGCTCGACCCTGACCTGGGTGGCCATCGGCGCCTTCGCCGGCGCCGCCGGCAAGTCGGCGCAGTTCCCGCTGCACGTCTGGCTGCCCGACGCCATGGAAGGCCCCACACCCGTCAGCTCCCTGATACATGCCGCCACCATGGTGGCGGCCGGCGTCTTCCTGGTGGCCCGCTTCTACCCGCTCTACCAGCACTCGGTCGAGGCCATGACGGTGGTGGCCGTCATCGGCGCCTTCACCGCCATCTTTGCCGCCAGCATGGGGCTGGTCATGAACGATATCAAGCGCGTGCTGGCCTACTCCACCATCAGCCAGCTGGGCTACATGATGCTGGGCCTGGGCGTGGGCAGCGTGGCCATCGGCATCTTCCACCTCTTCACGCACGCCTTCTTCAAGTGCCTGCTCTTCCTGGGCGCGGGCAGCGTCAACCACGGCAGCGGCACCTTCGACATGCGGCTGATGGGCGGCCTGCGCAAGGCCATGCCCTGGACCTATATCACCTTCGTCATCGGCTCGCTCAGCCTGGCGGGCATCTGGCCGCTGGCCGGCTTCTGGAGCAAGGACGGCATACTGGTGGCCGCCTTCGAGCACAATCCCGTGCTCTTTGCGCTGGCCATCATCACCGTCTTCATGACCGCCTTCTACATGTTCCGCGCCGTCTTCATGACCTTCCACGGCGAGTACAGGGGCGGCGCCGAGCCGGAGCACGGCGGGCACGACGCCCACGCGCACGGCCCGCACGAGTCGCCGGCCGTCATGGTGGCCCCCATGGTCGTGCTGGCCCTGCTGGCCGTCTGCGCCGGCTGGTTCAACATCACGGGCGGCTTCAGCCAGCTCCTGGGCAGCGAGGCCGAGGAGACCAACATCGTGGCCTCCCTGCTGGGCGTTTTCTCGCACCCGCTCCCGCTGGCGGCGCTGATCGTGGCGCTGCTGGGCATCTTCCTGGCCTGGGTAATGTATATCAAGAAGTGGATCAAGCCCGAGGCCATCGGCCGGGCCTTTAAGCCGATTTATACCATGCTCATCAACAAGTACGGGTTCGATGTGCTCTACGAGGACATCATCGTTAAAAAGATTTTATATAACGGCATCTTCAAGTGGATGGCCATGTTCGACTCCAGCATCGTGGACGGCGCCGTCAACGGCGCGGCCGACGGGACGGCCGGGGCCGGAGGCGCGCTGCGCAGGCTGCAGACCGGCCAGACACAGCTTTACGTGATCACCATCGCCATCGGCATCGTGGCCATCGCCGTGTGCGTGTACCTGTTCCATTGAGGTAAATGATCTTGAATTTGAATTTGTTGAGCTGGATCATCTTCCTCCCGGTCATCGGGTTGCTGGTCATCGCGCTCATACCCAGGCCGGGCCAGAGGACGGTCAAGTGGATCGCGCTGGCGGCGACCCTGGCCTCCTTCCTGGTCTCGCTGGCCGTCTTCCTCATGTTCGACCGCTCGGCCGCGGCCGTGGGCCACATGCAGTTCGAGGAGAAGGTCCTGTGGATACCGGCGGTCAACTCGTTCTACCACCTGGGCGTGGACGGGCTCAGCCTGCCGCTGATGATACTCATGACCTTCCTGGGCGTGGTCTCCGTGCTCATCTCCTGGAAGATACAGCTCAGGCCCCAGCAATACTTCATCTGGATACTGCTGCTGGAGACCAGCATACTGGGCGTCTTCCTCTCGCTGGACCTGGTGCTCTTCTTCCTCTTCTGGGAGCTGGAGCTGATACCCATGTTCTTCCTCATCATCATCTGGGGCTCAGGCCGCAAGGAGTACGCCGCCTACAAGTATTTGATCTACACGCTGGTCGGCAGCGCCTTCATGCTGGCCGGCATACTCAGCACCTATTTTATTACCAAAACGCTGGACATCACGGCGCTGGCCGGCATCGAGATAGGCTCGTCATTCATACCGCTGTCGGCGCTGTTCTTCCTGCTGACCATCGGCTTCGCCATCAAGCTGCCGGTCTTCCCCTTCCACACCTGGCTGCCGGACGCTCACACCAACGCCCCCACCGCCGCCTCGGTCATACTGGCGGGCGCCCTGCTCAAGATGGGCGGCTACGGCATGATACGCCTCTCGGTTAGCATGCTGCCGCAGATAGCGGTTTATTTCGCTCCTGTCATGTGCACGCTGGCCGTGGTGGGCGTGGTCTACGGCGCGGCCGTCACGCTCAGGCAGACCGACCTCAAGCGGCTGATAGCCTACTCCTCGGTCAGCCACATGGGCTACGTGCTGCTGGGCATCTTTGCGCTGAACCAGGTCAGCCTGGCCGGCGCCAGCCTGCAGATGTTCAGCCACGGCGTCATCACCGGCCTGCTCTTCGCCATGGTGGGCCTGGTCTACGACAAGACGCACACGCGTGATTTGAATAACCTCTCCGGCCTGGCGCGCCAGATGCCCGTCATCACAGTGGTCTTCAGCATAGCAGGGCTGGCCTCGCTCGGACTGCCGGGCACGGCGGGCTTCGTGGCCGAGTTCATCACCTTCGCCGGCGCCTTCTCCTCAACCGTCATCGCCGGCATGCCGGTCTTCACGCTGATCGCCGTCACAGGCGTGGTGCTGACCGCCGGCTACATACTCTGGATGCTGCAGCGGGTCTTCTACGGCTACCCGCTGGACAAGTACAACGGCGTGGGCGACGCCGACACAGTCGAGAAGATCAGCACATTCGCCTTCGTGGTGGTCATCATGCTGGTCGGCATCTACCCGGCCGTGCTGACCGATATCATCAACATGGGAGTTGCGCCGATAGCCAAGTTGATCGGCGGGTAATATTTATATGATGGACCTGTTCAAGTATACGGCGCCCGAGATAACGGTACTGGCCTTTGCGCTGGTCATCGTGCTGGTGGACCTCTTCAGCAGCCGCAAGGGCGTGCTGCCGCTGCTGGCCGTGGTCGGCGCGCTGATAGCCTCCGGCTTCTGCGTCATGCTGTGGGGCGGCGCCGGGTCGGAGTCCTTCTACAAGATGATAACCATCGACCAGTTCGGCCTGTTCTTTAAGCTGCTGATACTGGCCGCCGTCATACTTGTTGTGCTGGCTTCCTATAAATACGTGCTCAAGTTCGACAAGTTCCAGGGCGAGTACTATGCGCTGCTGCTGCTCTCCTCCATCGGCCTGATGCTGCTGGTATCGTCGGTCAACCTGATCACTATTTACCTCTCGCTGGAGCTGAGCAGCATCTCGCTCTACGCGCTGGTCAGCTTCCTCAAGGACAAACAATCCAGCGAGGCCGGTTTGAAATACCTGATACTGGGCGCCGTGGCCTCGGCCGTGCTGCTCTACGGCATGGCTCTGGTCTTCGGCATGACGGGCAGCACCTGCCTGACCTGCATCTCCGACTTCCTCAAGGCCGCACCTGCCAATGAGTTGCTCTCCATGCCGGTGCTGCTGACGGGTTTGATACTGGTCATAGCCGGCTTCGGCTTCAAAATAGCCAGCGTTCCCTTCCAGATGTGGGTGCCGGACGTTTACGAGGGCGCTCCCACGCCGGTCACCGCTTACCTCTCCGTGGCCAGCAAGGCCGCCGGCTTCGCCGTCATCACCCGCATACTGCTCACCGCCTTCGGCGTCCCAACCTGGATTCACTTCGAGTGGGGTGTCATCATCGCCGTGCTGGCGGCGCTGACCATGACCTTCGGCAACCTCGTAGCCGTCGTGCAGACCAACATCAAGCGGCTGCTGGGTTACTCCAGCATCGCGCAGGCCGGGTATCTCATGGTCGGCCTGGCCGCCATGGGCATGGCCGCGCAGTCGGACGCCGTGGTGCGCTCCGGGCTGCTATTCTTCCTTTTCAGCTACACGCTGACCAACCTGGGCGCCTTCATCGCCATCATCGCCATCTCCAACAGGATAAACAGCGACATGATCGACGACTACGCCGGCATGGGCAAACGTGCGCCGCTGCTGGCGCTGGGGCTGACGCTCTGCCTGGTCTCGCTGACCGGGCTGCCGCCCACGGCCGGGCTGATAGCCAAGATCTACATCTTCAGCGGCGCGGTCAACCAGGGGCTGATCTGGCTGGTCATCATCGCCGTCATCAACAGCGTCATCTCGGCCTACTACTACTTCAAGGTGGTCAAGGCCATGTGGCTGGCCGAGCCGAAATCGGACGAGAAGGTGGCCGCCTCCTGGCCCGAGTGGCTGGCGCTGGCCTTCTGCTGCATCGTGGTGGTCATCGCCGGCGTGGTCCCCGGCATCTTCATCGCCTTCGCCCAGTCCGCCGCCAAGATATTCGGGGCATAGATTACCCTTTGGAATAATAATGAGGATAAACCCTCTTCGGACTTACCCTAGAGCGTTTATCCCCGTCGTGATACAAGAGAAATCTTAGCACTTTCCGGCAACGTGTCAACTCGCCCTGTCATCAGTGGATAGTATATCTGTAATCGTTAAGGTCTAAGCAGCGATCATATAAAGCTTTATCAATCTTTATCCAGGTGGTTCCGGGAATACCTCTATCTATGATTCCTTTGTCCGGCGCATAGGGGAACCAGGATTCAAATTGTATCGTGCGGCCCTGCCCTCCAGCGATGATCTTTGCCAGGTGTACGGCCGGGCCGAAGTCCCAATCTTGGCTAACTATTATGCCGAGATCATATTTGTTCTGGTAAGTAAGGTCTACTAAATCGATGGCAAGGGAAACATCGACGCCTTTTTCCTGTCTGGAGGAATTTATCCTGCCCCTATAGACATATATTCCCTGGTTCCTGACGAAGCGAAGCTTGTTTGTCCAAAATGTGTGCCAGCGTTCCTCGTCATCGCCCACATCCGGATCCGGCACTCCCGTATAGAACCTGATTTGAATCAGCTCACGACCAGGTTTTGCGTTTACAAGTCTTTTAGCTAGACGTTCTACATCATAAGATGGATAGGAATAAACGACCGGGCCTGTATCCCCGCCACCAAATGCCTCTTTAGCCAGATGATACAGATTTTGACCATCGATAAATACAATGGTTCGCATCTGTTTAAAAATACACCCACCTGGGGACACGGCCGAAGCCGCATCCAGCAGGTGGGGATCAACTTTTTGTAGTATAGCTAGATCAATTATATGTTGTCAAGACTGCCATTGCGAGGAGCCCTTCAGGGCGACGTGGCAATCTCACCGCATCGGTAATCAGGGAGATTGCTTCGGCCCGATAAAGTCGGGCCTCGCAATAACATGTATGTCTCACAAGTGAAGCCCATTCGGCCTGATGGCGTCTAAGAGGGGCTGTAAAGCCCCTCTTTAAGAAAGGATCCCCTCTCCCACGAGGGAGAGGGCCGGGGAGAGGGTGAGTTTGACACTCAGATACACTGATGCTATATTGCTGACTTGTGAAAAAGGTAGGCGTCTTATACCACCCCAAAGTTAAAGAATCCGAGAATTTTGCCCGCAAACTGGAAAGCTACCTCAAGGGCAAAAAGCTGGATTGCTGGCTGCACTCCTCCTGGGAAGAGGCCGAGGCCGCCAGGCTGATGGACGGCACGGACCTGGTGATCAGCGTGGGCGGCGACGGCACCATACTCAGGGTGGCCCGCATCATCTTCCCGCGTGCGATACCCATCGTGGGCATCAACTTCGGCAAGCTGGGCTTCATGACCGAGCTGGAGGCCGACGGCGCCAACGATAAGCTGGACAGGATACTTGACGGCGAGGGCTGGATAGAGCAGCGCACCATGCTGCAGGCCGTGCTCGGGTCGGGCAGGACCTACCACGCGCTGAACGACGTTGTGGTCGGCCGCGGCCGCAACATGCGGCTGGTCAATATCGAGGTCGGATTGGACGGAACTCCCTTCACCACCTACAGGGCCGATGCGGTCATCGTGGCCACCTCCACCGGCAGCACGGGCTATACGCTGGCGGCCAACGGGCCGGTGCTCTACCCGGAGAGCCGGGACATTATATTGAAGGCGGTCTGTCCGCACCTCAGCCTGGACAAGGCGCTGGTGCTCTCGCCGGAGACGAAGGTGTCGCTCAGGGTGCACACCAACCACGAGGCGGTCGTCAGCATGGACGGCCAGGTCGAGGAGCCGCTGGGCAACGGCGACGGCGTTGTTGTCAGCCTCAGCCCGCACGTGACCAGGTTCACCCGCCTCAGGCCTCGCAGCGACTTCTACAGCACACTGACAACCAAACTTAAAGGCAAATCCCTATGAGATTGCCACGGCACTGCGTGCCTCGCAATGACGTTCTTCTTCCCTGTCATTGCGAGCCCCGACGTAATCGGGGCGTGGCAACCTCCCTGCCATGCCATTGCGAGGAGCCCCCGATGTAATCGGGGCGACGTGGCAAACTCTATAATCGAAGAGAGAGCCCGTAACTTAGCGAAAGTCCTCATTGTATTATAATAGAGGCCCCGACGGTATGGGAGCGTCTAAGAGGGGCGACAGCCCCTCTTTAAAAGAATAATCCCTCTCCCTTGAGGGAGAGGGCAGGGTAAGGGTGATAAATAAGTACCATTGCGAGGAACAAAGTGACGAAGCAAACTCTAAAAGCGAAGAAACCAATAAAAACCAAAACGAACGTAGAAAAAGCCACCATCGGAGATGTGAGTAAAATGCACGAGCTCGTGAATAAATTTGCCGCCCGTGACGAGATGCTGCCGCGTGCGCTGAGCGAGATATACGAAAACCTGCGCGACTATTTTGTTATACGTGATGCCAAAGGAAAAGTCGAGGCCTGCGTAGCACTTCATATAAGCTGGGCCGACCTGGCGGAGATAAAGTCGCTGGCCGTTGAGGAGAACAGGCATAAGAAGGGCCTGGGCGCTGCGCTGGTGCAGGCCTGTATTGATGAGGCCAAAGCGCTGGGCATACCGCGCCTCTTCTGCCTGACCTACAAGCCGGGCTTCTTCAAGAAGCAGGGCTTCAAGCTGGTGGACAAGCTGGAGTTGCCGCGCAAGGTCTGGGCAGAGTGCTACTCCTGCCCCAAGTTCCCGGACTGCGAAGAGGTTGCGCTGGTCTACAGGCTGCCCAGGAAAGCCAAATGAAAAGCAATCCGAAGGAGAAGGTGCTTAAAGAGGAGACCGTCTTCAGCGGCCGTGCCGTGCGGTTGAGGATTGTGACGGTCGAGAAGGCCTCCGGCGTTGTCACCACCAGGGAGATTGTCGAGCACGATGACGTCATAGCCTGCGTGGTGCTGGACGGGGAGGGCAACGTGATCATGGAGCGGCAGTACCGGCGGCCGGCGGGCAGGGTGCTGCTGGAGATACCAGCCGGCGGCATAGACCCGGGCGAGACGCCCGAGCAGGCCGTACGGCGCGAGCTGCAGGAGGAGATAGGATACATCCCCGGCAAGCTGACCAAACTGGGCGGCTTCTACGCTGCGCCCGGTTACTGCACCGAGTACCTGCACGTCTTCCTGGCCGAGGACCTCAAGCCCTCCAGGCTGACCGCCGAGGACACCGACGAGATTGAATTGGTGCGCGTCCCTATATTACAGATCAAGGGGCTGATCGCGAGAGGGGAGATACAGGACGCCAAGAGTGTGGCGGGGCTGTTACGGTTTGTAATAGGGTTTAGTAAATAATCATTTGATATCTATCGCCGGCAATTTATCTTCTACTTCAGCCCTTCACTACAGATAATTATCGGCGGTGGCTGCTCCTCGATTTGCAGACGTCGCTTATCAATCCAATCATGCATATTATGCTGGTAATATAGCTCCCCAAGACTTGTCAGGAGTGAATGCCCTGTCACTCCGTTATGACGGAGTCGATTTAACTCTTTAGCCAGAGCTCTGGTGATGGTTCCGCGGAAAGCACCTTCTAAAATATTTATCTGAGCTTTTAGATCCTCATTATCTGTAACATTGAATAATACGCGCAACTCCCTGAGCATATAACGTTGGCCTTGAGTCAGAGAGGGCGTATATTCACGTTCTGCCTGACGGTGCTTGACTTCCTCAGCAAATTGTTGTTTTATCCTCATTATTTTGGCATTATAATCCTTCGGCAGTGGAAGTCCTTCCAAATCTGGCCCACATTTTATGATACCCAATATTCGGGGGATATCCCTGGTTACCAACTCTCCAGTTTCATCCATAAGGTATAACTGCTGATACCTCCCTGCTTGACAGAAGACATAAGTCCCTTTAGTAGACGAAGATTTCACTGTGCGGATGCCGTCTCTCAGATTTGAAATACGGTCATATTCATCGGGTTTCTCTCTGCGAAGTTGCCTCATAAGTTCCTCAGCTTCGTTGATATCAAGCAATTCACCCTCTTCATCATCGAACAGGCTTAGCTGCCCGCCTTTCTTTTCATAGATAGCATACATTGCTTCTTCGTTTAGCGTCTCAGTGCGATCAAGGATAGCGGAATCCTCTCCGATAGTGTCATGTATCTCCTGAATACGGTTATGCAGTTTTTCTTTTAGTCCAAGATTACGTTCAATACCTGTTTCAGGAAGAAAGTTGAATCCATATATGATGTCATGATCTGACCCGATACGGTCAATACGCCCAAATCGTTGAATAAGGCGTACCGGATTCCAATGCAAGTCATAATTGACGATTTTGTCGCAGTCCTGAAGGTTAAGACCTTCTGCCAGAACATCAGTGGCAATAACTGTCATCAACTCACACTCGCCTGATGCGAATTGATACTCTGGATTGGCTTTTGGAGCAAATCTGCCAACTATTCTAGCTTTACTCTTGTCTCCGCTGTAAATGACATCTATATCGGACTTCTTTGCTTGTGGATTTAAATTATCGAACAAATATCTCGCCGTATCCGCATATTGAGTGAATATCAGCCTTTTGCCTTCCTTAAGAGGAATCTTCGCTAATTCCTCGTTTAGTTTACGTAATTTAGCATCTTTGTCTGGTGTAATAGGCTCAACCAGCTCGAGCATCTTCTTTAATAGCGCAAGATCGTGGTTAACATGCCGGCGCAGACGTTCTATATCGAAGTCAGCAGCATCGTAACGTCCGGATGCCCTGCGCAACTCATCCATAAAATCCTGTTCTTCTACCTGGTTTGGTTCATAAAGCAACTCTTCAGCCTTGTCGCCGGCGGGTACAATTCCTTGAGCAAGTGCCTCAGAGAAACGCTGGTGGACAGTAATTAATCTCTTAATTGTTTCTCGGAAGGCGAATACACTGGATTCAAAACGCTTGAAAAGAAGTATACGGGCTAGACCACGGAGGTTTACCCCGGCACGATGTAAGCTGGCATATGGCTCCCGCCGTTGCTTGTCTTTAGATACGAAATGATACAGGCTATATCGAGCGTAAGAGAGCTCACCCGATATTGGTTCAACTGGATAGCCGCTTTTGCGTTTGCCAAGGTAGTTCCGTAGCTCCTGGTACAGCCCTTGATATGTCTGCTCAATACTGTACTCAATAGTCTCCAATTCACGCTTGGGGAAGAATTGGTGTTTTCCACCGACAAATACATAGGCGCGCCGTTGACCATCCATGTAATCTCTAAACTTGGCTGGATCTACTGGCTGATGTGTCTGAGCGTCAAATCCATACCATCTTAGGATATGATTGCGGGTACGGCGAATGAGGACGTTGGAAAGCAAGTCAGGAAGCTGTTTGTCACCTTTCTCTATCAGCTTAAAATACTGCTTTAAATCAGGTGGGTCGATTGGAAATTCTGTTTTATCATCCTGGTGAAATAGCTTTATTTGATAATAGACGTCCCAGGCTGTCTTATTACGCGGTGTAGCGGTCAGGAAGCAGCAACGTCTTCTAGTGGAGAGAAATTGCTGCACTACTTTATAACGCTGAGTATCAGGGTAGCGAAAATTGTGGCTCTCATCGATCAGTACGAAATCGCGGTCCCGGTATTTGGCATCCTTTAGCAAAATATTGGTTGTGCTCCCATCGTCTTCCCTCAAATAGCCCGTAGAAAGAACCCGGGCGTTAAGTTCATAGACCTCGTTATACCTTTCCCACATTTCCACCAACGGTGCCGGGCAAATTATCAGTGGCCGGGAATGATCGCTGCGCTCAAAATGCTTGACAACCGCCGCGCCGATATATGATTTGCCTAATCCAACGACGTCGGCTACAAAAGCGCCGCCGTAATCCCTGACCATCTGAATGGCCTGACGGACCGCCGTCTTCTGAAAATCAGCCAGCTGACGCGTGATCTCACTGTCAAAAAGAATGTCCCGATCATCTTCACCCTCCAGCCTGTCTTTCACCAGGGCATAGATGGTCTTCATGTAAATGTCATAAGGTTTGACTGGTGCCAGTGCCCAGGACTGTTTCATTTCTTGCATCAAAGCCTCATCGAAGTCCTGGGAATCATTCCATAGTTCGTCGAACCAGCGCACAAGCTCGGCGTGGTTATCATTGCCCTGCACTACCACATTCAGCTCTGTGTTATGAGTCACTCCGGAAAGCGTCAGATTGGATGAGCCCACAATAGCTATACCCTTTTCGTGGCGTTCAACCTGCTTACCGCTACTATCAAATATGACGCCGTAGTCAAAGATATAGGCCTTGGCATGCAGGCGGCCTTTGGTATAGACGCTCACTTTCAAACGCTTGTCCTCTATCATCCGCACCATCTCTTTAACCAGTGTCTCACCCTCATCGGTCTGGTCCATAAATTCCATGCTGGAACGGATGTTTTCTGCTGTTTCTGTTGCCATTCGTTTAGCTTCGGCTTTCTTCGGGTAAGCCTGCGCTTCAGCGGCGTCTTTGACCAGCTCCAGTCGCCGGCAGCCTTCCGCTAATTGCTCTAAAGTCTCATGATTAGTAGTATTGCCGATGAGGAGGCGAAGTTCCTTAATGCTCTTTAGCTTATCAGCGATGCTGGTAAGGCCGGAGAGAAAGAAATAGCCGACGGCAAATCGCGCTGAGTCCGTTGAGCTCAATATGCGATTAATATGGTCGATTAGTATCTCTTTGCGGTTGTCGATAATATCGTGTGCCGGCATCTAAATCTCCGTAACGAGACGAGGATATTTAGCACGAAGCCATTTCTCCACGTCAGTGCGAAGCTGTTTGGCCAGAGTAATCATTTCTTTAACCTCTTGATCTGTAACACTTCCAGCCCTTTCATAGTCGCTAATATTACGTTTTTGACGGAATTTGTCTAACTGATCAATTATGGCGGGGGGCGATTTAAGCGTAAAAGCCAGCGATTGCAGAACAATATAGTGTTGCCCCTCTTTACGGGCGCGGTAACCAACTGCGGCCAGTGCCGTCTTAGCGGCTTGAACAGCCGCATTATGAGCAATACTCAACCGCCAATCCGGACCAAGTTCCACTATCTTTACTTTTTCAAGGTCACGGTCGCAAATATGCAGCAGTTCAGCAATTTCACTGGCCGAAGGGCGATGCCGTAAGACTAGTTTATCTCTTGACCAATCTTCTAAGCTCACCTTCGCTGCCAATTACAAATATTTTCTCGCCCTCAAGCACGGTCTTGACAAAATGGTGGTCATCTTTAACCTTCTTCTTAAATTCGGCAACTGGATAAACTACCGCGGTGATCTCTCGGCCTACTTGTTTTTCGGCTGGCTTGAGGAGAGAAATCAATTCACCAAAAGTGATTTCCCCCACCACCATTAAGTCAATATCACTTCTTCGGTCATCGGTGCTCATGGCAACCGATCCGAAGACAAAAGCCACCCGCATTTTATCGGCCTTGGCAGCCAGAGATTGTCTAATAACGTCAGCAATGCCGAAGGTTTTTCTCACAATGCTTTTAAGTTCATTGAAAATAGGGCATTTTTCATTGGCACGGTAGTAGACCTGTCTGCCCTGCACTTCACGTATGATGATGCCGGTATCTGTCAGGTTTTTCAATTCCCGTTGCACTGTCCCGCGGCCTATTTTTACAGAGTCCAGTATCTGCTTGGTATAAAAAGATCTATCCGTTTGCCCGTATAGGAGGGCTAAAACCGCCTGCCGTGTTTTACCGAAGAGACCACTGCAGAAATTTTCATTCATTGAAATTACCCATTTCGGGTATTATCTTACCCATATTGGGTAACAATGTCAAGCATTAGATGCTGCCGGCTTTATTAATCCTCGCCTCTACAAGGTTGATTATTGCTTCGTAGATTGCGTCACGCTCACCCTTGGTAAGTCTAAGAGCATCAAATACTACATCGTCCAGTTGCTTCCGTTCTTGTCGTGGATAGAAATCTGGTTGACCATTGATAATGTTAAATCCGTATTCTTCTTTAACCGTACACACGTACGTGCTCTTCAGTATACTGAATGCCGATTTCAAATCATTATTTAGAATGACCGGGATTCTTAGTGATAAGAAATCTGCCATGAAGAAATCAAGTACACCTAATCCCAAACTCCTATTACCTAACGTTTCAATAATGAGCGCAACAAGAGTCGTATTTAAATAGGCGATAAGAGCTACTTCATCCAGCTTTGGATGCAATCTATAAAATCTAAGTGACAAATAATTGCGCGGATTATAGTAAATCGTGTATGAGTCGCTGAAGCTTCTGGGCACCAAGATTTTGGCGGTGCTTAGCATTTGCCGAGTAGGTCGATACCAGGGATGCTAATTTTTAGTGACGGACCTATTATTGTACCCTTGTTTCTCCCCCCATTTTATATATTCCTTAAC
The DNA here is from genome assembly GCA_964605885.1 of uncultured Dehalococcoidales bacterium. Taxonomy (GTDB): domain Bacteria; phylum Chloroflexota; class Dehalococcoidia; order GIF9; family UBA5629; genus CAZSED01. The sequence continues at coordinate 15,066 of CAZSED010000006.1, forward strand.
CCTATCTGATGGCTGGTCTTCAATAACTAAGCAATAAGCGTCATGACCGTTGATCTCAATTCGTTTGTCAGTCTTTGTGTAGTCCTTTATTAGAGGAACCAAGTACTCTTTCTCAATTTCTCCAGCAAAAGGAGCATTGTTATCAGTAATAACTTTTTCGTTATGAACATATAGGCAACCACCCGTCGATTTCACAGCGTTATCTATGATAAAGAATCCATCAGCGCCACCGGTATTGAGATATCTTTCCCCATTAAAAAGGTCTGATAAGCATCTTAAATATTCGGCACCCTTGTCCAGGACAGCCCAGTAGATATCCGGCGCTCTTAGGTATTTGCCGCCCCACTTGTTACCAATATAGCTGGCAGCCCTAATCAATGGGCCAGTGGCTTTTCCGGTTTTCTCTTCTTCAGTTATTTCTGAGCCATCTTCCAAGAGCTCACTCTGCTTAATAGGAAAGACACGATATTCTTTAGTTGCCTTACGTACAATTGCTTCTTCGATCTCATCAAAGATTACCGGGTTTACAATATGTTCAAATGGCACTCGGAACATGACAAAACGAGCCGTCTTCTCCAGCGCCCATTCACTTCGGTCGTCAGACGTGGAAAAGAGTACAATTATTGAGTTGACATCGGCATTGGTAAAAGTACGTTTAACCTGATTATCCAGCACCAACTTAATATGACTATGCTTGAGCAGGAATTCCTGTAAGTCAGCGCCATAACCCACATCCAGCCATGAGTTTGAGGTGATGAAACAAAATGAGCCTTTGCTGTTGAGCAAGGAAAGTCCGTGCAAGTAGAAATAGATATACAGATCGCTTTTAGCGTCAATCTTATGCGCCGCAGTATTGCTGCCAGCCTTGTAGCCAAAAAAGTGAGAAAATTTTTGGTATACCGAGAGGGCTAACTTGCCTTTGTATTCCCTCTTGTTTTCCGCCGTAACCTTGTCACGCGGAATTTTTGGATCAGCAATGGCTTCCTGCCGTACGTACGGTGGATTACCTATAACAATATCGAAGCCATCCTTCTCACTCTCGAATATTTCGACAAAGGCAATATCCCAGACGAAGGGGACTTCTTTGGAGACGCCGAGAGCTTTATTTGAAGCCTCTATTTGAGCTAACTCCGCCATGAGTGCTTCAATCTCCAGTCGATATTTACTGGCATCTAAGTCAATCTGGTGGGGTCGTGCTGCCCCTTTGCCATCCAAACCTATTTGATATGACTGAGGACCTTCGAGCTTTCGGCGCAAAGATTTGATTCGCTCCTGGATATTATGTATCCTGGCATCCAAAATATCCGAGAATAACCTCTTTTCCTCATTCTTCAAAGCATCTGCTGTAGGGAATTGGCATATCTTATCATTGTTGTAGAATTTCAATTTCTCATTCTTTAGACTGGTGATCCGAGCTTTCAACTGCGGGGGTATTTCCTGTGAAGCAGCTACATGTGCAAGGTTAATGCCGCCCACTTCCTGTACCAGGCTGTCACCACAATGAATTTTAAAGGAGAAGTGAGGCAACAAAGGTTCTTGCCGGACGTGCAGTTCTTCCCGCGTGAATTCAGCATCAACAATCAGCGCGAGCCAGAGGCGCAGCTCGGCCACGTGGCAAGCCCACTCCATAACATCCACGCCGTACAGCGATTGGCCTATGATACGCTTCTTCCTTTCATAGGGCAGTTCTGACATGCTAAGCTGTCGGTTGGCCCGCTCCTGCAGGTCATCAAGTATGTTAAGCATACCAACGAGGAAGGAGCCGGAGCCGCAGGCAGGATCCAGCAACGTCACGTCATAAAGTCGTTCATTCAGCGTAGGCCAAAGACTTGCAGCAGCAACGGCTTTATCGGCGTCAGTCTTTTCATCAGGCTCAAGTGCGAAGATTAATTGATATAGTAATTCTTTTTTGGTTTCTCCCAGGTGGTTAGCCAGATGGTCTACCAGCGATAAGCGGCACATCAGGTCGATCTCAGTCCTGGGGGTATAGTAGATGCCCGCTTCGCCGCGTTGGTCAATTGATTCAGAAACATTGACCAGGCTCTCATAAACCTTACCAATCATTTCCGGGTCAACGGCCACTTCTTTATCCAGCGGGCTATCTTCAGCAATGGTGAAGTTATAGCGTTCCAGGAATCTCAAGATCTGCTCGAAGCGTCGATCTGAAATGGTAACTTTCTGGACCTGGTCTAACCTATTTTCGGCAAACAGGCCACCATTCAAATATGGCGCCAGCGAAAGAGCTTCTTTGATTTCTGCCGGCAAATAACTATGGCCGCCATGGAATTTGTTATTGAAAGCCTCTAAGAAAAGCACTTTCAACCACTTATCCGCGAATGAGTTCTGGATTTGCCCTGATCGCTGATAACTCTTCCAGAAATTGAGGAGGAAATCATGGTCATTTCCCAGCCAGCCCTTACGCTGAATGAAGTAGATGAACATACAGCGGTTGAGAAACTGGAGAGAATAATCATGGGCCCAGATAGAATCGCCCGCTTGCTTCTTCAAGTCATCTTCTAGATTCTTAAAGTTACCTTTGTATTCTTCGAAGAACTGTTTTGTGACTGCTTCGACGTCAAAAGCTTCATCGTGTTTGGACTGGATAGTCAGCGGCTGGAGATCGAACATATCCGGCTGGATAGATTGTAGGTCAAGCATGGCAATGCGCTCGGAGGCTGTACGAAGCCGCTCCTCCGGGCTAATGCTGATACGCCGGAATAGACGACGTTTTTCTGCTTCAGGATCGTATTTAACGTTGATAAAATGCCAATGATCCTGTACCTGGTTGGAGAAGATAAAAAGACCATACGGATGTTCCTTGAGAAGCTGATTGACGACCGGACGTTCCTGCCCTAAAAGTAACCGGTTTTGAGGTAAGCGAATATATACTATATGGAAGTCTTTATTTTGCCCACCGCCCGCCAAAAGTAAAGGGTCTTCAGCTAGGGCATTAGCTGCAGTTTGATTCCATCCACGACGTGATAGAGGCTGGTTGACACGGTCATAATTCAACTCGGACAAAAATAATTGTTTAAGAGAATCAAGGCCTCTTAATTTTTGAAGCAAATCAAGAACAGCTTGTTCTCGTTCCATGCCTGACCACAACCTCAATTAGTAGTTATCATATAAGAATTGACAATTAATAATAAATATTACAGCGCTTTGGAGTTCATTTCAATTATCGAATATTGTAAGCACTAGGTTTCTCTTGACTGTCCGCTTTCCTTCAGCTCCCGCTGGTAGGCCTTCCAGCCGGGGCACCAGTTGGTGTGCCATTTCCAGATCCGGCTCATGAGCGCCTGCGGGTTGGCCTCGGCCTTCTTCTTCATCGGACAGTCCGCGCATTTTGATGCCATGATTGACCTCCTTGCATTAGCGGTCTAGCTTATTTTAGCATCCTGGGCGGCGTACATCCTCCTGACCAGCAGGGCCGCAGGCGCAGCCACCAGGTAAAGCCCCAGCAGGCAGATGAAGGCCACCCGGTAATCGCCGATGCGGTCAAAGGCCAGCGAGGTCAGCAGCGGGCCGAAGGCCGTGCCCAGCGACTGGCTGAAGGAGACGGCGCCGAATATCCTGGCGTATTCCCTGGCCCCCAGGTTCTCGCTGACCATCATGGACATGGTGGGCAGCCAGCCACCCGCACCCAGGCCGATGACAACCGCACCGGCCAGCGCCAGCCACCCGGGCGATGCCGGTGTAAGACTGACCAGTATGAGTATGCCGGCCACCTGCAGCGCCATCCCGGCCACGCAGGCACGGTTAGCCCTCATACGGTCGCACAGCCAGCCGAACAGGTTGTTGCCCGTGGCGCTCATCAGACCCACCAGCCCCAGGCAGAGCGCGGTGAGCGCGACCGGGAAGCCCAGGTCGTTCAGATACGGCACCTGGTTCTGTATGGCGCCGGCCAGGCTGATCTGCTGCAGGAAGACCACGGCCGCAATCAGCCAGAAGGCGCTGGCGGCAAAGGCCTGTCTGAGCGTGATACCTGCGGCCTGCGGCTGCGGCTGAATGCCCTGCGTGCTGTCCGGAGCGGCGGGCAACCAGTCCGGCCGGAGCGCCAGGAAGGTGACGGGTATGGTGGCCAGCCATGAGAACCCGCCAAGTATGATATAGGCGGCCCGCCAGCCGTAAACGGGTATGAGCAGGCTGCCGATGAGCGGGCTGAGCGCCAAGCCGCCCAGGCCGATGCCGGCGGACATGATGCCGATAGCATGGCCGCGCCTGTGGTGAAAGCGCTGCGTGACGACCGTGCTGGCCGGTATGGGGCCGATGCCGGGCAGGCCCAGTCCCATCAGGCCGGAGTAAAGGTAGAACTGCCACAGGCTGGACACGGTTGAGAGGCCGATCAGCCCGGCGCCGAAGGCCAGCGCGCTGCCGACGATTATCTTTTTAGCGCCCCAGCGGTGGACGGCCGCGCCGGCCAGCGGAGAGAGCAGCCCGGAGAGCAGGTAGATGACGGTGAAGGCCGCCATGACGGCGCTGCGTTCCCAGCCGAAGGCACCCTGCAAGGGATTGACGAACAGGCTGAAGGCATAGTAGCCCACGCCGGACCAGATGAACATGAGCAGGAAGGCATTGACCAGGATGAGGGCTTTTTGCATTGGGGATTAGTATAACATGAGGCTTCGATCAAAAGATTGCCACGGCACTACGCGCCTCGCAATGGAGAGTAAACAGGCCATTGCGAGCGGAGCGAAGCAATCTCTATA
>CAZSED010000006.1:19874-23372 GCA_964605885.1 uncultured Dehalococcoidales bacterium
GTGCCTCGCAATGGAGAGTAAACAGGCCATTGCGAGCGGAGCGAAGCAATCTCTAGAAGCGAAGGGGAAGGGCATGACGCAATGCCGTGAGATTGCCACGGCACTACGTGCCTCGCAATGGAGAGTAAACAGGCCATTGCGAGCGGAGCGAAGCAATCTCTAGAAGCGAAGGGACCGCTTCGATCAAAAGATTGCCACGTCGCCCTTCAGGCTCCTCGCAATGGGATTTTAAGAGCGCATCTTCTGGATGACGGCGTCGGCGACTTCGGAGGTGCCGACGCTGGGCTCGGTGCGGTCTTTGCGCAGGTCGTAGGTCACGCTCTTGCCCTCCTTGATGACGGCGGCGATGGCGTTCTCCATGCGGTCGGCGGCCTCGGCCTCGCCGATGAAGCGCAGCATGAGCACGGCCGAGAGCATCTGCGCCATGGGGCTGACCCTGTTCTGGCCGGTGTACCTGGGTGCGGAGCCGTGCGTGGGCTCGAAGACCGCCGCGCCCTCGCCGATGTTGGCGCCGGGCGCCATGCCCAGCCCGCCCACCAGCCCGGCGCAGAGGTCGGAGATGATGTCGCCGTAAAGGTTGGGCAGCACCAGCACGTCGTACTGGTGAGGATCGCGCACCAGCCGCATGCACAGCGCATCCACCAGCACCTCGTCGAACTGTATCTCCGGGTATTCCTGCGCCACCTGGCGCGCCACCGAGAGGAACAGCCCGTCCGTGACCTTCATGATGTTGGCCTTGGTCACTGCCGAGACCTTCTTCCTGCCATGGTTGCGTGCGTACTCGAAGGCGAACTGCACGATGCGGCGTGAGCCGGACTCGGAGATGGACTTGATGCTGAAGCCGGAGTCCTTACGCAGCTTCCACCTGTGTCCCCTCTCAATCAATTTGTACAGGTCGTCGGCCTCTCTGGTGCCGCGCTCGAACTCGATGCCGATGTAGAGGTCCTCGGTGTTCTCGCGCACAACGACGATGTCAACGTCCCTGTAGGGCGTGGTGACGATGCCCGGGTAGCTCTTGCAGGGGCGCAGGCAGGCGTAGAGGTCGAGCTCCTTGCGCAGCGCCACGTTGACGGAGCGGAAGCCCGTGCCGATGGGCGTGGTGACCGGGCCCTTGAGAGCGAGCCTGTTCTTTCTGATTGATTTTATGGCCTCTTCGGGCAGGGGTGTGCCGTACTGCTTGAGCGCGGCCTCGCCCACGACGTGCTCCTCCCAGTCGAACCTGACGCCGGTGGCCTCGAGCACGCGCAGCGTGGCGGACGTGATCTCCGGCCCTATTCCGTCGCCGGGGAGAAGGGTCACTCTGTAGGCCATTTTTTTAATTATCTCCTTCGTTCAAAGGATTGCCACAGCACTTCGTGCTTCGCAATGGCATTAATATTATCACCCACTCCCTGCCCTCGCCCTCAAGGGCGAGGGATTAGTTTTTCTAAGAGGGGCTGACGCCCCTCTTCAACACTCCCGGGCCGTCCGGGCCGCTCGTGTAAAAGTTAAGCACGTCATTGCGAGGAGCCCACGGGCGACGTGGCAATCTCCTGGGACGGGTAATGAGGGAGATTGCTTCGGCCTATAAATCGGCCTCGCAATGACGTTTGGCATTGTTCCCCTCGCAATGACATATTGCAGCTATAATCTGAAGTCTCCGTATTTATTTATATAGGGAATGAGGCCGCCTTCGTTGAGTATGTCCAGCATGACGCCGGGTATCGGGGAGAAGGCGATCTTGTCGTGCGTCGTCAAATTCTCGATGATGCCGCCGGGAAGGTCGATCTCCAGGTCGTCGCCCTCGGAGATGCGGTCGGTATCGCAGATGAGCACCGGCAGGCCCTGGTTGATGGCGTTGCGGTAGAAGATGCGCGCGAAGGACCTTGCCAGCACGGCGCTGACGCCGGCCATTTTAATGACCAGCGGGGCATGCTCGCGGCTGGAGCCCAGGCCGAAGTTGGCGCCGCCGACGATGAAGTCGCCCGGCTGCACCTTGGAGGCGAAGTCCGGGCTGGCGTCCTCCATGACATGTTTGGCCAGCTCGTCCAGGTTGCTGCGCAGGCCAGCATAGCGGCCGGGTATGATGTGGTCGGTGGAGATGCCGTCGCCGAACTTGAAGGCGCGACCGCTGAGCTTCATTTGCCCACCTCCCGGGGGTCGGTGATGTGGCCGGTGAGCGCCGTGGCCGCAGCCGTGGCCGGGCTGCCCAGGTAGATGAAGCTCTCCGGGTTGCCCATGCGGCCCTTGAAGTTGCGATTGGCGGTGGAGAGGCAGGCCTCGCCGTCGCCCAGCACGCCCTGGTGCAGGCCCAGGCAGGCGGCGCAGCCGGGAGGCAGCAGTATGCCGCCGGCATCGAGTATCGGCCTGATGTAGCCGCCGTCCATGGCGTCGTGCAGCACCTGCCGCGAGGCCGGGGCGACCAGCAGCCTCAGGCCGGGATGGACCTTCTTTTTCTCTAAAATACGGGCGGCCTCGGCCAGGTCCTCCAGCCGTCCGTTGGTGCAGGTGCCGATGAAGACCTGCTGTATCTTTACATCCTTGAGCTCACGCGCCGGGGCCACGTTGTCTACAGTGTGCGGCCTGGCCACCAGCGGCTCCAGCAGTGAAACGTCTATATCCAGCGTGCGCTCGTACAGGGCGTCGGGGTCGGGCTGCAGCGGGAACCAGCGCTCGCCGCGGCGCTGCTTCTTGAGGAATTCCCTGGTGACGCTGTCCGAGGGAAAGATGCCCACCTTGGCGCCGGCCTCAATGGCCATGTTGGCCACGGTCAGCCGCTGCGACATGGTCATCCTGGGGATTGTCTCGCCGCTGAACTCCAGCGCCTTGTAGGTGGCGCCGTCTGCGCCCAGCGCGCCGATTAAATGCAGCACCAGGTCCTTGGCCTCGACGTACTTCTGGAAGGCGCCGCTAACGTTGATCTTGAAGCTCTCGGGTACGCGTAACCAGGTCCTGCCCAGCGACATGGCGACGGCGATATCGGAGGAGCCCATGCCGGTGGCGAAGGCGCCCAGCGCGCCGGCCGTGACGGTGTGGGAATCGGCACCGACGATGACGTCGCCCGGCCCGGCCAGCTTCTCGCCCACAAGCTGGTGGCAGACGCCGCTGCCGGCATCGTAGAGCAGGCAGCCGGTCTGCGCGGCGAACTCCCGCAGGAAGATGTGGTCGTTGGAGAGCTGGCGATGCGGGCTGGGGGCTGCATGGTCGATGAAGAGCGCCGTTTTGCCGGGCGCTGCCAGGTTCTGCCTGGCGCCGGCGCGGAACTGGCGGACGGTGAGCGGGCCCGTGGTATCCTGCACGAATACCAGGTCCACCGGCGAGATAACTATATCGCCGGCCCTGGCGTCCTTTCCCGACCTAGCGCTGAGTATTTTCTCGCTGAGAGTTTTTCCCATGGTTTTTCCGTGTGTTGAGTTTCCATTTTAGCATTTTTGTATGTATACCATGGCCTGCCACTATGATATGTCATTGCGAGGCACGCAGTGCCGTGGCAATCTCCTGGGGCGGGTAATGAGGGAG
>CAZSED010000006.1:23472-24930 GCA_964605885.1 uncultured Dehalococcoidales bacterium
CGCTCGCAATGACGTATAAAAAGTGCTCGCAATGACGTATAAAAAGCGCTCGCAATGACGTAAAGACCTGCTCGCAATGACGCAGGTAATCAGGGAGATTGCTTCGGCCCGATAGATCGGGCCTCGCAATGACGTGCTCGCAATGGCATCTGAAAATGGTAAAATTAGCCCGTGGCAGAGGAAAAGGCATCAGCGGGCGAGCCTGGCGTGGCCGTTATACGCGGCAAGGAGTTCCGCTGGGGCAGCCGCACCTATATCATGGGCATCATCAACCTCTCGCCCGACTCCTTCTCGGGCGACGGGACGGCGGACCTGACGGCAGCGCTCAACACGGCCCGGCAGATGGTCAAGGACGGGGCGGACATCATCGACGTGGGCGGCGAGTCCACGCGTCCCGGCTCCAGCCCCATATCCGTCGAGGAGGAGCTGAACAGGATCATACCGTTCGTCTCCAGGGCGGGCCGCTGGGTGGACGTGCCGATCTGCGTGGATACCTACAAGCCAGACGTGGCGGTCAAGGCGCTGGCGGCCGGCGCACATATGCTGAACGACGTATCGGGCGCCACGCGCACGGCCGAGATGGTCAACCTGGCGGGCGAGAAGGGCGTGCCCATCGTGCTGATGAGCAACCAGCGGGAGCGTCCGGCGCAGAACATCGTTCAGGCGGTGATGGACGACCTGTCCAGGCTGAGCGACATGGCGCTGATGACCGGGCTGCCGCCGGAGTACATCATCATCGACCCGGGCATCGGCTTCGGCAAGACGCAGGAGCAGAACCTTGAGCTGATACGCAGGCTGGACGAGCTGACGGCGTTGAAATATCCAATTTTGCTGGGAGTATCGCGCAAGTCGTTCATCGGCGCCGTGCTGGATATGCCGGTCGAGAGGAGGCTGGAGGGCACGGCGGCGGCCGTGGCCATCGGCATCAGCAAGGGCGCGGACATCGTCAGGGTGCACGACGTGCGGGTGATCAGCCGCGTCTGCAAGATGTGCGACGCCATCGTGCGGGCGAAGGGTTAAGTGGCCATCGTCTACATAGGCGCCGGCTCCAACACCGGCGACCGTCAATTCAACCTCAACAAGGCTGCCAGGCTGCTGGCCGGCCGGTACAGGCTGGTCAGGGCCTCGTCGGTCTACGAGACCGAGCCGGAGGGCTTCAAGGACCAGCCGGACTTCCTGAACTGCGTCCTGGGTGTCGAGACGGACGAGAAGCCGCAGCGGATGCTGGCCTTTTTAAAGGGGATAGAGCGGGAGATGGGCAGGGCTGAATCCTTTCGCAACGCGCCGCGGGTCATCGACCTGGATATATTGTTCTATAATGATGGGGTGATTAATTGGTCGAATGCAGGGAGATTGCCACGCCCCGATAACATCGGGGCTCGCAATGACGTGAACATGGGAGCGCCACGCCCCGATAACATCGGGGCTCGCAATGACGTGAACATGGGAGCGCCACGC
>CAZSED010000006.1:25030-109832 GCA_964605885.1 uncultured Dehalococcoidales bacterium
GCCACGCCCCGATAACATCGGGGCTCGCAATGACGTGAACATGGGAGCGCCACGCCCCGATAACATCGGGGCTCGCAATGACGTGAACATGGGAGCGCCACACCCCGATAACATCGTGGCTCGCAATGACGTGAACATGGGAGCGCCACACCCCGATAACATCGTGGCTCGCAATGACGTGAACATGGGAGCGCCACGCCCCGATAACATCGTGGCTCGCAATGACGTGAACATGGGAGCGCCACGCCCCGACAGCATCGGGGACATGCACCTGACGGTGCCGCATCCCAGGGCGCACGAGCGGCGCTTCGTGCTGGTCCCCATGGCGGAGATAGCGCCTCAATACGTGCACCCGACTTTACATAAAACAATGAAGCAGCTGCTGGACGAGTGCAAGACAGGCGGCAGGGTGGAGAAGCGGGGCAGGCTGGACCTGAAAGAGGGATGAGATGTACTACGTAACGGTTGAGAAGACCTTCGACGCGGCGCATTACCTGCAGGGGTATAAGGGCAAGTGCGAGAAGCTGCACGGGCACAGCTACAGGGTGGCGGCCACGCTCTCGGTGCGCAAGCTGGACGATACGGGGCTGGGCTATGACTTCACGGAGCTCAAGAGGCAGCTAGGCGGGATACTGGATAAGTACGACCACAACGCCTTGAACGAGGTGCCGCCCTTCAACAAGATAAATCCCTCGGCCGAGAACATAGCGCGCGTGATCTTCGATAACCTGGCGCCGGCGGTCAAGGGCGAGGCCAACCTGGTCAGCGTGGAGGTGTGGGAGTCGCCCACGTCGCACGTCCTGTACAAGCCCTAGAGGCTCAGCAGTTCATGTCGGGCGGCAGCAGGTTGGGTATGCTGTCCAGTATCTGATAGGTGTGGTTGCAGGCCCGGCAGAGCAGCGTGCCGGAGACGATATCCTTCTCGTTCTTCTCGGACACGGTGAGCTCCAGCGGCCCCTTGCAAACGGGGCAGACGATGATGTCCATGATCGATTCTTTCATCCGTCCGTCCTGAGTTAAAGATCAGCGGAACATGGCCTGCCAGACCGACATTTTAACATATTGCGTGACAGTCCTCTCCTTGCGCACCTGCGTGGGCACCTCGCGGTACTTGGTGACCTCGCGGGTCTTGGTCACAGGACGGTACTGCGTGACATTCTGCGGGTAGCTGATGCGCACGGTGATCCAGGGCTGGCCTCCGTAGCCGCCGCCATAATAGCCCGAGTCCCAGCCGGGGCCGTACCAGTAGCCGCCGCCCGACCAGGGATAGTAGCCTCCGCCGCCCCAGGGCCGGTAGTAGGGGCTGTAGTTATCGCTGATAATATAGTAGCGCGGCGCATAGTAGTATGGAGTACCGGAGCTGGACAGGTCGATGGAGACCGTGGCGCCGGCCTGGTTGACGGTGAAGCTGCGGGAGTAGCTGCCGTAAGAGGCCTGCTCGTTGAGCACGGTCTCGCTCTGCATCTGCTGCGCGGTGTAGGCCTCCTGATCGGTGTAGGTCTCGGTGGTTGTGTAAGGCTCGGTCTTGATCTCGGTGTCCCAGTAGGACTCGGTGACCTGCACCGGCACTGTCATGATGGGCAGCGCCATGAGAATGGCGATGACGACGATGGGTGTGCCTATGGCCGTGATCATGACCCGGTGCTGTATGATATAAGCTTTTATTTTTTCCCACATCATGACAATCCTCCGTTGGGCAGTAATATTCAGAATGTATCCGTAAATCTAGTTTAATGTATATACTGCAGACGGGCAAACGGTTGAGCGGCCAATCAACTTTGGCATTAAAAGGGGGTACTAAAGGCTGAGTACTAAAGGCGGCCGGAGTCACCGGCCGACCAGTAGGCCTCCTTGTCGCGGAAGAGGGGTGAGATGTCCTTGAACTCGGGCGTGCCGGCCTGCCTGAGCAGCTGGAAGACGGCAATCTCAGTGGTGGTTATGACGCAGCCGGCCTGGCGCAGGTAGTCCATGGCGGCCTCCCAGTCGCTCTTGTAGCGTGAGCAGACGGCGTCGGCGATGACGTGCACGGCGTAGCCGCCGGCCAGCAGCTCGAGGGCGGTCTGTAGCACGCAGACATGGGCCTCGATGCCGCAGAGCATGACGCACCTGCGGCCGGAGTCCTCCAGCGCCTGGCGGAACTCGGGCTGGCCGAGGGCGGAGAAGACCTGCTTGCCGGTTGGTTTATACATGGCGCCCAGGCTGCGCGCGATGGAGTCTACGGTGTAGCCCAGCCCCTTGCGGTACTGCTCGGTGATAAGCACCGGCACCCTGAGTATTTCGCAGGACTTTATGAGCAGGTTGACGTTGGACTCGACCGTGCGGAAGACGTCCTTCTTCATGGCCGCAGCCAGGTTGGTCTGTAGGTCGATGATGACGAAAACTGCGTTCCCTGTATTCAGGTCGTACCTGTCCATCTGTTTGCGGCCTCCTCTCCAGGCTGATGTGATATTACCCGCCGGCAGGCCGGGGTGTCAATGCGAATGTATTTGCCCGCGTTTGGCCTTTCAGCTATCATGCAAGCAGGCATATTAATCAGCCGCGAGGCAGGTAAAGAGGAGGCCGCCATGAAGATTGAACACGTAGACGGCAAGAATGCAGGCAAGCTGATGCTGTACGCACTGAGCACCTGCATCTGGTGCAAAAAGACCAAGCAGCTGCTGGCCGACCTGGGGGTGGAATACGATTTCACATTCGTCGACCTGCTGGAGGGGACGGACAAGGACGAGGCCATCAAGACTGTGACCAAATGGAACCCGGAGTGCTCCTTCCCCACGCTGGTGATCAACGACAGCAAGTGCATCGTGGGCTTTAAGGAGAAGGAGATCAAAGAGGCGCTCAAGCTATGAGCGACCGCCCGCAACCAACCGGGGAAGAGATAGACCGGCTGTACGCAAAGCTCAAGAAGGACGCCGAGGCCGGCGGATACAATCTCAACCCGGACATCGACTTCACCAAAGGCCTGGTAGAGGGCCTGCTGGTCAACGAGAAGAGGTACGGCTACCAGTCCTGCCCCTGCCGCATAGCCAGCGGCAGGAAAGAGGACGACCTGGACATCATCTGCCCCTGCGACTACCGCGACCCTGATGTGGTGGAGTGGGGCGCCTGCTACTGCGCCCTGTACGTATCACAGGCCGTGCTGGACGGCTCGCAGGAGCTGAAATCCATACCCGAGCGGCGTCCGCCGCCCGATAAGAGGAAGAAGGCCGCAGCGCCTGCCCCGGCAGGAGCGGCCGGGCCGCTGCCCTACCCGGTCTGGCGCTGCAAGGTCTGTGGCTACCTGTGCGCCAGGGACGGGCCGCCCGAGGTCTGCCCCGTCTGCAAGGCCAAGAAGGACCGCTTCGAGCGCTTCATGTAGCCTGCGGTAAATGCTGCAGGGGTAGGAGGTTGTAAGATGACGGCGGATTACAGAGCGGGCTTCAGGGACCTGGAGACCGAATCGACGATAGAAAGCCTGCCGGTATCCGGGACGGTGCCGGAGTGGCTCCGCGGATGGCTGATCAGGACGACACCGGCCCGGTGGGACGTCAAGGGCCGGAAGCTGAACCACTGGTTCGACGGGCTGGCCATGCTATACAGCTTCAGCTTTGAGCATGGACGTGTATCCTTCAAGAGCAGGTTCCTGCAGAGCGAAGCCTACCAGGCGGCCCAAAAGAGCAGCGAGATAAGGTACAAGGAATTCGCCACCAACCCGCGCAAGTCGAGCGGCAATACGGATAACGATAATGTGAACATCTCCCTGATGGCCGGGGAGTTCGTCGCTTTATCCGAGACCAACACGCCCATAAGCTTTGACCCGGAAACACTGGAAACCCGGGGGCATTTTAAATTCGAGGACGGACTGAAGGGCCAGGTCTCCACGGCGCATCCCCATTTCGATTTCACCCGCAGGGAAAGCCTGAACTACCTGATCGATTTTTCCGCCAGGAGCCATTACGAAATATATAGAATGCCGGAAGCCGACAGGGGGAGACAGCTGATAGCCAGAATACCCGTCGACCGGCCGGCCTACATGCACAGCTTTGCCGTTACGCAGAACTACGTTATCCTGGCTGAGTTTCCTCTGACGGTTAATCCACTGGACCTGGCCTTCGGCAAAAAACCGTTCATCGACAACTACCATTGGAGGCCCAAAGACGGGACGCGCTTCACTGTGGTGGCCAGGGATAGCGGCAAGGTGAACAGGATCGAACACCCGGCCTTTTTCAGCTTCCACCATGTCAATGCCTACGAGCAAAACGGCGAGATCGTTCTGGATATGTGCGTCTATGAGGGCGCCTCTATAGTGGACGCTCTGCGTCTGGAAAATATCATGACTAAAGAGCAGGCCTTTCCCCTGTCCTATCTCCGGAGATTCATTCTGAATCTGCAGAGTAACACCGCGGCTTCACAGCAGCTCAGCGACCGGACTATCGAGCTGCCCAGGATCAACTACCCCCGGAACAGCACCCGGCCCTATCGTTACGTCTATGGCGCTACCACTGACAACATGTATGATTTTTTAAACGGGGCCGTGAAAATTGACTTGCAGAATGATACGGCTGCCGTCTGGCATGAGGCGGGCATGTATCCCGGGGAGCCGGTCTTCGTCGCCCGGCCGCAATCAACTGAAGAGGATGATGGCATTCTGCTGTCCATGGTGCTGGATTCAAAGGCAGGTAGTTCATTTTTGCTAGGCATGGACGCTCGTGATCTGTCCGGGACTTTCAGGGCGTCGCTGCCCCATCACATCCCCCTTGGCTTCCACGGTAACTTCTATTTTTTCAGCGTCTGAGCTGATGATGAATCTCCGTTTTCAGGTGTAAATCAGGTTTTTTACTTGCCCCGGCGGGCGATATGGGTTAAATTATCCCCCTGAACCCCATGTCCTTTAAACAGACCTGGAAGAACCTCAACCTGAACCGCATTGCCTGGCTGCAGTGGCAGGGCTCGCTGTATTTCCCCTTCTGGGACATGGTCTTCAAGTACCCCCCGCTGGTCGCCTTCAACGCCATATTGCGTCTCAAGTCCAGGCTGACCGGCTCGGGCATCATACATACCATCGGTGATAGCCACGTGGCACCCTTTATCTACCGCTGCCCCTTCCTGGTGCAGCATATCTCGCAGGCCACGGCCCACAACCTGTGCGAGGAGAAAAGCTTCTCACGCTCCAGCTACTACCTGGACCACTTTTTGACCAAGGTGGACAAGGGGAAAGACGCCGTCTTCCTGGTCTTCGGCGAGATAGACGCCAGAGCGCAGATCTACCTGCATTACGGGCGCAGCGGGCGGACGGCCAGCATCGAGAGCCTGATAGACAACACGGTGCAGCGCTATGGCAGCGTGATATGCAGGCTGCGGGACGAGGGCTACAGGGTGGCGGTGCACGGGCTGCCGCCGGCCTCAAACAAGGAGTTCATCACAGCGCTGCCCTTCTCGGGCAAGCCGCGTGAGCGCAACGAGATATTCCGGGTATTCAACCGCAAGCTGGGGGACTTCTGCCGCTCGGCCGGTGTGGTCTTCGTGGACGTGCAGTCCATCGCCTGCGACGGGCAGGGGTATTTCAACAAACGCTACCTGGCGGACGAGGTGCACTGCAACAGCCGCATCGTTCCTTTTGCTCGCCGGGCCATCATGCCGCTGCTTAAGAAATAGCTATTTAACTGCTGCCGGCCGGCGGCCGGAGACGTTCCACCTCAGCCCGTTCCAGCTGTAGAGCTGGCGTCCGCAGCGCGGGCAGAGCAGGTGGACCTCGGCCTTGTTGGCCTCCTGTTTGGGATAGACCAGCCTGTGGCAGGCCGGGCAATAGCTCTTTTTGATAACCAGCTTCATCGTCTTCCCTTTAAATATCGCTGTGGACTATTGTAGCACCGGCGCGGCAGGATAAAAAATCCCCCGGGCCCTAAGCCCGGGGGATTTGGACAAACCAGAAGACGGATTAGTCCTTGATGCCGGCGATCTTCTTCACCATGCCCTTCTTCTCTTCGATGTTGTACTGGGTGGTGATGGCGATCTGTTCCATGACGGGGGAGCCGCCGCCGTGGTATCCACCGACCTGGTGGATGCCGCCGCTGGCGGAGCAGAGCACGTCGCCCACGTACATCCAGAACTTGATGGCGTTATCGATCTTGACGTTGGGGTTGCGCATGGTGTACTTCTCCAGCAGGGCCTTGGTCTCGGGGTTGAGGAAGTCGGCCTCGTGCGGGAAGGTGGCCGGGATGCCGCCTGCGATGTCGCAGATAATCTCGGCCTCGCGGTAGACGTTCTCGCCGGTCAGGCAGCGCCCCACGTTGGCATAAATGGAGTTGGGGATGTAGCTGCCGGGGCCGTAGGGGACGAAGCCCACGCCCGGCATATAGACCTCGGGCTTGCCCATCTCGGAGGCGGTGAAGCCTGCGGCATAGCCTAGCTCGGTCACCATGATGAGCTCAGCCAGCTTCTCACGGACGTGGCTGGCCTTGTGGACGCCGTTGTACTCGGCGGCCAGCGCAGCCGTGCCGACGGTGATATCGCCGATGGCCGGCTTGCAGCCGGAGTAGCTGTGCCTGTGGAAAAGGGCGAAGAGCAGCGCGCCGACGGCGCCATGCGTGGTCTCGCCACAGAGGAAGACCCTCTCCCAGGGTATGAAGCATTTATCAAAGATGGTGTAGGAGTCGGTCGCGCCGGGCATGAAGCCGCGCTTGAAGTGCTTGCGCTCGCGCAGATTGTGGACGGTTACCACCTGCTTGACGCCTTCCCAGTCGCCTGGTACGGCGAAGGCCACCGCCCAGTCCTTTTCGGTGGGGAGCAGGGCGCGGGTGGGGACTACCACGATCTCGTCGGCCACGGAGGCCTCGGAGTTGTGGACTTTGCAGCCTTGGACGACGATGCCGTCGCTCTTCTTCTCGATGACCCTGACGTAGAGGTCGGGGTCGAGCTGCTCGCTGGGCCTCTTCATCCTGTCGCCCTTGACGTCGGTCTGGGCGCAGCAGCCCACCAGATCCTCGCTCTGGAAGCGCTCCAGCCACTTGAGGAAGTTCTTGTGGTACTCGGTGGCGCCCTTATTCTCCTTGTCGGCTTCGAAGGAGATGGCGTTGCAGGCGTTGGAGCCATCGATGCCCATGCAGCGCTGGATGCAGCCTCCGACCCTCTGGCAGAGGGCGCGGGTCATGTCCTGCTTCTTATGCAGGTCTTCCTTGCTCTGGTGGATGTGCGTGAAGCGGTTGATGGTCTTGCCGGTGATGTGGCTCTTGGCTGTGGCCAGCTCCTTGAGCTCCGGGAGCTGGGCGAAGTCATAGGTGGAGCCGATGGTGTTGATGCAGTCCATCTGAGCCTCGTCGGTGCGGTCGATCAGGTGGCCGTCAAAATATACGTTGCGGCGCATCTTGCCCAGCCGGTCGATGTACTGCTTCTTGGTGTGGAGTGCCGATACTGCTTCTTTACTGGTGGTTGTCATAAAATTTTCTCCTTATTTGAATTTGTTTTTTCCTTATTAAAATATCGCTCTCTGTACCTGCCGTATAGTTACCTCCTCAAAGCGATTCCATTATTCAGCCTGGCGGCCGCCGCAACGGCGCGCTTGCGCCCGTTGGGGCCGCTGTCCTTGCACAGGTGGGCGAGCAGTGCCCTGACCTGCTCATCCCTGTAGGATTGCATGGTGTAGTGCTTCTTGAGATACCAGTGGCGGTTGGCCCAGGCATTGGCGAAGGCCACGATGTTGTGCGCCACCATCTTGGGGTCGCAGTCCTGGAACTCGCCGCTGTCGATGCCCCTGCGCACCAGGCCCTCGTAGTACTCGATCACGCGGTTCTCGGCCTGGTAGACGATCTTCCTGTCCTCCAGCGAGAGGGACAGCATGATGTGGTTGACGAAGTTATGGAAGTCACGGAAGTTCTCCACCGTCTCCAGGTAGTCGTAGACCGACCGTTTGAGCTGCTCGGCGGCGGTCATGTCCTTGGGTATGCTGTTCAACCTGTCCAGCGACTGCGCGGTCAGCTCCGAGGTGAAGTTGATGATGAGGTAGAGGATGTCCTCCTTGGAGCCGATGTAATGGTAGAGGCCGCCGGTGCTCATGCCCAGGGCTACGGCCAGGTCGCGGGTGCTGATATTGTTGTAGCCCTTGCGGGAGATGAGCTCCGTGGCCGTCTTTACGATGTGGTTGCGCCGCTCGCTGACGAGCCGGGCGTCGTTGCTGAAGGTACGGACTTTTCTCATGGCTTAAACAGACCGAGCGTTCTGTCGACGAGGTACATTTTAGCACATCGGGATGCAGTCAACAAGAGGTAAGATTATAATATTACAGCCCAAATTCAATCAGGAGAAAAAGGCCATGAAGTTTTCAGGTGTTGACTATTACCAGTTGGACGACCTGCTGGGCCAGGACGAGAAGATGACCCGCGGCCTGGTGCGGGACTATATGGAGAAGGAGATCAAGCCGCACGTGGTCAGGGCCTTCCACAGGGAGGAGCCGCTGGACATGCATAAGCTGGCGCCCGGGATGGGCGAGATGGGGCTGATAGGGTCCTTCATTCCCAAAGAGTACGGGGCGGCCGGCACCAACTACGTGACCTTCGGGCTGATCTGCCAGGAGGTGGAGCGGGTGGACAGCTCGCTGCGCAGCTTCGTGGCGGTATCGTCCGGGCTGGTGATGTATCCCATCTGGATGTATGGCTCCGAGGAGCAGAAACGCAAATGGCTGCCGCTGCTGGCCAGCGGCAAGAAGATAGGCTGCTTCGGCCTGACCGAGCCCAACGTGGGCTCTGACGTGTCGTCGCTGGAGACGGTGGCAAAGCAGCAGGGTGACAAATGGGTGCTGAACGGGGCCAAGCAGTGGATAAGCGAGGCCTCGATAGCCGATGTGGCCGTGGTCTGGGCCAAAACGGACAAGGGTGTCAAGGGCTTCGTCGTTGAGCGCGGCACCAAGGGCTTCGAGCAGAAGGCCACGCTGAACAAGGGCTCGATGCGGGCTGGCGACGTGGGCGAGCTGTATTTCGACGACTGCTCGCTGCCTGCGGACGCCATAATGCCCAAATCGGGCGGGCTGAGGTCGCCGCTTTCCTGCCTGAACCAGGCCCGCTACGGCATCTCCTGGGGCGCGCTGGGCGCCGCCATGGACTGCTACTGCACGGCGCTGACCTACTCGCAGGAGAGGAAGCAGTTCAAGCAGCCACTGGCCGCCTTCCAGCTGGTGCAGGAGAAGCTGGTGAACATGCTGATCGAGATAACCAAGGGGCAGCTGCTCTCCTACCGCCTGGGCAGGCTGATGGACGAGGGCAAGGCCAGCCCCGAGCAGATATCCATGGCCAAGAAGAACAACGTGGCCGTGGCCCGGATGTGCGCCCACACGGCGCGCGAGATGCTGGGCGCCAACGGCGTTTCACTGGAGTACTCGCCCATCAGACACATGGCCAACATCGAGTCGGTCTATACCTACGAGGGCACGGACGACATACACACGCTGATCATCGGCGGGCACATAACGGGCATCTCAGCCTTCGGCGGGGGCCGGTAGGCGGGTTATTAGCCTCCTGTCACCCCTTGTAGCCACGATCAATACAGGATTGTCTCTTTACGGCCGGAGGGTGTAACATTAACTGTAGTAAACGCGTATTATCAATCAGAAGGGAGCGACACCATGAGCCTGGCATTTATCTTTGCAGTTATCTGCGGCGTATTCGTGGCGGTTGTTTTTGGTCTGGTTGTGTTGACTATCGTCTTCGGGCTGAAGGAGGAGATGCGCTTCACTAAACTTGGAGCCAAGAAGCAGAAGCTGCCCGAGCCCGAAGATACGCCTGTGACCGAGCCGGGCGGGCCGGCTACTCCCGGGGCTTGAGCCGGCGCACGCTGTTGGACTTGCACCTGGGGCAGACCCTGTCCTTCATATCCTGTTTGGGGTCGGGCTCCTGCTCATAGGTATTGCCGCAGCGCAGGCATTTAAAGGCGTCCTTAGCCATCGTTCTTCCCCTTAAGCTCGCTGAGTATCTTCTTAGCGTATTCTATCTCTTCCGGCGTGACCGCCTGGCGCAGCTTCTCAAGCTCCTGCATGATGTGCACGAAGCGGGGGCCCTCGGCGGCGCTGATCCACTCCAGCTGCAGCCGCTCGGGGCGGATGCCCAGACGCTCCATGGTATCCCACATCTTGTCCGCCCTTTTCTGCGTGTTGTGGTTGGCGGTGATGTAGTGGCAGTCGCCGATGTGGCAGCCGGAGAGCAACACCAGCGGAGCGCCCAGCTTGAAGGCGTGCCAGATGAACTTCTCGTGCACGCGTGCGCTGCACATGACGCGGATAAAGCGGTTGTTGGCCGGGTACTGCATGCGGGAGATGCCGGCCACGTCGCTGGCGGCGTAGCTGCACCAGTTGCAGAGGAAGGTGACTATCTTGTCCTGCGGATTGTCAGCCAGGGCCGAGCTGATCTGTGAGAGTATCTGCTCGTCCTCGAAGTGCCGGATGGCCACGGCGTCAAAGCGGCACTCGGCGGAGCAGGCCCCGCAGCCGGCGCAGGCGGCGGTAATTACCCTGGCGCCGCTCTTGGCCTTGATGTCTACCTCAATGGCGTTGTAAGGGCAGATGCGTGCGCAAACACCGCACGACGTGCATTTCTCATTATCGACGACGGCCTTGACGCCGTCGGCGTGGATGACGTCGGAGTTCAGGATGATGGAGCTGCGTGAGACGGCGGCGCTGGCCTGCGTGACGCTGTCCTTGATGTCCTTGGGGGACTCGACGGAGCCGGCGAAGAAGATGCCGGGCGTGGGTGCGTCCACCGGCCTGAGCTTGGGATGCGCCTCCATCAGGAACCCGTCGGAGGTCAGCGACACATTGAGCAGGTTGGTCAGCTTCTTGAGCTCGGACTCGGGCTCCAGGCCTACCGACAGCACCAGCATATCCAGGTCATACTCCTCGACCAGGCAGGTAGTGGTGTTCTCCACCCTGACCTTGACGTTGCGCGTGGCCGGGTCCTCCTTGACCTCGCCCGGGAAGCCGCGGACGAAGTGTACGCCCTCCTCCTTGGAGCGGCGGTAGAGGTCCTCGAAGCCCTTGCCGTAGGCGCGTATGTCCATGTAAAAAACGTATATTTCGGAGTCGGGATGGTGCTCCTTGATCAGCAGGCTGTCCTTGATGGTGTTCATGCAGCAGACGTTGGAGCAATAAGGGTTGCCGCGGTTGGCTGTGCGAGAGCCCACGCACTGCACAAAGCCTATCCTGTGCGGCACCTGGCGGTCGGAAGGCCTGAGAAGCTGCCCTTCGGTCGGGCCGCCGCCGCAGATCAGCCTCTCAAACTCCATGGTAGTGATGACGTTCTCATAGCGCGTGTAGCCGTACTCGTCCAGCGCGGTGGGGTCATAGACATCCATGCCGGTGCAGACGATGATGGTGCCCACCTTGACTTCAATATTCTGGTCGGCCATGTGCAGGTCTATGCACTTCTTCTCGCAGGCCTCGACGCACTTATTGCACCTGATGGGGTTGTTGCCCAGGCAGTTCTTCATGTCGATGACATAGGCCGGGGGGACGGCCTGGGGGAAGGGTATATAGGCGGCGCGACGAGAGGAGAAGCCCTGCTGGAACTCGTCCGGCACGATGACCGGGCAGACCTCGGCGCACTTGCCGCACGAGTTACATTCCGTCTCGTCGACGTGGCGTGCACGCTTGTTGATCTCTACGGTGTAGTTGCCGATATAGCCGCTGACCCTGACGATGTCGCTGTTAGCTATCAGCTCAATATTGGGGTGTTTGCCGGCGTCCATCATCTTGGGGCCCAGCACGCAGATGGAGCAGTCCATGGTGGGGAAGGTCTTGTCCAGCCGGGCCATGATTCCGCCGATGGACGGCTGCTTTTCCACCAGGTAGACCTTGTGCCCGGCGTCCGCCAGGTCGAGGGCGGCCTGTATGCCGGCCACACCCCCGCCGATGACCAGTGCGGCGTCAGTAACAGGTATATAGGTTTCTAAAATAGGCTGAAGCAACCTGGCCTTGGCCACGGCTATCTTTACGATGTCGGAGGCCTTGGCGGTGGCAGCCGGTTTATCGTGCAGGTGCACCCAGCTGCAGTGCTCGCGGATGTTGGCCATCTCCAGCAGGTAGGGGTTGAGCCCGGCCTGGCTGATGCACTTGCGGAAGGTGGACTCGTGCATCCGGGGAGAGCAGGAGGCGACCACGATACGGTTGAGTTTATGCTCCTTGATATTGCGCTTGATCTCCTCCTGACCGGGGTCGGAGCAGGTGTATTTATTGCGCATGGCCACCACCACGCCGGGGATGCCTGCGGCCGCATCCTTGACGGCCTCGCAGTCGACCGAGCCGGCGATGTTCATGCCGCAGTCACAGACAAATACGCCTATCCTGGTTTCTTCTTCCAACTATTTTTTCTCCTTGGGCTCCTGGTTCCGGGAGACTAGATAGTATATATCCATGATGCTGATCTTCGCATCTTCCTGCTTTCCGGCTGCCTGGGCGCAGGTCAGGTGGATGCGGCACTTGGGACAGGAGGTGACAAGTATCTCAGCTCCGGTCGCCCGCGCCTGCCTGAGCCGCTCGTCCTGTATCTGCTTGTTGACCGAGCCGCAGAAGGCCCATGGGCTGGCGCCACAGCACAGAGCGTTCTCGCGGCTGTTCTCCATCTCCACCAGCTCGGTGCCGGCCGAACGCAGCAGCTGGCGCGGCTGATCGTAAATCTTAAAGTTGCGGCCGAGCTTGCAGGAGTCGTGGAAGGTCACTTTCTTGACGCCTTTAATATGGCTGGCCAGCTTCAAGACCTCGGGCAGCTCGGTTATGTGCTGCACCTCGATGTTCCAGCCGTCGAAGTAGCGGTGATAGTCTACCTTGAGCGTGTAATAGCACTCCGGGCAGGAGGTGATAATTTTCTTGATGCCGCGGCCGTGAAGCTCTGCAATATTGGCATGCCCCAGCTTGATGAAGCCGTCAAGGTCGCCGGCCAGTATCAGGTCATGGCCGCAGCAGCGTTCGTTGGGCAGTATGCCGAAGGGCACACCGGCCCGGTTGAGCAGCCGCATGGCGCCTATAGGGCCCTCGGTGGACTTTACGCCCAGCTCCTGGAAGATAACATCGAAATAGGGGGCGCAGCCGACGAAAAAGGCAGTATCGCCAGACTCTTCCAGCTTGACGCCTGAAGGCAGCCATGCCGACCTGTCCTGTTTGGTGTCCCGGTCGCTCATGAGATGCATGACGGATTCGGTGATACCGGCGTGGCTGCAGACCAGCTCGGTGCCGTTATCACGCGATTTCATGCGCAAGAACCTGATAAGGTCAACGTAGTGGACGTTATAGTTGCAGCGGGTCATGCACATGCTGCAGGCCACGCAGGACCAGATGTTGGGGTCGGAGTAGGCGCTGTCCTGATCGCGCAGGGCCTTCTGAACCACCAGGCGCGGGCTGAAATTCTGGTCGAAACGGTTGACCGGGCATACTGCGGTGCATTTGCCGCAGTCCAGGCAGTAGTGCGCCCTGGTCTGTTTTATTATGTCCTTGATATGGTGCATCTAACTAACCCTGTCTATCTCTGCGACGTGGGGCTGTGCAACGCCTCGATAAACCCTGTGACCTCACGCACGAAGCCGTTACCGTCAAAGGCCTCAAGCTTCACCAGCTTCAGCCTCTGGCTGCCCTTGCCCAGCAGCTTGAGTATATCCGCCGCCTTGCTGAACTCCTTCTCGATGTTATCGCCGAACTGTCCGTGCGCGCACTCGTGGGCCCGGCAGCCCAGCAGCAGGACGCCGTCGATACCCTGCTCGAACGATTTAGCCAGCAGGCCGGCATTGATGCTGGAGAGGCAGGGCAGCTTGATGATGCTGACCGAGGCCGGGTAAGACAGCCCGGCGCCGGCGGCTGCGTCTATGCAGCTCCAGCCGTCCCAGTTGCAGGTGAAGACAGCGATTTTTACCATAACTATTTCTCCGCCGTCCCCGCGCAGGACCTCAAAGCGGCGTCCATAAAATTGGCGCCCTGGCCGTCAAGGCTTATGGCGCCCGTCGGGCAGACGCTGGCGCAGCCTCCGCAGCCGCTGCAGAGGAAGGCCTCGACCTTCGAGGAAGGCAGGCCTTTTTCATTCTCCTGTATTTCGATCAGCAGGCACTGCTCAGCACATGTGCGGCAGCCGCGGCAAAGCCCGCCGTTCACACTGGCTGTCAATCCCGGAATGGTCACCCATTTGGAACGCAGGTGCAGCAGCACCCTGCCGGCCAGGGCTATACCGCTACCTTTTACATCGGCCTTGAACCTGGCCCTGGCCCGGTTGATAAAGATGCCTGCCCTATTAAGAGCCTGGTCGTATTTATCGCCCGCTTCAACCGTACGGGAGCGCAGGCGGTTGATCAGCCTGCCCAGGTAGGTCGAGCCCAGGCTGCTGATTTCATCTGCCGTTAGCGATGAGCTGAGTATAATGGCGCCGCAGCGCAGCGTTTCGCTTTTTCCGGAGCTGCGGATCTTGACCTGATAATCGGCGGGTCCGCCTGCAATATCTATAGACTCGGGCCAATCTCTATAGCTGATGCCCGGTTCAGGGCCCTGAGCGCCTGCCTTGATCTTAGCTGAGTTCTCAATGCAGCAGACCTGATATTCCAACGTATGCAGCGTCATGGCTGCCAGACTGTCGGCCTCCGATGTGCCTATGAAAACGGCGGCGGGATAGACGGCATAGCGTGCGTTTTCCTTTCCTGTGGCGGGGCTTGTCTTGATTGCTGCCTTAAGCATAGCGATGGCCTTGTCCGTTGCCGCCGCATGGTCGTCGTTGTGGGCCCAGGCACACAGCTCCCGTATATTTACATACGAGATATCAGGCGCATCCGCTGCCGGTAAACTCAGGCCAATGTACCGTTTACATAATATTCGCCTGTCGTTACAGCTATAGCAGACCTCGTTGAAATTGCAGCAGCGGCAGGCCGCAATGATGGCGCGGCCGGCGCCTTCCCACTTAATATGGTCGACGATGAATTCGGCGCCCTCTTTGCTGCAGGCCTGGTCAACCTCGGTAACGCTTTCAACCGGGCCGCAGGACGAGAGTGCCTCCTTCATGCCTTGGAAATCGATAACCGAGCTGTTAGTATCGTTACATTTGCAGAGAAATACGCTGCACTTGCTGTCGGGGCCGACACCTTTAGCCGGTGCATTAATAGCCTCTTGCTGCACCGGCATTGCCGGGAACAGGTCGGCGCCCTGGTCCAGCGCAGTCTGGATAATAGCGTTCATAAGCTTGATGTCGCCTTCGCCTTCCGGCCCGGCCGCGGTGAAGTCAAATACGCCATCTGTGGCAGCTTTGGACTTGCCCCCGGGCGAATCGGTGTACAGGTTTGCAGCAGGGAACTTCCAGATCACATCAACATTCATCTGTCTGGTGGCTGGCTGGTTGTCATGGGCTACCGCTCCGGCCTTGCAGATCTTCACGCATTCCATGCACTCGCTGCACAGGGCGCAGCTCAGGCACCTGCCGGACTCGTCCACGGCCTGTTCCAACGTGAGCCCCAGGGTAGTCTCTTCATAGGTGTCTTTCCTCTTGTCCATGTCCAGGTAGGGCATCTCAGCCCTGGCTGCAGGTGAAGGCACCACGAACTTCAAATCAACCTCGGCAACAATCTTCGGCGCGGCCTGGCGGCCCTCTTCGAGGCTGAGCCCGCGCAGGTACCTGTCGATGGACTCGGCGGCCCTGACCCCGTCCGCCATAGCGTCCACGACATTGTTGGGGCCGCGCATGCAGTCACCGCCTGCAAATACCCCCGTGACGCTGGTCTCCAGGGTAAGCGGATTGACGTTGATGGTGCCCGAGGCTTTATCTATGTCCAGCCCTTCCAGGTTAAGCTGGCTGGCGTCCGCCGACTGGCCTATTGCCACGATCACATGGTCGGCCTCGACGATGAAATCCGTATCCGGCACGGGTTCCGGCCGGTGCCAGCCGTTGCGCATAATATCCCCAGTCAGGCGGGTGCGGCGGCAGCGCACCCCAGTGACCTTGTGGTCGCTGCCCATTATCTCCACCGGGTAGGCGGAGTACTCTATGGAAATGCCTTCCTGTAAGGCCTCCTCTATCTCGTCCCGGGATGCCGTCAGCTCTTCCGGCACAGTCCAGCTGACGATCTT
This sequence comes from uncultured Dehalococcoidales bacterium, assembly GCA_964605885.1. GTDB lineage: Bacteria > Chloroflexota > Dehalococcoidia > GIF9 > UBA5629 > CAZSED01. Next base: position 41,076 of record CAZSED010000006.1, read on the forward strand.
GACGCTGCCCTTGTTCTTGCGGATGGCCACCCTGGCAGAATCGACGGCGGAATTGCCGTCGCCTATTATGACGATATTAGAGCCTACGAAGGCCTCCTCCAACTGGTTGAGAGTTATCAGGAATGACATGCAGTCGATCACACCGTCCAGGTCCTCGCCCGGTATGCCCAGCCTGTTGTTGCGTGAAGCGCCGATGGCCAGGAAAAACGCCTTGAAGTCCCGCTCCTTCAGGTAGGCAAAATTGATATCACGGCCCACTGTTATGCCTGTCCTGACCTTGATGCCCATATCCAGCACCTTCTGTATCTCGCGCTGCCTGATTTCCCTGGGCAGCCTGAAGCGCGGTATACCGGTGGCCAGCATGCCGCCGAAGGTGCTGTGCGACTCGAAGATGGTTGGTTCATAGCCCATGCGCTTGAGCTGCCAGGCAGCCATCAGGCCGGCCGGCCCGCTCCCGACGATGGCGACCTTGGCACCGGTCATAGCACCGGGGCTGTCTGCCGCCTTCTCAGCCGGCTGAACGCTATCATATGTGAAGCGGTGCAGCGCCCTGATCGACAGCGGGCTGTCGACCTTGGCCCGGCTGCACTTCTCCTCGCAGGGATGCTTGCACAGCCTGCCAAGGATGCCGCCCATGGGCGCCGATGAATCTATCAGGTCGAAGGCTTCCTGTATCTTGTTATTGGCCAGCAGGGAAACAAAGCCCTGGACGTTGATGCCCAGCGGGCAGGCGGCGCGGCAGGGCGCCGTCTGATTCTTCTCAATAATCATGGCCGAGGGGACGGATTTTTCGCCCGGCAGGGGCTTGTGAACGGCGCGGCGCGTTACCTTCTTTTTACCTTCGAGCGTGACCAGCCTGGTGGAGCAGTTTTCCTCGCAGCGCTTACAGCCTGTGCACAGGTCAGGATTAACGTAGCCCGGCTTTTGCTGGGTGGTCAGGCGGAAACCTTTGTCCTGCCGGCTGTAATTAACAGCACTGCTGTTGTAGAAAAACTCAATGGACGGATGCCTGATTGCGTTTAACACGGAAGACCAGTAAAGCCTGGGGTCGGTACCGCCCTGAGCCGAAAAGGCAAAGGCCGCGACGTCAGTGACGAATTTTACATCGGCTCCGATCTGAGCCAGGTACAGGGCTGCCCGTAAGGCATCAACATCATCGCCAATCACCGCGGCGGTCAGGTTCTTTGCCATGTCAGGCCGGCCTGTCACCCTGCGATGCATAGTTATATCCCAGCTCGAATGCCTGCATATTGAAGCTTTCCGTGCCTGCAGGTATGAAGTCCTTGACCGACCTCTCCAGCGCGTTGCGGGTGACCACGTCGCTGTGTGCGGCCAGGAATCCCAGCATGATGATATTGGCAACAACCGGCCTGCCCATGTCCTGGGCCATGCGGCTGGCGGGTATGGAATATACCTTTACGCCCGGAAGCTTATCGATTTTAACCAGCTCGGAGTCGACGATCAGGAGGCTGCCCTTGGGGGCTTTCGAGCCGAATTCATTATAGGCTTCCTGCGAGAGCATGACCTGTATCGCCGGCTCAATGATATAAGGATAGTCAACGGGCTCACCGCTGATGACGAGCTCGGCACGGCATGAGCCGCCCCTGGACTCTGGGCCGTAGCTTTGCGTAAGCGTGGAGTGGCAGCCGTTATAGATGGATGCCGCCTTGCCGATGATGTTGCCGAGCAGGACTATCCCCTGCCCTCCAAATCCTGCCAGCCTGATTTCTGTCTTTTGCATACGACCGATTCCCTGTAAATAAGATTTATGTGCTATTTCTTGACCGGTTTCCTGGCCTTGGCGACCACTTTATCCAGCCCGTTATTCAGCGTGGGATACTCCCTGTCAATGAACTTGCCCACGATTATGGGGCCGTCCTTGGATATTCCCGTTTCTTCGGGATTGGCTCCGTTCTTGATAACGCTGCGTTTCATATAGAGGCGCAGTGAATCAAGCCCTTCGGGCTCCTTGTTCATGCGGCCGTACACGGCCGGGCAGGGGCTTATTACCTCGACAAAGGAGAAGCCCGGCTTCTGCAAAGCTTCCGTCATGGAGATCTCAAGCTGACGCAGGTGCAGCACCGTCCAGCGTGCAATGTAAGAGGCGCCGCTGGCGTGCATGAGCAGCGGCAGGTTGAAGGGCGGCTCGAAATTACCATAGGGTGTGGTCGACGTGCGTACGTCCTGGGGAGCGGTGGGACCCACCTGGCCGCCGGTCATGCCGTAGTTGAAGTTGTTGATTAAAATGACCGTCATGTCTATGTTGCGCCGCGCAGCGTGTATCAGGTGGTTGCCGCCGATGGCCACCAGGTCGCCGTCTCCGGAGAAGACCACGGCTTTCAGCCTGGGATTTGCCAGCTTAAGGCCGGTAGCGAAAGGTATGGCGCGGCCGTGGGTGGTATGAAACGAATCAAGCTTGACATACCCGGCCACACGCCCTGAGCAGCCGATGCCGGATACAACGGATACCATGTCGGGATCAAGCCCGGCTTTATCGATAGCCCTGAGAAAGCAGTTGAGCGCCGGGCCAATTCCGCAGGCAGGGCACCAGATATGAGGCAGCCTGTCCTGCCTCAAGTACTTGTCTATTACCTTGACCCAGTTGTCCTGCATTTTATTTCTTACAATTGCATATGGCCGATAGGATGACTTCCGGCCGGTGCACGCCACCACCTGAGTGCGGCACGGATATGGTAACAGCCTTCCCGCCGGCGCACCTTTCGACCTCATATACCAGCTGCCCGCGGTTGATCTCGGGGACTATGAAGGCCTTGACCTTCCTTGAAAGCTCCCGGATGCGTTTCTCAGGAAACGGCCATAAAGTAATAAGCTGGATAAATCCGGCCTTTATGCCTTTCTTCCGCGCCTGGCCGACGGCGAACCTGGCTATACGGGATGTGATACCGTAGGCGCAGACCACTATCTCGGCATCCCTGGTCAGGTACTCGCTATACATGACAATGTCATCCGCGTTCAGCCTGATCTTGTCCACCAGTCTTATTATCAAGCGGTCCTGGGCCGCAGCGTTCATAGCCGGATAGCCCCTCTCATCGTGCGTAAGCCCGGTGACATGGAAGTGGTAGCCCTGGCCGGCTATAGCCATGGGCGGCACGAGGCCGTCGTCTGTCGAATAGGGAATATAGCTGTCTTTCTTTCCCTGCGGTAATTTCCTGTAAACCAGGTCATCAGGGGTGATCTCCGGTATGACCACCTTCTCGCTCATGTGCCCGACGACCTCATCCGACATTATCAGGACGGGGATGCGGTATTTTTCTGAGAGGTTGAAGGCCTTAACGGTCAGGTCGAACATCTGCTGGGGCGAGTCCGGGCAGAGGGCAATGATCTCGTAGCTTCCATGTGAGCCCCACCTGGCCTGCATAACATCCTGCTGACCGATCAGCGTGGGCAGGCCGGTTGACGGGCCGGCGCGCTGGATGTTCGCCACCACGCAGGGAGTCTCCAGCATGACGCCCAGCCCGATATTTTCCATCATCAAGCTGAAGCCGGGCCCGGAGGTCGATGTCATGGCTTTGACGCCCGCCCATGAGGCTCCGAGGACGGCATTCATGGATGCCATCTCGTCTTCCATCTGGATGTAGGTGCCTCCAACGACGGGGAGGCGGCGGGCCATCCTTTCGGCCACCTCGGTGGCCGGGGTGATGGGATAGCCGGCGAAGAATCTGCAGCCGGAGCTTATGGCTCCTTCGGCGCAGGCGACGTCACCATTGATGAAGTATTCACCTACCAGGTGTCCGTTATCTGACATTAGCGTAGTAGTAAATTATCTCAGCCGCCCGTGTAACTTCCTGCGGTTTATTTATTTTGTACCGTTATCCTGCTATTGGTTGAAAGCTTGAGCGCAAACTCAGGGCAAACAATCTCACAGAAGCCGCAGGCCAGGCATTTAGAGGCATCCTTGACCGCTACGAGCTTGTAGCCTTTGGAGGTGAGCTCCGGGCCAAGCTCAAGAACACCGCACGGGCAGAACTCGACGCAAAAACCGCATCCCTTGCACCTCTCTCTCGCGATGTGTACCTGGCCCAGTGATGTAGCGGAAGGATCATGGTCGAAAGGGACGCGCCACAGCTTCATGACAGTAAAGTAGTATACCAGCAGTTACACATCGAGACAAGATTTTAGCGCGGCCGGCAGATATGCCGACGCGGCGCAACCGGTCTCAGGCCAGGCTGCCGCTGCAACTGCTGCCCGATCCAGCCGTACAGCCGTAACAGTGAATGGCATATCTTATACGACGATTGCTCAGCCTGTTGAAATCGGCATTGAAGATAGAGGAATTTTCTTCGATGGCCAGACCCAGCCCGGCCATCTGGTTAAAATCACAGTCGTAAATCCTGCCATCGTAACCTATGCTGACCAGCGAGCGGCACATGATGTGACGCGCGGCCTCGGGATTAAAAGAACCGATCAACAGCTGCATATAGTCTTGGTACTTGCCTTCTTTGTCCAGTTGCCTTTTAAAACGGCTGACAGGCATGTTGGTGATGGTGATGAGGTTATTGAAGAATACATTGAATTTTGCCAGCTCACGCTTGAACTCGATCTCCAGTTGGGACTGGGGGGCCGGGAGCGCAGGGCCGATGGGGTTATGCACCAGGGTTAAGAGCAGCCCGCTGCCCTCTGTGCCGTATCCGCGCTCGTTTAACAGTTTCAGGCCCTTCAAGCTTTTTTCAAAGACACCGGGACCCCGTTGCAGGTCACAACACTCATCGTGATAGTGAGGCATGGAAGCGATGACCTCCAGCCTGTTTTCGGCGAAGAAAGCTGGCAAATAGCTCATGTCCTCCCCGGTCTGCGGATCACCGTCGACTGTGATGGTAAGGTTATGCCTGGTGTCAATTGCTTTGCTCAGCTTGCGAGCTTCGGTAATGAAATATTTGTAGTAGGGATTGAGCTCCGGGGCGCCGCCGGTGATGTCCAGCCTGGTGATGGACTTGTTGGCTGACAGGATTTCCAGGCAGCGGTCGATGGTCCTCAAATCCATCTGCTCGGTTCTCTGCGGAGAGGCATCCACGTGGCAATGGCTGCAGGCCTGGTTGCATCTACGCGTAATGTTGACCTGCAGAGTTTCTATGCGTTCTGCTTCCAGAAGCAAATGGTGCTGTTCAAGTGTATTGGCAAAATTGTAGCTTCCGTTGATATTAGAACCTTCCATAATATAGCAACCTCATCCACTTATTGAATCTTTAGCTGCGTTGGCAATATCCGCCAGGTGCAAGCTCCTGACAAAGCGGTTTAAAGGGTTGTCCTGCGGGGAGAGGCCTGAGATCGACCAGGCTTTAAGGTCCGTTTCGGAGTCGATATCCCATAATGTCTGCAACTGTTTGACGGACAGCCGCAGTTTTTCGGCCTGCTTCAAGGTCGAGGACGTGACATAGCCCGTGCTCCATGGGATGTCACTAAAGAGCTGGTGACGGAGCCCGTTCATGCCGATCAGGTAGTATCCGCCGTCAAAGCAGGGGCCAAGCACCAGGTCTGACTTTTGCAGGGCCTGCAAGGCCGTTCTGACGATAGAGGCCGTTAAATCGGGCACGTCAGTGGCCACGGCCAGCGTTTTGACCGCTCCCTCTGCAAAGGCCCGTGTCAGCGCCTGCACAAGCCTCTCGCCGATATCGGCGCCTTGCTGTACGACTGTTTTGAAGGCAGCCCCAGCCCATGCTCCGGCTTCCCTGGCCCCGGATTCGTCTGCGCAAAAAAGGTACTTGTGAACGGAAGACGGAAGCTGGCCCACTGCCGACAGCACCTGCTCCGAGCAAAGCTTATAAAACAGTGCAGCCTGCTCCTCGCCCAGCGAAGCGGCCAGCCGCGACTTGACCTTTCCCGGCACCGGTAAACGGGCCATGACTATCACCGCCTCAAAACCGCGCTGGGCAGCCATCGTTTGAATTCTAGCAGACCGGCAGTTCTCAGGCTAATGATAACCGTGTATCGGGCCTAGCTGGCAACTTTATGACCCTGGCCACGGCCAAGTATATAATCTATCTATGTCGGATGTTCATGTGAGTGGCCGTGTTGGGGTTAGGGTAGCCGTTATCATACCTGCGTACAATGAGGAAATAGCCATCTCAAAAGTGCTTGCCGACATTCCCGGGGAGCTGGCTTCAGAGGTCATTGTGGTGAATAACGGCTCCAGCGATGCGACAGCGGTCATGGCGCGGGCAGCGGGTGCTACGGTAATTGAAGAGCCTCAGCGCGGCTACGGCTCTGCCTGCAAGAGGGGTATTACCTATCTTGAAAGGCGGCAGGAAAAACCTGACATCGTTGTATTCATGGACGGCGATTATGCCGACCATCCCGAGGAGATGCCGTTGCTCGTTCGGCCGATCATCGAAGAAGGCTTCGACCTGGTGATAGGCGCGCGGTCTCCGGCCAAGGCAGAAAAGGGGGCCATGCCTCTCCAGCAGGCGCTGGGCAACCAGCTTATTGCCGCATTGATAAGGCATCTGTACGGCGTGAAGTGCACGGACCTGGGGCCGTTTCGCGCCATAAGATATGACCGATTGCTTGGACTGCAAATGTCAGATCCAACCTATGCCTGGCCGGTTGAGATGCAGTTGAAGGCCGTCAGACAAGGCTTGAAACTTGGCGAGGTGCCGGTCAGCTACCGGCGCCGCCTGGGCAGGTCGAAGATATCTGGCACCTTCAGCGGTACGCTTATGGCCGGATACAAAATATTCACTGCCATAGTAAAATATCTCTAAGCCATGTGGAGTTCAGTGGTGGAGGCACTGTCGGTCGCAGCGTTATCCGTCTATATAGCGGCGCTGCTATTTATCTTCCTTTACAGCCTGTCTTTGCTGAGCCTTGTCCTGCTCTATCTAAAGAATCGCAGGTCACGCTCAGGTGAAAGGTCGCTGCCAGGCAAAATGAGGGCCTATCCTTGCGTGACGGTACAGCTCCCGGTATACAACGAGCTTTATGTGGTGGAGAGGCTCATCGATTCTGTCGCTGCCTTCGACTACCCGAAAGACAGGCTGGAGATTCAGGTGCTGGACGATTCCAGCGATGAGACCAGCAGTTTAATTGAGTCCAGCGTGAACAGGTGGAAGGCCACAGGCCTGGACATATACCATGTCAGGCGCGTGAACAGGTCGGGATACAAGGCCGGCGCGCTGGCTAACGGGCTGGCCACTGCCCGCGGTGAACTTATTGCCATATTTGACGCCGATTTCCTGCCGCCTCCGGATTTCCTGTTGAAAACTGTACAGTATTTCGAGGACAAGAGCATCGGTGTGGTGCAGACCAGGTGGGGGCACGTCAACCAGGACTATTCGCTGTTAACCGACCTGCAGGCCTTTGCGCTGGATGCGCATTTCACGGTTGAGCAGGCCGGCCGCCATGCGGGGAACCACTTTATCAATTTCAACGGCACGGGCGGCATCTGGCGTAAAGAGTGCATACTGGACGCCGGTAACTGGCAATCAGATACGCTGACAGAGGACCTTGATCTCAGCTACAGGGCCCAACTTAAAGGATGGAAATTCATGTACCTTGAGGATGTGGTTACGCCCGCTGAGCTGCCTGTAACCATGAGCGCCTTAAAAACGCAGCAATTTCGCTGGACCAAGGGCGGCGCCGAGTGCGCCAGGAAAAACCTGCTGCCCGTGCTTAAGTCGCCGCATCTCTCCCTGGCCACCAAGCTGCATGCCGCCTCGCACCTGCTCAACAGCACGGTATTCCTCTGTATCATGCTTTCCGCCGCGCTGAGCATTCCGCTGCTGATAATCAAGCATAACGACATCGACCATGCTTATACATATTATTACGCTTCTTTCTCGCTGCTCAGCCTGGTGCTGCTGGGCTTTTTCTACTGGGCGCCGAATGTAGGCCGGCCGCTGAAGTCCCAGCTGATTTATCCTTTCAAGTTCCTGGTGTTTCTATCGGTCTCCATGGGTTTCTCACTGCATAATACCGTGGCGCTGATCGAAGCCTACAGCGGCCACAAGATCGCCTTTGAAAGGACTCCCAAGCTCAACATAGTCAGCCGCAGCGACGGATGGCGCGGCAAACGCTACCTCACCAGCGGGATAAACTGGATTGCCGTGCTGGAAGGCCTGATGGCATGCTATTTCGCCTGGGGCGTCTATATCGGCTACCGCATCGTGGACTATGGCCTGATCCCCTTCCATCTGATGCTGGCGCTGGGGTTCGGGACCGTCTCGGCCTACTCATTCTGGCAAGCGAAGAACGCCTGAAATGCGGGGAAGCATCATTAAGGTCATCTTGCTTGCAGTCAGCCTTGGCTGTTACATATGGCTGGGCTATTTCACGGTCCGGACTAATTTCAATCAGGTGGTGCTGCTGTATTTTGCACTGTTCGGTCTTTACTTTGCCGCCCTGCGCCTGCATCTGTTTGGGGGTGGGTGGAAACGCCTGCTAGCAGCGGCCATACTGCTGAGGATTTGCCTGCTGTTCATGATCCCTAATCTCTCCGACGACTATTTTCGGTTTATCTGGGACGGGCTTTTTACCGCCGCCGGACAGAATCCCTATCTGGTAATGCCCTCAACCTATATGGCCGGCGCCCAGGCCGTGCCGGGTATAACGGATTACCTTTTTCAGCACCTGAATTCTCAGCAGTACTATACGGTCTACCCGCCGGTCTGCCAGGCCATCTTCGGGTTCAGCGCCCGGGTATGTGGAGCGGATATATTTTGGAACGTATTGATGATGCGACTTTTCATACTGTTGGCTGATCTCGGCACAATAATGCTCCTTTTTAAAATAGCCAGGATGCTGGATTTCAAGCCGTCATCGGTGGCAGTCTACGCCTTCAATCCACTGGTCATCATGGAGCTAACCGGCAACCTGCACTTTGAGGCGGTGATGCTCTTTTTCCTGGCTCTGGCCGTCTATCTGTTAGCGATAAACAGGTGGCCCTATTCGGCATCCAGCTATGGCCTGAGCGCAGGAGCCAAGCTGGTGCCTTTGATTTTCCTGCCGCTGCTTGTCAGGCGGCTGGGATGGCGCAGGAGCCTGGCTTATTTCGCCATAACCGGCCTTGTGCTGATACTCATATTTATACCCTTCATGAACTTGCAATTGGCGGCGAACCTGGCTTCCAGCCTAGGCCTGTATTTTCAGAAATTCGAGTTCAATGCCAGCGTGTATTACCTGGCACGCTGGCTGGGCTACCTGCTTACCGGCTATAACACCATAGCCATACTGGGAGTGGCACTGCCGCTATTTTCGCTGGCGTTGATAATCTTGATCGCAGCCAGGGAGAAAAAGCCGGCCTGGGAGACGTTCTTTACGGGTATGCTGTTGTGTGGAACAGCTTACTACCTGCTGGCCACCACTGTGCATCCCTGGTATATAGCCACGCTGGTACTGGCCTCTGCATTTTCCCGCTATCGCTATGCGCTAATATGGTCCATGCTGATCGTGTTGAGCTACTCGGCCTACGGCAGCGTTCCCTACACAGAGAACCTGTGGCTGGTGGTGCTGGAGTACGTTGTGGTGCTGGGATGGATGGGATACGAGTTTCTGGTCCAGCCGCGTTTGAAGGCTACTGCGACACCGCAGCTCCGACCTTGAAGGCATAGAGCCTGGGCGAGGGCCCGACACCCACCGGGAACAAAATGAAATCGCCTGAAGCTGCCGGCCAGCGGTTGATGGAGTTGCCGGGGAACTTGTGGCTCCATACTATCTTTCCAGTAGCATTGTTGAGGGCGTAGACCGTGCCGTCCAGCGTGGAGGTAAAGACCAGGTCGTTGACCACAGTGGCTGCGCCCATATCAGGCGAATCGAACTTTGTGCTCCAGACCGGTTTGCCGGTATTGATATCCAGGGCGACCAGCTCGCCAGTTCCGGCAGCGCTTTTAAATTCCTGCCATATCTGATCTTCGGGTGTGTAGTCACACGGGTTGTTGACCACCGGAACATATACACGTCCGTTGGCTGCGGCGATTGGCGTAATGACACCGCCGTCAGGGCCGGGAACAACCGTTGTCCTGCCGGCAGGCAGCTCTTGCAGGTCATCGTTCTGATGCACTCCTACGGGCGTTTTCCAGTAGATATCACCCGTCTTGCGGTCGAAGGCGTAGACCACGCCTAGTTTGCCCGTGCCGATAACTATCTGGCTGTCCTTTCCCGCTATCCTGGCTGTGGCCAGCACTGGCGAGTCCTGGAAATCCAGGTCGAACAGGTCGTGCGGTTTGACCTGCTGGTACCAGAGCAGCTTGCCGGTATTGGAGTCAAGGGCCAGCATTGCTTCCGTATAGAGGTTGGGACCCGGCCGGCTGCTGCCGCTGGGGTATTCCTTGGTCCCGGGTATGGGGGCGGGATTGCCTGTGCCCCAGTACGAAATGTCAGAAACGGTATCGACGGCCGGAGGATACCAGCACCCGCCGCCGCTGTTGACCTTGGGATTGCCCCAGACATCGTCGGAATCTACGGTGTTGAATTTCCACTTTATTGCGCCGGCCTCCTGGTCCAGCGCGTAAATGACGCCCATGTTGCCGCCGGTATAAAAATCATCCTCTGTCGTGCCCGGCACGGTTGAGACCAGGACCGTGCCGTTATAGGCCATAAGCTGGATATCTATTCCTATCGACGACTGAGAAAATTTTGTGGACCAGAGCTCCTTCCCCGTTGACAACTCCAGAGCAGTCACCTCATAGTGCCCCTTGACGATGAACAGCTTGCCCCAGCCCAGTGCTGGGCCGTTGGGGCCCAAAATATCCAGGCCATAGTCATTCTTCCAGATTATTTTCCCTGTATTCAAATCGATGGCATAGGTGTTGCTTTTGAGGTCCTGGCAATATACTGTGTTATTCAATATTATCGGGTTGGAAGCCATGGCGCCCCAATCGCTGATACCGGTCAGGTCCGCTGCCCAGGCTATTCCCAGGGTCGACACATTTTTCAAGTTAATCGTTGAAGAAACGGTGGCCCGGCTGTTATCGTAGGCACAGTTGGCCATCGGCCAGCCGCCGGTCGACCGGTTGATCTCTGGTGGAATTTTACTTGAAGCAGGGACGCAGCCCGCTAGCAGAATGGCCAGGGAAACAGCAATCGAAACCAACACGAGGGCGGTCAATTTCATACGGGGCTTATTCATTGCTCGACCTCCACTTCCAGATGTTATAAATATAGCAAGGCGAGGGGACCGGTAAAAGTCTGGTCTCAGTTATGCCCCTGCCATTCCGCCAATGGTATTAAGCAGTAATATACTCTCCCGGCCGTACTGCTCCCGGCTGAGCGTGTTGAGGTAGTCAAGATCGCGGTCCTGCGACCTCAATATATCCAGAATCTGCTCAGGCGTTGTGCCCTTCCCAACCTCACCTTGGATAATCCTTTGCCAATCGAACAGCTTCTTCCTGTAATGCGACAGCCTTTCTGACGCCCGTTCGTAGCAGCCATAATGACCGTAACACAGCCATTCAGGCTTGAGTGCTATAAGCTTGTCCACAGAGGCCACAGTTTCGTCCAGCCTGAAGGGTGGTGGAGTGGCCGGTCTGATCGAGCCGTTGTTGCAGACGCCCGCCGCCTCGCCAGCCAGGAGAATGCGGCTGGAAGGCTCGAAATAACTGACATGATGGACGGCGTGACCGGGCGTGTGAAGCACCTTCAGCAACCGCCCGCCCAGGTCCAGCGTCATGCCGTCCTCCGCAGCTATGATTCGCTCCTGGGGGACAGGCTCTATTCGGCCGTATTTCCGGGCCAGATCACCCAGCGTCTTGAGGCTGGCTTCCCACAGCCTGTGGGGACTGACGAGATGCTGAATGCCCCGGGGATGAACTACAACCTTCACATGGGGAAATTCTTTACATAATGTACCAGTGCCGCCGGCGTGGTCGATGTGAATATGTGTGAGAAGGAGGTAATCTATCTGGGCCGGCCATATGCCGGCCGAGGTTAAAGTGGAGAGGAGGCCGGGAATGGCCGCAGAGGGGCCCGGATCGACCACGGCCCGCTTGGAACCGTATATTAAATAGCTTCCGATGAATTTGCTGTAGCCTGGAATGGGGATTTCGGGCGCAAGCAGCTTTAAACCGGGCAACATGTCGGGGACTGCGTTTTCAGCCATCCTTTTCTATTGCGGGAGCCAGATAATTGGATTGCTAAAGAATTTTTACCAGCTCAAGGTCAAATACCAGGTCCTGTCCCGCCAGCGGATGGTTGGCGTCAATGGTCACCGTGTTGTCCGACACCTTGGTGATAGTAACGATAATTGTCTGGCCGTTCTTCTGGGTTGACTGCAACTGCTGGCCCACCTGGGGCTCGACACCCTGCGGCAGCCTGTCGCGGGGTATCTCCCCGATAAGGTCCTGACGTACCGGGCCGTAGGCATCAGCCGCCGGTATCTTGACCGTTTTCTTGTCGCCGACCTTCATGCCGATCACAGCTTTGTCGAATCCGGGGATCACCTGGCCGGAGCCGATGGTAAATTTCAGCGGGTCCTTGCCGGCGGACGAGTCGAAGATGGTACCGTCAACCAGCCTGCCGGTGTAGTGGACCTGTACAGTGTCGCCTTCTTTGGCCTGCGGCGCGCTTGTCAAGGGATTACATCCTGAAAGCAGCAGCACTGCCGCCACTGCCAGCGTTATTCCAACTAAAATACCCCTGTTTTTCAACGTAGACCTCCAGTTTGAATAGATTAAAGCTCATAAAAATGCCGCATCTATCATAGCACTTATTGGCTGATGTAAAAATACCCGCCGTTCACCAACATGGTTTTATCTGCTAAACTTAAGTCCATTATATGGGCAGGTTAGACAAATGGCGGATATGAGAAAAAGGGAACGTATAAAGCTGGCGCTGGAGGGAAAGCCGGTCGACCGCGTCCCCGTGGCGTTCTGGAGACACTGGCCGGGAGATGACCAGCGGCCTGATTCACTGGCTGACGTGGCGCTGGAGTTCCAGAGACAGCACGATTTGGACTTTATCAAGGTGCCGGTATCCTCCACCTATTGTGTAGATGATTACGGCGTGAAACATGGCTATAGCGGCACTGCAATGGGGGACCGTGACTATCTTGAGCGAGTTATCAAGAGGGTGGAAGGCTGGGAGCGCATAGAGCCGCTGGATATACGCAAGGGCACCTACGGATGGCACCTGGAGGCCGTGCGCCGGATAGTGGAAAAAAGAGAAAAAGATACGCCGGTCATTTTCACCATGTTCAATCCGCTGGCCATGGCCTGCTATCTGGCAGGAGATGAGCTGTGCTTGTCACACTTGAGGAGCGAACCGGAGCAGGTGCGCAAGGCATTGAAAGCGCTGACCGAGACCAGCGTACGTTTTGCCAGTGCGGCTATAAAGGAAGGCTGTGACGGCATTTTCCTCTCCGTGCGCGCTGCCAGCTACGAGGTCATGAGCGAAGGGGAATACCTGGAGTTCGGCCGGCCCGGCGACCTGGAGGTCTTTAAGGCAGCTTCGGCTGGCTGGTTCAACGTGCTGCACCTGCACGGGCAGCATCCCATGTTCGTCGCGCTGTCGGATTACCCCGCTCAGGCGGTCAACTGGCACGACCGCAGCGCCGGGCCGGACCTGGCGAAGGCGTCCGGCCTATGCACGAAAGCCTTGATGGGCGGCGTGGAGCAGTTTAGAACGCTTCGTTTCGGCACTCCCCAGGATGTGGAGGCACAGGTGCGGGACGCAATACGTCAGACCAGGGGACTCCGGCTAATTGTTACTCCGGGATGCACGTATAACCTGGATGTACCGCAGGCCAATCTGCGGGCAATGCGGCAGGCTGTAGAAAAACCATAATCCTACCGGCTGCTCTGGCGGATGATCTCTGTTAGCTTACGGCTGCCCTCGTACAGCGTACGTTTCTGCGTGTTGAAGTCCACCCGGTACAGGCCGAAGCGTCTCTCAAACCCGAAGGCCCATTCGAAATTGTCCAGCATAGACCAGTAAAAATAACCTTTCACGGGTATCCCGTCCGCCAGGGCTTTATTAAGCACCAGCATGTGGTCCTCGATATATTTCGCCCGGCGCGTGTCGGCGGCATCGGCGATGCCGTTCTCGGTAACGTAGATCGGCTTGGGGGTATAGCGTGAGATCATCTTCAGGCAGCGGTACAGCCCCTCGGGATAAATCTCGTAGCCCATGTCTGTCAATCTCTCCGGGGGTGCGGTGGTAACCTCGACGAATTGCTCCTTGCCCAGCGGCTTGAAAATGCGCGCATAGTGCGTGTAGTAGTTCAAACCTACGAAATCGAAGGCCCCGGGCTGCGGGTCCTGGTATTTCTCGTTGACCAGGCCGGGTATGGAGAATGAGAATCGCCCTTTGACCAGGTACTCGAAGTGCGATTCATTCATATTCCTGTTCAGCAGGCGTGCCACCAGCACATCCATAATGTTCCAGCCGTGCAGCGGCTCGAACAACGCTACGTGTACTACCAGGCCGACCTTGTCCTCCGGCTTCAGCTTTTTAATCGTGTTATAGGCTGCTGTATGTGCGCGTAACATATTGCGATAGACCACGGCTGCTTTACGGGCGTCATTTAAGGCTGGCGGGAACTCTCCTGTGAAGTATCCGAAGATGGCGTAGATGGCTGGCTCGTTGATGGTACACCACAGTTTTACCTTGGAGCCCAGCTGCCTGACCACACGCTCAGCAAACCTGGTGAAGATTTCGGGCGAGTCGTCCTGCATAAAGGCGCCGGCATCCTCGAACCATAGTGGATTGGTGAAGTGATGCAGGGTCACCATGGGCTCGATTCCCTTGGACAGCAGATCGTCCACCACCTGTTCGTAGTGGTCCAGCGCCGCTTGGTCGAACTCACCCTGCCTGGGCTCGATCTTGCTCCATTCCATGGAAAAGCGGTAGGAGTTCAGGGAGATATCCTTCATCAGCTGTATGTCATCCTTATAGCGGTTCCAGTGATCACAGGCCAGGCCGGCCTTCTGCCCGTTGAGTATCTTCGGCTTGCCCTGTTCATCCACAGCAGATTCGAAGCGGTACCAGTTGTTGTTAAAGCAGTTGCCCTCCACCTGATGAGCAGCCGTTGCACTGCCCCAGAGGAAATCACGGCCGAAATGCCACGGTATCCCTTTCAGCTTTTCGAGATTCCAGCGCAGATTGCTCAGAGGGTCTCTCAGCCAGAGCACCGCGCCGGCATAAATAGCAGCCAGCACAAGGACGATTATCAATGCTATTAAAAACGCTATCATTTCTCAGCCTCACTTCCTTGGAGTCTTTGCCTGACGCGGCTATTTTATCATAACCATTGCGGGCATTGTGCCCATCGGTTGACAAGGTGAAGTATCTCTTATAGTATGGTTTCACACAGTTCCCCAAGGCCACAGCAGCATTTAATATTTATCGGTTCTTGAGTCATCCATCGGACGATTTCGAATATGGAAAAGGTGAGGATCGGCTTCGTACCGGCGCACCGGGACCCGTTTGACGAGGCCTGGGCGGCGCAGATGCGCCGACGCTGCCTGGATATTCTTTCCAAAGTACCCTGGCTGGAAATCATAGCGCCCGATAAGACGACTACGCCGCTGGGTCTGGTGCGTGATGACGAAGATGCGGAGAAAGCAATCAATCTGTTTAGGAGCAAGAGAATCCAGGGGCTGATTATCGGCACGATGACCTTTGGTGACGAGGTGTCGGCGCTGGCGGTGGCCTCCGCTTTTCGTAAGCTGCCCATCTTGCTCTTTGGAACCCTGGAAGGTGACTTCAAGGCTGACGGCGGTCGCAGGTCCGATTCTTTTTGCGGAACACTGGCCGTCTCATCCGGTTTACACCGCCGCAATATTCCGTTCCTGTTTGCAGGCATAGTGTTTCCGGAAGAGCAACGGTTCAAGCAAAGCATCACAGATTTTGTCAGCCTGTGCTCGATAACCAGTGGCTTTGTTGGTGCAAGCATCGGGCTGGTCGGCCCCAGGCCCGAGCGATTCGAGACCTGCATCTGCAACGAGGATGCGCTGATAAGGCAGTTCCGGCAGCGTGTTGTTCCGGCATCACTGCTGGATATCATGCAGAGGGTCAGCGCCTTGAAAAACGATGCGCCCGAGCTTCGAAAGATCAATGAATCCATGAAGAAGCAGGCCGATATTTCATCTTTAAAGGCCGGCGCCATTGGCAATATAGCCAGGCTGCAGCATGGCCTGGCACAATTCGCCAAGGAGAAGAATCTGGCAGCCCTGGCCGTCCAGTGCTGGACTGCCGTGCAGGAGGTATACGGGATATCAGCCTGCTATGCGCTGGGCAGGCTGACCGACAGCGGGGTGATAACAGCCTGCGAGGTGGACGTCTACGGCGCCCTGACCATGCTGGTACAGTTCCTGGCCTCGTTCAAATCCGTTCCTCCGCATTTCATCGACTGGACCATAAGGCACCAGGCAAAACCCGCCGTTTTCCTGGCCTGGCATTGCGGCAACGCACCGCCCTCCCTCTGCAGCCGGGGCTGCGGGATAACCGTCCGCGAGCACAGCATCCTTAGCCAGCAACTCGGGGCGGAACGCTCACGCGGCACGGCGGAGTTCCAGCTCAAGCCCGGCGTCGTAACGCTTTGCAGGCTGGCCGAGAAAAATGGAAAATTCAAGATGCTGATAACCGGGGGCAGCATCATGAAATCTGACCAGCGCCTGCGCGGTTCGTGGAGTTGGGTCAAGGTAGCTGACCTTGAGAAGCTGTACAACACACTGGTTTCAGAGGGCTTCACGCATCATGCCAGCATGATTCACGGCGACTATTCAAAGCCCATTGCCGATTCATGTAAATTCCTGGGCATAGATACGGTTGTTGTCTAGCATGTTTTGGAGACAGGTTGATGTTTAAATTCGGAGTGGATTCGCTCATCTGGACGGAGGAGTTCAAGGGCAAAGACCTGCCGCTGATTGAAAAAGCTAAAACGCTGGGTTTCGACGTAATAGACATTAATATTGCACATCCCGAGCGATTTCCCACCGCGGCAATCCGGGAAAAGGTGCATTCCGTCGGCATCGAGGCTGTGACAACATTCGGCCTGGCCGAAGACGCCAACCTGGTTGATCCCGACCCGCAGGTGAGGAAGAGAGGTGTGGAAACGATAAAGAGGGTGGTGGACATCAACCTTGAGCTGGGCTCAAAAATAATGGGCGGCGTATTCTATGCCGCCTGGGGATATTTATCCGGCAAGCCGAGGACGGATGATGAATGGAAATGGTCTGTCGACGGCATGCGGGAAGCCGCTGAATATGCACTGAAGAGCAAGGGGCCAATACTGGCTATGGAGGTGCTGAACCGTTTTGAGTCCCATTTTCTCAACGTGGCCGAAGATGCGGTGAATTACTGCCGGGAAGTCGGTACCGGAAACGTAAAAGTGCACCTGGATACATTCCACATGATACGCGAAGAGACGAGCTTCAAAGGTGCGGTGGAGACATGCGGCAAAGAATATCTCGGGTATGTTCACGTCTGCGAAAACAACCGCGGCATACCCGGGACCGGCCTGGTGCCGTGGAAGGAGTTTTTCACGGCGCTAAGGCAGATTGGCTACGATGGGCCGCTGACTATCGAGTCATTTGATCCGGATTTCGTGGAGCTGAACAGGCTGTGTTGTATCTGGAGAAAGCTGGCGGAGACAGGGGAAGAGCTGGCGGTTGAAGGCCTGAAAAACCTTAAAGCGATCGAGAATTCTTTAAACAAATCCGAAAATAAGGGGTAAGAGATGGACAAGAAACTTTCAGTCGGTGTGAAACTGGGTTACGGTGTCTGCGACTTTGGCGGCAACCTGTTCTTTACGGCAACGGCCTTTGTGCTGCTGAACTACCTCACGGATACGGTGGGGCTGGCAGCCGCACTGGCCGGCATTGCTTTGATGGTAGGCCGTATTTGGGACGCCTTTTACGATCCAGTAATCGGCTATATTTCCGACAGAACATGCACCAGGATGGGGCGGCGCAGGCCATTTATGCTGTGGGGTTCCATACCTTTATTTTTCGCCATGATCATCATGTTCACCAATCCGTCGCTGGTAATAGGGTCGGGCATCAACCAGGCGACCCTATTCGTGTATTCCATGATTGTCTATATTATTCTCTGTACTGCTTATTCCACGGTCAACATCCCTTATTCGTCCCTCTCTCCTGAGCTTACCAGCGATTACCATGAGAGGAGCTCGCTCAACGGATACCGCTTCGGTTTTGCCGTATTCGGTACGCTGCTAGGCGCAGGCGGGGCCCTTCCCATCGTGGCACTCTGCCAGGATAAAAGCATGGGCTTTGTCCTTATGGGCCTGATCTTCGGCGCGGTCATGCTTGTTTCAGCCCTGGTCACGGTATTTTCGGTAAAAGAACCCGCTCATCTCGAACCTGCCACCACCATGGGGTTCAGGGAGACCTACACTGAAGTTTTTAAGAACAAGCCCTACGACCTGATACTGCTGAGCTACATTTTCCACATACTGGCCATAACCATCATAAGTGCCATTGCTATCTACTACTTCAAGTACATACTGGCCGCCGAGCCGATGACGACCTATGCCATGCTCATTCTTCTTGTTACAGCTATGATTTTTATACCGGTCAGCGTGGTCGTCAGTAAAAAGCTGGGTAAAAAATTGGTTTACGGTTTCGGTTTTATCGAGGTAGCCGCCGTCCTCATGATTCTATTCTTCTTTGGTCATGTGCTCGGGGTTACTTTCACACTCATTATGATGTTTGTCATGGGCATCGGCTTCGGATGTACCTATGTCATGCCTTATTCCATGGTGGCCGATGCCATAGAGTACGACTATCTGCGCACGGGCGAGCGCAGGGAAGGGGCCTTCTTCGGCATCTGGACCTGGGGTCTCAAGATCGGCCAGGCCCTGGCCGTCTTCATCATGGGAATTGTGCTTCAGACATTCGGCTATATTGCCAATGTCATGCCGCAGAGCGAGAGCGCACAGATGGGCATAAGGCTCTTCCTCGGCCCGATACCTGCTCTCATCTTTATCATCGCCACTGTGTTCCTGTATCTATACCCCATTAACGAAAAGCGCTATGAGGAGATACTGGCCGGGATAGCAAAGATGGAAGCAGAGAAAGCCAAATAGATTCAGGCTTTGGATGGCTTTTTAAGGCTGAAATCAAGTATATCTGGGAAGCGCTCCCGGATATCGAGCATGGCGCCGAGTGTGAGCACGACCACCCATGCCACGCAGGTATGGAACTTTCCCTTGGTGCCCAGCAGCCTGCTCTTATAGTCCCAGTTGGTCTGGTTCACCTGCTCCGGCTGCCAGCCTGTAAAGTCTTTGCTGCGGCCAAGCCGGTCTTTCTCATCCGCCATAAGCTGGCTGCAGGCATTGATCATCAACAGCGCGCAGCTCTTCCAGAGGCTCTCCCCGGTGTACTGCCATAGCCGCAGGAAGTCATAAGCTATGAAAAGCCCGTAGAAATCCAGATGATGATGTGCCACTGAGACCGCCGTCATACCGCGCGTGTTGAAATGCCGTCTCCCCACCGGGCTTTGGGGATTGAAGGCAACGTTGTAGGTGAACATCCAGCTCAGAATAAAGCCGGCTGCCAGCCTGGCATATTTAAGGTCGTTATCGTTACGAGACTTTTCATACAGGTCGAGGAAGGCCCTTAATAGCGCCGCGCCCGCCTCCTTGTCTGTGCAGTCGGCATCCAGTGTATCGGCATAGAAGCCGCTGCTGTCGATCAGCGAGGCATAGTACTGCCGGGCCTTATCCAGCGCCTTATTGATTTCATTTCCTGCTGCAGTCGTCTTCTCCAACTCGACCAGCAGGCTGATGATATAGGCTCCGTTAGTACCCAGTGTACTTAATGGCTCTCCGGATATGTCCCACCACCGGCCGAATCCGCCGTCAGCAAGCTGGTTTTCCATATAGAACCTGGCGTTGTCTGTCGCCAGCACTAAGAAGGAGTTATTTGTTTTTCCGCACTTGTCCAGCTGACGGAAAAGCCTTAAATAGTTGACCATGGCCTCTCCGTTGCACCTGGCGTTGGCACCCCGCTGCAGAGCCCGGGGCATGCCCACGCCGAAATAGCCTCCCCATCTATCGTCCTTGAGGGAGTAGCAGTCTCGGTGCAGGCCGTTGAGCAGCGCCCCCTGTAAAAAGAACCGTCCTATCCTTTGAGCTATGTCCAGGTATTCACTCCTGCCCAGCTCCTCTCCCGCCCTGGCGTAAATCAGCGCGGCCTCGAGGCTCTTGCACAGGAACGAGCCCGAAGTGTATTCATAAAACGGCTGGAATATACCGTTGCCTTTTCCCTGCTTTATGGCGGTAATCTCCGGCCGGTCGATGAGCAGATAGTCAAGGTGCTTCAGCTTGAGGCCGGCCATGCGTGACCAGTCAATCGCAGGCGTCCGGTCACCCGGGCTGAACTCGGCCAGTGCTGCTGCCGTAAGTGCCATGTAGATCTCGCTGGGATGCTGGCAGGTGCCGGAAGCCAGGTAAAAAGTCCTGGTATATTCGAAGGGGACTATATTAATATGAAATGACCTTTCGCTCTTTCCAGTTAAACCACCAATCACCAGGCCCTTCTCGGTATAGGTAAAGGGCTCTTCGGTGTAGGGCACTCGTATCTCGAAAGCCGGCTTCGAATCACTCAGATAGGTCTTTACACTCGATATTTCATCGTCGGTAGCCGCCGGTGAAGCAAAAATGGCCTGCCAGCTTGAGCCGTCATGCAATATTGAGCACGATGGGATTGGTATCCTATCCTCGCGGAAGGACCAACCTTCATCAACCCCTCCGCTGGGAAAATGGCCGCTACCCATGCGGTTCTCCCGGTACATAACCGAGGGCACAACCCACTGCTTTAAATCTGGCGAGGGGCAGTAGCCGAACGTAAGCTGCCACCTGCCGGGCTTGAGTATCCTCCAGCGTCTTTTAACTTTGATAAGTCCCGGTAAAGCAGCAAATTCGTCGACCAGCTCAGCACCCGGTAAAAACGCCTCTACCGTATTGTTGGGTCCGAGTGACAGGCGGTCGGGCTTTAGCACAGCCTGTCCCCTGCGCATTGAGTAGTATAGGTGGCCGAGCTCCAGGCCGTTTGAGAGCAGCCGCAACTTGCCGTCTTGCAGGACTGGCTGTAGATCAGTTGGCATCTCTGGCACTCAGCATACTCCGCCGGGGTCCTTATTTCAATAAGATACTCATGCGCGATTGATTTACAACCATTCCTTTTTACTATATTATTAGCCCTGATCTACCTGCTATACTCTTGAATTTTTCATACAACCTTAGTCGATTCCACATTAACGCGGGAGTACGAGATGGCATCCGGTAACATGGCGGATAAAGTACTGCAGATCGACGGCAGGGAATACCGGGTCCTGTTCGACCTTCAAAAGGGCAGACTAAGCGTTGGCAGGCATGCCAGCCTCTTGCCCAGGATATCCGACGCAGCCCTGGGGCTGATCTACTCCGGGCCGGACGGCAGCAGGATACCGGCGGATTTCGTACCCGGTATCACCACAGCCAGCGAACGGACGCTGGAAGATATCCATGGCAACGGGTGGCAGGTGGAGTTCACCAGCAGGGAGCGGCGGGACGGGCTGGCGCTCACTTACACCATCAACCTTTACGAGCAGCGGCCGTTTATCCTGCTGCGCCTGGCTGTTTCCAACGTGAGCAGCCGCAGCATTTACCTGCATGATATGAACCTGCTGCAGGTTGAGACCAAAATCGGGGCGGAGCTGGCTTTCGAAGACAATCGAAAACCGCTGGACTTCTTCAAGGTCGGCTGGCACGACTGGGTGTATTCAGGGCTGCGGCATGGCGACCAGCGGGATATAGATTCCCTCTTCATATTAAAGCCTTTTATCAGCCGGATGCTGTATAACCCGGCGGTGCCCATCGGACGCGGCAGGGGAGAGTTCTGGGGTGAAGGATGGGGCATCCTGACAGACCGTAAATCGGCCATTCTAGCGGGTTTCGTATCTACCGCCGACCAGTTCGGACTGCTTCACGCTAAATGCAAAGCGGGCTCGGGCCAGCTGACACTGACAGCGCAGGGAGATGGAATACTGCTTGAGCCGGGAGAGGAGTTCAAGTCTGAGTGGGGCTACCTGCAGTTTATTGAACTTCCCTGTGATGATCCGGCCGTCGATTACACGGCTGCCGTAGCCAGGCAGATGAGGGCACGTGTTCCTTCAACGCCACCTCCGGCTCAGTGGACCCACTGGTACCACTACTTCCAGTCCATCACCGAGAAGCTATTCATTGATAATATGAATACCATTGACCGCATCAGCAGTATCATACCCTTCAAAATAGTGCAGCTCGATGACGGCTATCAGTCTGCCTGGGGCGACTGGACTGTCTGCAACGCCAAGTTCCCCAACGGATTGGAGCACCTTTCAAAGACTATTAGGGAAAGGAAATATACTTCCGGCCTGTGGCTGGCGCCCTTCGTAGTCGATCCGCGTTCGAAGACGGCGCGGGAGCACCCGGACTGGCTGGTCAAGGATGACAAAGGCAAGCCGATCATCAGCGGCTATTTTTATGATTTCTACGGCAATGCCCTGGACCTGTCGCAGCCTGAAGTGCAGGAGCACGTGAGGAACCTGCTGGACACCATAGCCCATAAATGGGGTTTTGGCTTCGTCAAGACCGATTTTGTCTATGCAGGGGCACTGCCCGGGGTGAGAAAGGACCCGAAGATGACCCGTGCACAGTCCTTTCGCAAGGGCATGGAGGCTGTGAGGGCCGGAATTGGAGACGAGACATTCCTGCTGGGTTGCGGCTGCCCCTTCGGCCCGGCCGTGGGCATTGTGGATGCCATGCGCATCGGCCCGGACACGGCGCCGAACTGGACGCCATACCTGTGGTCGGCCAAGTTCGCCACGCCGCTCATCAGGAACGAAAAATCGGTGGGGTCGCTGCGCAACAATATCCGCCACACGCTTAACATGAGCGCATTGCACCAGCGCTGGTGGTGGAACGATCCCGATTGCCTGATGGTGCGCAACTACGACACAACGCTGACCGACGACGAGGTGAAGAGCAATCTTAGTCTGGTGGGGCTATCGGGCGGGTTGATGATCAGCAGTGACGACCTGACCAGGCTGCCCGACGAGCGGCAGAAGCTTGTGGGCCTGTTGACGCCCGTACTGGGCAGCGGCGGCCATCCCCTGGACCTGCTCGAACGCGAGATGGCGGAAATGTATCTGCTGCCGGTCGAAAGGGAATGGGGAAGCTGGCAGGACCTGGCGCTGTTCAACTGGGAGGACAGGCCTCGCGACAGGGTCGTCAACCTGGAGCTGCTGGGTTATCAGCGCGGCGAAAAGGTCCAGATATTCGATTTCTGGAGGCAGGAGCACCGGGTAAGCGAGGAGCACGAGATAAGATTAATAGGTATACCGCGACACGGCTGCCGGCTGATACGCATCTGCAGTTACAATGACCAGCCACAGCTTGTGGGCGATACGCTGCATATAACGCAGGGTGCAGAAATTGAATCGTGGAGGCAGGAAGGCCGGACGCTGACGATACAGACCATAGACCTGGAACGTGAAGTAGAGGGAAACCTGTGGATCAGGCTGCAGCAAACGCCCGTTTCCATCACCTGCAATTCTGAATCAGTCGCTTTCGTGACAGAGGACGACCATGTATACAGGATGGGGCTCAAATTCAGGGGGAAGGCTCAAATCAGAATGCGCTGGTAATAAAAGGAGGCCGATGAACAGATCTAGATATCCCTGGTTCGTATTCGGGACTTTCTTTGCTTTTATGCTGTTCCAGCAGGCCGAGAGGCTGGTTATCGGCCCGCTTACCACGCCCATCATGGCCGAGTTCCAGATAAACGAGGCACAGATGGGGCTGGTCTTTTCAGGGGCACTGATTGTGGCCGCCCTGCTTTATCCGGTATGGGGCTATTTATATGACCGCTATGCCCGCACCAAGCTGCTGTCGCTGGCCGCTCTTATCTGGGGCGCCACCACATGGCTGAGCGCCTGGGTACGCGCTTTTCCCGCCTTTCTGGTGACGCGCTCATCGACCGGCGTTGCCGATTCAAGCTATCCGGGACTCTACAACGTAATCAACGACTATTTCGAGCCTAAAGTTCGCGGCAAGATCATGGGGTTCCTGCAGCTTGCGCAGCCGCTGGGCTACCTGATCGGCATGATACTGGCGCTGATACTGGGCGGCATGATCGGCTGGCGCGGCGTCTTCTATGTGACCGGCGCCATGGGCTTTGTGCTGGCCTTCGTCATTTTCTTCGGCATAAAGGAACCTCAGAGGGGCAGCACCGAGCCGGAGCTTATTGGCATCGAGCAGAAAGGCGCCTACAAGTTCAGCTGGGCCAAGGTGGCGGGCCTGTTCAAGAAGCGCTCGCTCATCTTCCTCTATCTCAACTGCTTCACCGGGGTGTTCCCCTGGCAGGTGCTGACGTTCTGGTTCTTCCGCTACCTGGAGACGGAGCGGGGATATGATTCCAACACAGTACTTATAACAATGGTGGTGGCGGTGATCGTGCTGGCGGCCGGCTATCCCATAGGCGGCATACTGGGAGACTACTTCTTCAAGCGTAACCAGCGCGGCCGCCTGCTGGTGAGCGCTGCAGGCGTCATTATAGCTCTGGTGTTCCTCGTGATTGCCATTAACCTGCCCAACAACCAGATGCTGCTTTTCGGCGGCCTGCTAGCATTGACCTGTGTATTCATGCCCTTTGCCTCGCCCAACGTCATCACGACCATCTATGATATGACGCTGCCCGAGGTGCGCAGCACGGCCAACGCACTGCAGAACTTTTTTGAACAGGTCGGATCCTCCGCAGCTCCGCTGATCGCAGGCCTGATAGCCGTCAGCTCGTCCTTAAAGGATGCCATACTGATAATCTGCATAGCGGCCTGGCTGCTATGCTTCATCTTCCTGGGCATAGCCGCCTGGCTGGCACCCAGGGACCTGCAGGAGCTGCGGCAGCATCTTCAGGTCCGCGCTGAGGCGGAAAAGGCCGGCACTGTCTGAGGACTGTCATAGAATTGCGGGAGCGCAGATATGAAAAACAAGATAAAGTTTGCGGTAGCCCTGTCAGCCCTGGGAAATCCGGGGGACCGTTTCCTGCCGGGCTATAAGCAGGACCTGCCGATGGCCCAGATGTTTTCACAGGCAGCCTCGGCTGGCATTACAGGACTGGAGCTGGTCTACGGCAGGGACGTTAACCCCCAGAATCTTGATGAGATAAAGGAGCTGATGCAGAAGCACAATCTCAAATGCTGCGATGTGCTTCCCAACCTTTTCAGCGATGCGGACTTTATCAAAGGTTCTTTCACTTCCAGGGACAAGAAAATACGCGACAAGGCCTGGAAAGAGATGTGCAGTGTTATCGAAGTGACAAAGAAGCTGGGCGGCGACCTGGTCAATATCTGGGCCGGGCAGGATGGCTATGACTATCCCTTTGAGACGGATTACCTCAAGGCATGGGAAACCATGATTGATACTCTGCGACGGGCGGCGGACTACGACCCATCGGTTAAACTGGGGCTGGAATACAAGTTCAAGGAGCCGCGTGCCCACTGCTTCATCTCTACCGTTGCCAAGTCGTTGCTACTGGTGCAGGCGACCGCCAGGCCGAACATCGGCGTGATACTGGACATCGGCCATGCCATACTGGCCTATGAGAATGCGGCCGAGTCCTTCGCTCTAACCGATCTTTTCGGCAAGCGATTGTTCAGTGTACACATTAACGATACCCGGCCCGACTGGGACTGGGACCTGAACGTCGGTGCAGTGCACTTTTTGGACACGCTGGAATGGCTGTACTGGCTGGACAGGCTGGGCTATGACGGCTATTACACGCTGGATATCTGGCCGGCCAGGATGGACACGGTGGAGGCTATCAAGGAGACCATTGCCTGGATCGATGCTCTGCGGCAGTCGCTGGAGCGCATCGGCAGCAACCAAATTGAGGAACTAATCGCCGAGGGCAATCCCGTCAAGACCATGCGGGCCATACGCCAGGCGGTCTTCGGTTGAATCCCCGGACAACGTGCGGGATTAGCAAGTGAAGAAATCGATCAACTGCATAGCTGCGGACCTGGGCGCCTCCGGAGGCAAACTTATTCGCGGCTGTTTCGACGGCTCGCTGATCAGGCTGGAAGAGGTATACAGGTTTGCCAACGGCCCGGTGCGTCTGAAGGACAGCATCTACTGGGACGCCTTGCACCTGTTTGAAGAGGTGAAGAAGGGCCTGGCTATGGCAGGTAGAGGGTCCGCGGGCAGGCCTGCCTCAATCGGACTGGATACCTGGGGCAATGACTTCTGCCTGCTGGACCGGGACGGGGAGCTGCTGGAAAACCCTCACTCATATCGTGATCCCCGTACCGACGGGGTCATGGACAGGGCCTTCACCAGGATGTCACGCCGGGAACTCTACCAGCGCACCGGCGTGCAGTTCATGCAGCACAACACGCTGTTCCAGCTTTATTCACTGGTGCTTGCCGATTCACGCCTGCTGCCTGCCGCTGCTACTTACCTGATGGTGCCCGACCTTTTCAACTACTGGCTGACGGGCGAGAAATGTTGCGAGTATACCAACGCCACCACTACCCAGTTCTATGATCCGTACAGCCAATCGTGGTGTGAACCTATACTGAGTGCCTTTAATATCCCTGCCAGGATCATGCCTGCCATTATCAGACCGGGCTCAAGGCTGGGAAATTTGGAGAATTGGCTGTGTGAAGAGCTCAATATGGAGCCAGTACCCGTGATAGCGGTCGGAACCCATGATACGGCCTCGGCCGTGAGCGCCATGCCGGCGCATAACTCTGACTACGCTTTTCTCAGCTCGGGGACATGGTCCCTGCTGGGGGCAGAGGCGTTGAATCCGGTGGTAAACGAGGCCGGGCTCACTCATAACTTCAGCTGCTATGGCGGCGTGTGCGATACCTATCTGGTGTGGAAGAATATCCAGGCACTGTGGCTTTTACAGGAATGTCAGCGCGCCTGGCAGGGCAGAGGTTTGATCTATTCCTATGAAAAGCTGCTGGCCATGGCACGGCGCTCAAGGCCACTGGGATCGCTCATCGATGTCGACGACCGCAAGTTCCTGACTCCAGGTGACTTTCCGGCCCTCATAGCCGAATTCTGCCGCTCAACCGGGCAGAAGGAGCCGATGGACGTGGGGTCGACCGTACGATGCATTCTGGAGTCTCTGGCGCTGAAATATCGCTACACCTTTGAAAGGCTGCAGGAGGTTACAGGAAAGAAGCTAAATGGCGTTTATGTACTGGGCGGCGGCGCTCGTAACGGGCTTTTGAACCGGCTGACGGCCGAGGCGACCGGCGTGCCGGTGATGGCCGGGCTGCCCGAGGCCACCTCGGTAGGGAATATCATGCTCCAGCTTATTACGCTGGGAGAGGTGGGATCGCTGGCTCAGTCCAGGGAGATCATTGGCAGGTCGTTCAAGTCCAGGACCTACGCGGCTGAGATGACACCTCAATGGGACGGGGCTTATAAACGGTTTGTCAGCATGCTGGACGGGGAAAGGAAGTAACCATTAGCCCTGAAGGCAGAATATAGCACGGGAAGAGCCAATATAAGATAATATACGGGGATAAAGTGAAATGGCAGAGAAATCGGTACAGGATGAAGCACGAAGGCTGGATGAAGCGCGTAAATTGATTGCGCAGGTGGGGAAGATCATGCTTGACCGTAACCTGACAGACCTGGCTGGAGGGAACATCAGCGCCAGGATTAACGATAAAGTGCTGATGTCGCCCAGCTATGCCGGGACACGTAAGTTCTGGCAATTGCAGCCGGAGGATGTGTTCATGCTCGATCTGCGAGGCAATGTGCTGGAGGGTGGTGGCAGGGTTTCCAGGGAAGCGCCAACGCACCTGAAGCTGCTCAATGCTTTTTATCCCAGCGGGCAGGCCGTGATCCATTCGCATGCACGCAACGTGCTGGCCTTCTGCGCTGCCCGCCAGGCCATACCTCCGGTGCTGGAATATGCCTGCAAGTTTGGCGAGATAAAGCTGGCCGAGTACGCACGGGGCGGGACGCACAGCGAGAAGCTGGCCGAGAATGTCTATCAGGCGCTCCTGGGACAGGAGGAGCGAATGGCCCTCCAGGCGGCGGCCGTAATGGTGCCCTGGCATGGACTGTTTGCCATAGGGAAAGACCTTCATTCAACGCTTGATGCAGTCGAGCGAATTGAAATCAACGCACGCTGTGTGCTTTACGGGAGGCTGCTGCAGGGCGGTGAAAAAAATATGAAGCACTGCCAGGCAGATCTGGCCAGGAGAATGAAATCTGCCGGCGGTGAAGGAGAATAGCCCTCACCCTATGATACTGACTGTCACACTCAACACAAGCATCGACCGCACTGTCTTCATCGGGGATTTCACCTGGAACCGTACTATTCGAGCTTCGCAGCAGGCTGTGGGCATGGGTGGCAAGGCTGCCGATGCCTCCTGGATACTGGGAGAGCTCGGTTATGCCAACCTTGCTATAGGATTTGCAGCCGGAGACACGGGCAGGCGCATGGAAAGGATGCTGCAAATGCGCGGCTGCAAGACCGATTTTGTCTGGATCGGCGGTGAGACGCGTACCAATATTGTTGTCATCAGCGAGGTGGGCAAGGGTCAGAGCACCCTGGTGACCGAGAGCCTTGAGGTCGCTGATATACATGTGCGGCAACTAGAGAAGAAATACACGGCGGCGCTGGGCAAGGCGCGCTGCGTCCTGATAGGCGGCAGCCTGCCGCCGGGCCTCGAGCCGTCTGTCTATACCTCACTGGTTAAACAGGCAGTGGCAGCCGGGCTGCCGGTGGTATTCGACGCCAGCGGGCCGGCGCTGAAAAGCGGCATGGAGGGGCATCCAACAGCGGCCAAGCCCAATATGGACGAGATATCCGACCTGGCAGGCCAGAGGGTAGACTCCATCGAGATAGCTTATAAGGTCGGCCAGGTAATCAAGAAGAAATATGGGACTTCAACGCTGGTGGTGACTCTGGGCGAGCATGGTGCACTGGCACTGTTAAGCGACAGGGCCTATCACATCCCGATATTGAAGGTGCCGGTGGTAAGCACGGCCGGGGCCGGCGATGGTGTGGTGGCCGGGTTGTGCGTTGCCCTGGCTACCGGCAAGCCGATTGAAGAAGGTCTGAGACTGGGTTTTGCTGCTGCAACTGCCGTCTGCCTGACGCCGGCAACGGCCGACTGCCGCAAGTCCGATGTGGAGAGGCTGCTGCCGAAGGTGGAACTGATACCCTATCCGGGGTGATCGCTATGAAAGTGGAAGAGGTCAGGGCTGTCAGCTGGACGGACTATTCGCCGGACTACATCATCGGGCACCCGGCGCTTTCACCCATAGTAGCCGACCCCACCTTCATTTTCCCCGATGATTCCCCGGACGGCAGATGGCACCTCTTTGCCCATTCTGTGTGGGGAATACATCATTACCTTTCCACAGATGGAATCAAATGGCGCAACCTGGAAGTGGCCGTTAAGAACGGCATGCGCCCTTTTCTTTACTTTGAAGACGGCATTTACCGGCTGCTCTACGAGAAATACAAGCCAATGGCGCTGGCGCTCTCCTGGATGAAGGGCAGGAAGTGGTACTCGGAGATCGCCATGAGACAGTCCAGAGACCTGGTCAAATGGTCAGAGCCGCAGATACTGGTAAGGCCCGAACTCAACTGGCATACCAGCCAGGGACACAGGTCGGTCAGCAATCCCTGCCTGGTTAAGGACGGCAGCGAATATTTGCTATATTACAGCGCTTCTTTGGTTTACATAAAAGACTGCGGATTCAACGAGCCGGACTCTATAGGCCTGGCACGGTCGAACTCTGTTGACGGCCCGTATGAGCTGCTGCCGGCACCGGTAGTAACTGTGAATAGGGAAGACCCCTGGTGTAACCTGAGCTGCGGCTCGATCAAGGTGCTGAGGTGCCAGGACGGGTTTGCCGGCTTTGAGAACGGCATATACTGGAACGAGCAGAAGCGGCAGAGCGGCTCGGCCATACTCATGCTCGAGTCGGAAGATGGGCTCAAGTGGAAGCGGCGGCTGGCGGAGCCGGTCTTGAAACCATCTACCGGCTGGCGGAGGAGCCATATCTACGCCTGTGACGTAAAATATTATAAGAAGCAGAATACCTGGTATATGTACTATAACGCCCGCGACGACTGGCACGTATCAAAGGGGCAGGAACGGATAGGGCTACTGCTGGGCAAGTGAAGGTGGCTACCTTTGTCCTACGACGGTATACAGCCTGACCTTTTTACCGGCGAAGATCTGCGTGTGGTATGACAGTTTGATCTTTTCAAAGCCGAGTATTTTGACGAACTCTACCAGCAGTTCTGGCGTCAGGCCCCACCATGACATATCGGGATAGCCGGAAGCGGCATCGGGAAGGAAACGTACCCATTTTCCCATATGTGGAAAGTGGAAGATACCGGAAATATCGACAAGCCTGTGCGGTGCTTCCGTGATAATTATCTTATCTTTTATGTGCTCGCAGGCGCGCTGGACCGCCAGGAAGGGATCGCGCAGGTGAAGCAGAACGCAGCCGAAGGTGCCGATATCGAACTGGCCCAGTTCCTCGGGCATCTGGTAAACCGTGCCGTAGACCATTCTGGCCTTTGAGTTGAAGGCGCGGTGTGCCAGCCAGTATGAGTTGTTCAGCTTCTGCAGGTGCTCCTTGCGGGCCTGTATTTTCTCCTGGTGTCCACGCCCATGAAATGGCACCGTATCCCATTCATACTTTTCACAAAGGTCAAATGCAGTTATACTGGCCCCCTGTTTTTCCATGTAAAAGCACAGATGTCCGCTGGCCGTCCCGATCTCCAGTACGGTTTTTCCTTTGAAGTCGGTATTACCCAGATAGGAACGTTCCCTGCCCCGCAGGTCCCACTCGCCCTGCACCGTGCCGTAGCCGGGCAGGTCCATAGTGTGATAGAAATAGCAGTCCTCGAGCTTGTTGATGTCGCGTGGAACGGCGTAAAGGCCGTTGGTTGGGTTGTCACTCATATCATGCCGCCTGGCTGCATCACTGAGAATAAGATACAAATATACCGTATATTTGCACCGAATTCAATTTAACTAAGTACTATAACGCGGGTTTCGGCTTGCTCAGCCCCCCTTTTGGCGATGCTTACTGAGCGGTTGAGCTTTGGTAGGCCGTATAGGAATCGAACCTATGACCCACTGATTAAAAGTCAGTTGCTCTACCAACTGAGCTAACGGCCCATCTACCAGCTTTGGTTTCGGGAGAAACCAACTCAAAAGTTTATCACAATCTTATCTGTGCGGACAATCTCAGTAGGTGATAAAAAGATTGGAGCGGGTGAAGGGATTCGAACCCTCGACGTTTTGCTTGGGAAGCAAACACTCTGCCGCTGAGTTACACCCGCAAACCGAAACTATATTATGGATAAAAGACCGGCCCTGTCAAGCGCCTTGAGGGCGGTTCCTGTTGACCCATTCCGCCACCTGCACGCTGTCTTTATCGAACTTCTCCGGCAGATAAGGCTTGATATCCAGGACGGGCGTGCCATTGATGGCATCCAGACCCCTGACGGTGAGCACGTTTCCCTCCCTCTTTATCAGCTCGACGTTAGACAGGCCCAGCGGGTTAGGGCGTGCCGGGCTGCGCGTGGCGAAGACGCCGGTGAGCGGCAGCTCCGGGTCCCGGCGGGGATGCACTTTGAGTACGGAGCGCTTTTTCTTGTCGATTTTATCCAACCAGAAGACAATCACTATGTGCGAGAAGTCCTCAATGCCGTCCAAAGCCTGGCTATATTGCTTGTCGACTATAATGCGTGAGGTTACGCTTTGTGCATCGAAGGCTATCCTGAGCGTTATGCCGTTCTCCACCACACCGACCGGTCTGAGATTTATCTCCACAGTTCCAGTATATAAAATGGGCTTCCCTCAGGCAACGGCCAGCTATAAATCTTGAACAAGTGGCTTAAACAGGGATAAAATTTCCAGAATTGCCTTTAGCAAATTTTCCGGAGATTGAAATGACCCAGCACCCTTTGGACTTTCTTTTCCACCCGCGCTCGATCGGCCTGGCGGGCGTCTCAGCGGACCTATCGCGTCCCAACCTGGCGGTGCGATTTATCGAGAGCCTGAGGAAATTCGGCTATAAAGGCCAGATATATCCCCTGCACCCGTCCGGCGGCGAGGTGTACGGCATGAAGATCTACGCCAACGTTAAGGACGTGCCCGGGCCGATGGACTACGTTATATCGGCCGTGTCGGCCAGGTATACACCGCAGCTGGTGGCGGACTGTGCGGTTAAAGGCGTAAAGGCGGTTCACCTGTTTACCTCCGGCTACAGTGAGATAGAGGACGAGATCGGCGGCAAGCTGGAAGCCGAGGTGCTGAAGATCGCCCGGAAGGGAGGCGTCAGGCTGATCGGCCCCAACTGCATGGGGATTTACTGCCCCTCGAGCGGGATGACCTTTGCACAGGATTTTAATGACCAGCACGGCTTCCCCAAGCGGCCAGGCCCGCTGGGGTTGATTTCGCAGAGCGGGGGAAACAGTATTTATGCGGTCCGTGCGGGCTCGGGCCGCGGCGTATTTTTCAGCAAGGTAATAAGCTATGGCAATGCCGCCGACCTGAACGAGACTGATTTCCTGGAATATATGGCCGACGACCCTGACACCAGGATCATCGGCATGTACATCGAGGGCGTAAAGAACGGGCGGCGCTTTATGCAGGCGCTTAAAAGGGCAGCCGCTATCAAGCCGGTTATCATAAATAAGGCGGGGGCAACCGATGGCGGCGCCAGGGCCTGCGCTACCCATACCAGCGCTGTGGCCGGCTCTGCAGCCATCTGGCAGGGCTTGTTGAAGCAGGCGGGAGCCATCCAGGTGGACAGCATGGACGAGCTTATCGATATGAGCGTAACTCTTTTAAGGCTGCCGCTGCCGGCAGGCAAAAGGGCCGTGGTAATAGGCACAGGCGGCGGGCTGGGCGTTGAATCCGCCGACCAGATCATTTCAGCCGGGCTGAAGTTGCCGCTGCTGACGCCTTCCATCAGGAAGGAGATCTGCAGCATCTACGGCACCGAGGCGGGCAGCATGTACAGAAACCCGGTGGACGCGCCTCCCTTCGGGGGCATTGAGAATACCGTTAAGGCAGTGTCGGTGGCCGCCGCCTCGGATAAGGTAGACCTGCTCATACTGCACTTCGCCTTTGATATCTGGGCCATGGTCAGCAGGAGCGAGCCACGCTATTTCTTCACGGAGATGATCGAGGGGATTCAGTCGAAGGTAAAGAAACCTATGGCCATGGTGCTGCATTACACTACCGAGCTTGCGGCCAAACAGAGCGCCGACGAGCTTCAGAAAAAGTGGGTGGATATGGGCCTGCCTGTATATCACTCCATCGCCCGTGCCGCCTCAGCCATCAATAGGTATATCCATTGGAGCAGGCATTTCAAGGGGAAGAAACCCTAGCGCATCCTACTGCGTCAGATGCTTGCCGAGAGTTTTCCTAAGCGTAACACCTATCTCGGCCGGGTTGTGCACGATGACAGCCCCGGCCTCACTCAGCGCAGCCTGCTTGTCCTGCGCCCTCCCGCTGCTGCCGCTGATGATGGCGCCGGCATGGCCCATCCTGCGGCCGGGAGGCGCAGAGGCGCCGGCGATAAAGGCCACAACGGGTTTGCTCACATTGTCTTTGATGAACCGGGCAGCTTCCTGCTCCAGCGTCCCGCCTATTTCTCCGATCAGAACTACGGCCTGCGTTCCCGGGTCGGTCTGAAACAGCGAAAGAATATCGACGAATGAGGAGCCGGGCAGCGGGTCGCCGCCGATGCCCACGCAGGTGGATTGCCCTATATTCAGTGCGGTCAGCTGGGAGACCGATTCGTAGGTCAGCGTGCCGCTGCGTGAGACAACGCCCACGCTGCCGGGCAGATGAATATCACCGGCCATTATCCCTGCCTTGCATTTGCCGGGAGATATCAGGCCCGGGCAGTTGGGCCCGATCAACCTGGTGGGAGTGTCGGCCAGGTAGCGGTGCACCCTGACCATGTCGAGGACGGGTATGCCTTCCGTGATGCAGACAACCAGCGGCAGGCGGGCCTCTGCCGCCTCAAGTATTGAGTCAGCGGCTGCCGCCGGCGGGACGAAGATGATACTGGCGGTGGCGCCTGTCTCACGCACGGCGCTGTCCACCGTGTTGAATACAGGCACGCCGAAGGCCGTTGTGCCGCCCTTGCCGGGCGTCATGCCCGCCACCACTTTGGTTCCGTACTCGATGCAGCGCTGGGTATGAAAGCTGCCTTCGCTTCCGGTGATGCCCTGCACCAGCAGCCTTGTGTTTTCGTCAATCAGTATGCTCAAATGTAATCTCCGTGGAGCTATTTCCCTGCTGCAGCTACAGCCTTCTGGGCGGCGTCAAAAAGGTCGGCGGCTTCGATGTACTGGACACCCGAACCGGCCAGTATCTGTTTGCCCTCTGCCACATTGGTACCTGCCAGCCTTACCAACAGCGGCACTTTGACCTGGAGTTTGGTGCATGCTTCAACCAGGCCGCTGGCTACGATGTCAGCGCGGCTGATGCCCCCGAATATATTTACCAGTATGGCTTTGACGGACGGGTCGCTGTTAAAGACCTTGAAAGCATTTACAACAACCGCCGTATTATTGACCGTGCCGAAATCCAGGAAATTAGCAGGATTACCGCCGGCCAGCTTGATCATATCCAGCACAGCCATGGCCAGGCCCGCGCCGTTGACCGCGCAGCCGATATTGCCATCAAGCTTAATATAGTTCCTTATCCCAAGGTCATGGGCGATGGCTTCATACGGGTCGTCCTGCTCGGCGTCGTGCAGTTGCCTGATATCGTCGTGGCGGAAGAGTGCGCTATCATCAAAATTCAGCTTGGCGTCCAGGGCCATGAGGCCGCCTTCAGCCGTCACCACCAGCGGGTTGATCTCGGCCAGCGAACAGTCTTTGGCTTCGAACAGGCGGTAAAGGTTGGCCATCAGCCTGACCGCTGCCTTGACCTGGTCAGGACTTAAATTCATCCCGTAAGCCAGCCGGCGTCCAACGAAGTCCTGGAAACCGGTAGCGGGGTCGATATAGGCCTTGAGAATTTTCTCGGGATTGGTCCGGCTGACCTGCTCGATGTCCATGCCGCCGGCCTCGCTGGCTATGATGACGGGCATGCGGTGCTTATTATCGACGACGATGCTGATGTAGAGCTCGCGGCTGACTGGCATCACCTTTTCTACCAGCACCTTCCTCACAGGGGAGCCACTGGAGGATGTCTGGCCGGTGACCAGGCGGGTATCAATCATGCCGGCAGCCAGCTTTTCCGCCTCGTCCCGGTCGTTGGCAATTTTGACGCCGCCGGCCTTGCCGCGGCCGCCGGCATAGATCTGTGCCTTGACTATGACTTTGCCGCTGAGCTCGGATGCTATGCGGCGCGCCTCGGCGGCCGATTCGGCCACCTTGCCGGGGGGAACTGTGATGCCGTATTCAGTTAGCAGTGCCTTGGCCTGGTACTCGTGTACCTTCATGCGGCCTGCCTGTACTTGGCCTTGCCTTCCAGATAAAGGTCATTGCCGTATATGTCATTTATGACCGTGGCCGGGAAATCCTCAACCTCGAGTCGCCTGATGGCCTCAGCGCCCAATTCTTCGTAGGCAAGAATGTCTGACTTCTTGATACTCTTGGATATGAGAGTGCCGGCTCCGCCGATGGCTGCCAGGTAGACCGCTTTATACTTTTTCATGGCATCCTTGACGGCCTGCGTCCGGTCACCCTTGCCGATCATGCCCTTAATGCCCTCGGCCATCAGCCGGGGAGCATAAGCGTCCATGCGTCCGCTGGTAGTGGGGCCGGCCGAACCGATGGCCTGGCCGGGCTTGGCAGGGGAGGGCCCCATGTAATAGATAACCTGTCCCTTGAGGTCCAGCGGCAGCTTCTCACCCTTGTCCAGCGCCTCTATCAGGCGCTTGTGGGCGGCATCCCTGGCTGTATAAATTACTCCACTAATTGACACCTGGTCGCCGGCTTTTAACTTCTCAACCGTTTTATCGTCCAGTGGCGCTCGGATTTTAATCGTTTCCATAGCCTTATCCTTTACATAAAATATATTATGGCTTTTTTACGGTGAACTCCGGCACAGCCACCCTTGGCTTAACCTGCAATGGGGTAGCGGCCAGAGGAGCGGGGTTGTGTGGTTTGCCTGCGCCCAGCGCCCTGGCGGCCACACGCTGGCGCAGCAGCTGGATGGCGAAGGCCGGGTCCACGCCCTTGGGGCAGGCCTCAGAGCAGGCGGCCGCGAAGTGACAGTGCCACACCCCATGTTCCCTTTCAACTATGTCCAGGCGCTGCTGCTGGCCGCCGTCACGGCTGTCGGCACAGTAGCGGTAGGCCTGTCCCAGCGCCTGCGGTCCCAGGAAGGATTTATCGCTGGCAGAAGTAGGGCAGGCCGCCAGGCAGAGGCCGCACTTAATGCAGTACGAGAACTGCAGGTAACGGTCCAGGTCTTCAATGCCCTGGATGAACTCGGCTGTTGGTGTCTCCATTTCGGCTTCATCCTGGCGCATAATGAAGGGCTTGATTGACTTATGTTTCTCAAACAGCGGCTCCAGCGCGGGAACGAGGTCCTTAATAATTCCGAAATTGGGCAGCGGCTTGATAAGCAGCTTTTTGGCGTGAAATTCTTCGACCTGTGTGTGGCAGGCCAGATGAGGGCTGTAATTGACCAGCATACCGCAGGAACCGCAGACGCCCATGCGGCAAGAGGTGCGAAAGGCCAGGCTGGAGTCAAGGTTCTCCTTGATATAAAGCAGCCCCTCCAGGACGGTGGTGCCCCGTTTTACCGGCACCCTGAACTCCTGGAA
This sequence comes from uncultured Dehalococcoidales bacterium, assembly GCA_964605885.1. Classification (GTDB taxonomy): domain Bacteria; phylum Chloroflexota; class Dehalococcoidia; order GIF9; family UBA5629; genus CAZSED01. The sequence continues at coordinate 77,806 of CAZSED010000006.1, forward strand.
GTGCGGCCTGGCATCTTTTTCCGGGTCGAACCTCTGTATCTTGAAGATGACAATTTTCTCAGAGTCGCTGCTCATTGATGCCTCCATTTACCTGCCTAACAATACCAGCGGTGCATAGGTACCCAGCGCCAGGAATATTATGCCGAAGACTATGATCAACGCAGTCAGGACACGCATGGTGGCCGCGGAGAAGTTGAGCTCAAGCAATATATTGCGCAGGCCGTTCAGCCCGTGAAAGAGGCCGAGCGACAGCAATGATATGTAAATGCCTACCCAGGTTCCCTGCCTGGCCCTCTCTATCATTGAGCTGAAGGCCAGTGGATCGGCAACCCTGACGCCGAAAAATCCCAGAATGACGCTGGACTGCTGGACGGCTATATGTATGCCCAGCAGGACTGCCACCAGCGCGCCGCTGACCATCTGTGCAAGCTGTAGATAGGTATTCTTCATCCCCAGCCTCCTGCGCTAAAGTCAATGAAAAAGAAGATGACCAGCACCATCACAGCTGCCATGATGATCAAGGTGAGCAGGCGCTTTCTGCGCGGAGCGTCCTTGAACGGGTATATAGGCGGTATGGGCTTACCCAGAGCGAAACCAAGCTCCTGTATTATCAGCCGCAGCCCGTTGAGTGCGTGGAAGGCGAAGGCGACCACTACCAGGAACTCGCCCGCCCGGAAGAGGGGATTGTCCAGGAAGGCCATAGTATCCTTCCAGACAGCCTCGCCCTGAACGCGAAAGACAGTAGTGGCCGTCAGGTGGAATATTCCGAATAAAATAAGTCCCAGCCCGGTGACCCTGTGCAGTATGTACAGGTAACGCTCCAACTTGTAGTTGCCGGCCCAGATCCATCCGGCGATGCCCAGATTATTCTGTCTCGGTCTAATATCAGCCATAGGGGGACTCCTAATATTTCCTCTCTACCGGGTTCCACATGGTAATCGTAACCGGTATATATTCCAGGCGCGGCCCGGATTCAGTGCGGTAGGCCAGTGTGTGCTTCAGCCAGCTGCCGTCATTGCGCTCTTTGTAGTCACGCCTGGCGTGAGCGCCGCGCGATTCGTTTCTGGCCAGTGCGCCGGCGACAACTATCTCGGATAACTCGAGCAGGTTATCGGTCTCCAGCGTGTTTAACAGATCGGTATTGTATACACGGCCGCGATCGCTGACCCTGCACATGGGCATCCTCTGCTTCAAAACCCTGATGATTTTAAGCGCCTCCTGCAGCTCCGGCCCGGTGCGGAACACACCCGCCCTGCTGTCCATGGTCTTGTGCAGCTCGTTGCGCAGCGTATAGGCGCTTTCCTTGCCGTCCGGCTTGAAGCGGCTGAATATGGAAGCCTCGGACTCCTTGAGCACGCTTTCGGCCGGAAGGTCGGCGCAGTATTTCTGACCGGCCACGTATTTAGCTGCGCACTCTCCGGCTATCTTGCCCCAGACCAGGCATTCGGCCGTGGAATTGGAGCCCAGCCGGTTGGCGCCATGCAATGACACGCAGGCGGCTTCACCAGCTGCCCAGATGCCCTCGACCGGCGTTGCCCCGTTGATATCCGTATGAATTCCGCCCATGGTGTAATGTGCCGCCGGGCGAACGGGGATAGGCGTGAAGATCGGATCGATGAAGTCGAAGCGCATAGCCACCTCACGGATCAGCGGCAGGCGCTCGTTTATTTTGTCAGCGCCCAGATGGCGCAGGTCGAGGTTCACGTATTTCAGGCCGTTGGGCTCGTCAAATCCCCTGCCGGCTTCGATCTCCGTCATCTCGGCCCGTGAGATGATATCGCGGGGCGCCAGCTCCATCTTGGATGCAGCGTACTTGTCCATGAATCGCTGGCCCATGCTGTTATACAGGTAGCCCCCCTCACCACGTGCCGCTTCCGTGATGAGTATGCCGGAGGGCACCAGTCCGGTGGGATGGAACTGGATGAACTCCAGGTCTTTGATGGGCAGGCCGGCGCGGTAGGCCATAGCCATGCCGTCCCCTGTGGCCGTGAGCGAATAGGTTGTAAATCCGTACATGCGGCAGGCGCCGCCGGCGGCGATTATCAGTGCTTTGCCCTGCATGATGAAGAACTCGCCATGCGTCAGATCCCACACCGTGATGCCGTAGAAGCGCTTGTCATTCATCAATATAGAATGTATGTAGCATTCATCATATCTGGTGAATCCGGAGTGCTTCTGCAGCGTGTCATACAGCGTCTGCATCTCGAAGAAGCCTGTTTTATCGGCGGCGAAGGTGGCCCGGTCGAAGCTGTGTCCGCCAAAGGGACGCTGGTTGATGCGGCCGTCAGCCTTGCGTGACCAGGGTATGCCCCAGTGCTCGAGCAGCCTGATCTCGCCGGGGATCTCGGCAGCAAAGCGTTCGACCACGTCCTGGTCTGCCAGGAAGTCCGCGCCGCGCACGGTGTCCCAGGCATGCAGCTCTATGCTGTCGCCGTTCTCGGGCTGCATGCAGGCGGCCGTGCCACCCTCGGCACATACGGAGTGTGCGCGCATGAGCTGGACCTTGGATACAACCGCAACGTCTGCCTGCGGATTTTTACGTGTAATCTCAACGGCAGCTCGCAGACCGGCAAGCCCGGCGCCCAGTACGATAACATCATGCTTCTTAACGATCATAGGACGGCCTCTTTATGGCGTGCTGCGTGGCACTGAAGGTTGACGGCCAGTGGCATACTGGCAATGTGGGCAGGGAATGTTTCGATATTGACCGCCAGCGCAGTCACCGTCCCTCCATATCCCTGAGGCCCGATCCCCAGCGCATTGACATTCTTTAAGATATCTTTTTCCAGCTCCGCAACCTCGGGATCGGCGTTATGCTCCCCGACCTTGCGCAGCAAAGACCTCTTGGCCAGCCCCATGGCCTTCTCGGACGTACCGCCGATGCCGACACCCACCACGATGGGCGGGCAGGGGTTGCTGCCTGCCTCATCGACCGCCTTGACCACCGAATCGATAATGCCCTGGCGGCCTTTGGACGGAGTTAACATGAAAAGGCGGCTCATATTCTCACTGCCGCCGCCTTTGGGAACGATTGTTATCTTCAGCTTATCGCCCGGTACAATATCGGTGTGTATTATAGCAGGAGTATTGTCCTTGGTATTGACACGGGCCGAGAAGGGCTGTTTAACCATGGATTTGCGCAGGTAGCCTTTATCGTAGCCCTGGCGTATGCCCTCGTTCACTGCCTGATACAGGTCTCCGCCCGTGATATGGGCGTCCTGGCCCACTTCGAGATAGACAACGGTTGCGCCGCAGTCCTGGCAGATGGCGGTATCTTCCTTGCCCGCCAGGTCAGCATTTTTCATGATCTGATCCAGTGTCTCCCGCCCTATGGGTGACTGCTCATTCTTACGTGCTTCCTTGAGAGCTTCAAGCACGTCCTGAGGCAAATAGTAGTTGGCCTCTTTGCTTAAACGAGCCACCGTCTCGATCACTTTCTCTGCACTTATCTCTCTCAATTTGCCCGTCCTTTGCCCGGGATTGCTTCTGCCTGCTCAGTCTTTAGGTGGCTTGGCTATGAACCCCTTCTTCATCAGCATGGCTGTTGCTTCCCTGGCCTTTTTTATCATTGACTCGGCCTGTTTGGTCAGCTCTTCCCTTGAAGCCTTGACGCGGGCCACACCCTGTTCCTGAGCTTTCAGGCCAACGGCAACGGCTTCGCGAATAAAGACTTCCCACTCACCCATGGTTGGGGCAATGTTCTCTTCATTAATGCCCCTGTCCTCGGCGCACTGGGCCAGCTCGTGCGCGGCTGCCAGGCACATCTCGTCGGTGATGGTCCTGGCCTTGACGTCCAGAGTTCCACGAAAGATGGCAGGAAAGCCGATGGAGTTATTCACCTGGTTGGGGAAATCCGACCTTCCTGTGGCTACAACCTTGGCGCCGGCCTCCTTTGCTTCCCAGGGCCAGATCTCGGGTATGGGATTGGCGCAGGCAAAGACTATCGAATCTTTTGCCATATCACTGATCCATTCAGGCTTAATCACACCTGGCCCTGATTTAGCTAGCGAGATACTAATATCGACGCCTTGCAACGCCTCTTTTATCCCGCCTGTGCGTTTATCGGCATTAGTCTTGAGGCACAGGTCCCATTTATAGGGATTTTGCTTCTGCTGATCCTCCAGGTCTTTCCTGCCGGGATGCAGGATTCCCTTGCTGTCCACGACGATGGCATTCTCCGGCTTGAAACCGTCGGCGAATAGCAGCCTGAGTATGGCTATGTTGGCCGCGCCGCTGCCTATAACCGCCATGCTTACCGTATCTCTCTTCTTGTTGACGATTTTCAGTGCGTTTATTAGGCCGGCCAGTGTGATGGCGGCCGTTCCCTGCTGGTCATCATGCCAGACCGGAATACTGGCCTCGGCGCGCAGGCGGTCCAGTATGTAAAAACACTTGGGATTGGAGATGTCCTCGAGATTGATGCCGCCGAAAGAAGGTTGAAGCCACTTGACGGCCTTTATGATCTCATCGGGGTCCTTGGTATCCAGGCAAATCGGCACTGCGTCCACACCACCGAGGTACTTAAACAGCAGGGCCTTGCCTTCCATAACCGGCAAGCCTGCCTCGGGGCCGATATCGCCCAGTCCCAGTACCCTGGTGCCGTCACTGATCACGGCCACGGTGTTCCACTTGCTGGTCAGATCGTAGGCCATGTCCTTGTTGGCCTGTATCTGCCGGCAGGGCTCGGCCACTCCCGGCGTATACCAGATGGCAAAGTCGTTGAAGTCACGCACGGCGCAGCGGGGCAGGGTCTGCATCTTACCTTTATAGTAGCGATGCAATTTGACTGCAGCTTCAGCGGGTTTACGTGCTTTGGCCAGCAGCTCTTCCACAGTCGGTTTTTTAGACATTATGTTCCTCCGTTAAAGTTAGCTGCACAATACCGAAGAAACTGCAACGGATATTATGCGCCAGTAATAATTGGAAATGCAATAGCGGGTGATTGTCCCAAGGGCATGCCAGTCTATATATAAAATATCCCTCCGGGATTTATTATTAGAAATTATTCGGTCGATTGACCTAATAATCGGCTAATAATTTACCATTTATCCATTATAGTGTCAAGGAATGTACTATTTATTCAGCTTTGTCCTGTTGGCTGTGCCGGTGTGAGGTCGCGTCCCTTTTCCAACTGCACGGACAATGCCCATGGCTGCGTCCTGGCATCTCCTGGTATATTCCTCCAGGGTGAAGTGCTTGCGCAGGTGCCAGCGCTTGAGAGACCACATGTGTTCCAGCATGACGATAAAGTAAGCGGCCAGCTGAGGATCTTTGACGTTGAACTCACCGCTCTTGCAGCCGGCCTCTATTATTTTGCGCAGCAGTTCCTTCGCCTCCCACTCCAGTTGGATTAACTGCCCCAGGTGCTCACGGCTCATGGTCTTGGACTCCCGGTACCAGAACAGCATCATATCCTGAATGGTATTTTGCAGCACGAGCGCTTCTTTAATCTTCATCTTCAAGGCTTCGGCAAAAGATATGTGCGGAAGCTGCTTGCTGATCTCGCGGTCGTACTCCTTGGACAGCTCGGTGGTCATGTCCACGAACAGGTTGAAGAAGTCGTCCTTGGACTTGATGTAATAGTAGAGGTTGCTCTGACTGATGCCGCAGGCCTCGGCTATCTGGCGTGTGGTGGTCTGCGCATAGCCGTATTTATAGAACAGGCCGGACGCTGTCCTGACAATCTGTTTGAGTCGCTCGTCCTTGCGGTTCTTTTTACCCATCCGTCCGGGCTTCTTCATTGGTTCGCTGTGCTCACTGCCATATTATTAAACTATTTTAAATATTGTGTGGTGCTGCCAGTCGGGCAGGGGAGAAGGGAAATCGGTGCGGAAATGGGCTCCGCGGCTTTCTTCCCGCAGCAAGGCTGCTTCAGTAACCAGCCTTGCATTCAGAACCAGAGTGTTTAGCTCGTAACTGGCGCGGTCGTTGGGCTGGGAAAGGCAAGTGTGCCAGGCCGCAAGTATGCCGGCTGCTCTGCCCAGCCCGTCACCCGAACGCACAATTCCTACCTCATCCCACATTAACGACTGAAGCATCGGAAGGTTAAGCGCCGGCACATCATTAACATCGGGTGTATGAGTTATACACTTGCATTCCGCCTCGGGAGTTTTCGGGCTGGCATTCTTGCCCTCCATGCATGATTTCTCGATAATCCGCTTGCTGAAAACGACCACCTCCAGCAGCGAGTTCGAAGCCAGCCGGTTGGCGCCGTGCACACCGGTGCAGGCAGTCTCGCCGGCTGCAAACAGACCGCGGATATTGGTCTCGCCCCAGGTGTTGACCTTTACGCCGCCCATCAGATAGTGTGCGGCAGGCGCCACCGGTATCAGGCCCCTGGTAATGTCAAGCCCGTGGTCCAGGCAGAAGCGATAAATATGGGGGAACCTGGTGGTAACTTGAATTGCCGGGAGGTGGGTGACATCCAAAAAGACCCTGTCGCTGCCCGTCTTCCTCATCTCGGCAAGTATGCTGCGGGCGACAATATCCCTGGGCGCCAGCTCACCTTCGGGCGCATAATCCTGCATGAACCGGTTTCCTTCAACATTTCGCAGTATGCCCCCCTCGCCCCGTACCGCCTCCGTAATAAGAAACGGCCAGACCCCGGGCAGCCGCAGGGCAGTGGGATGGAACTGGAAAAACTCCATGTCCGTTATCTCGGCCCCGGCCCGGTAAGCAAGCGCTATGCCGTCGCCGGTGGCAGTGTCGGAGTTGGTCGTGTACTTGTACAGCCTTCCCGCCCCGCCCGTGGCTAGTATCACAAAGCGGCAACCGTACTCCTCGCTTAAGCCGCTGCGGAAATCAGTGGCCTTTACTACCTTGACCTGGCCTTTTTCGACCACAATTTCGGTGGCAAAACAATACTCCAGCACGTCAACGGATGAGCTTAGTACCTGGTCGCTCAAAGTGGACTCAATGTACTTTCCAGTGGCGTCGCCGCCGGCATGCGCAATGCGCGGCACTGAGTGGGCGGCTTCACGTGCCAGAGCTATCTCTCCCTCCTGCGTATCGAACCGCACACCGAATCTGATGAGGTCGTTTATGCGGTCCGGCGCCTCATCGACGAGTATCCTTACCGCGTCGGAGTTGCAAAGCCCTGCGCCGGCTTTCATAGTATCTTCGTAATGGAGGTCGGCGGAATCATTTTTACCTATTGCGGCGGCGATGCCTCCCTGGGCATAGCGCGTGTTGCACTCCTCTATGCCGCCCTTGGTGATGATCAGCACGCTGCCGTGGTATTTGGCCAGCAGGGCGCTATACAGCCCTGCTATCCCGCTGCCGATAATGATGTAGTCATATTGTTTCATGGGCCAAACCGCTGAGCTTGTATTAAGACAAGTATATTACGCTTTCTCAACAATGGCACATACACCCATGCCGCCGCCGCCGCAGATGGCGATCAGGCCGGTCCTGGCATTGCGCCTGTTCATCTCGTGGACCAGCGTGGTCATGATGCGCGCACCCGTAGCGCCGAGCGGATGGCCAAGTGATACGCAGGAGCCGTTGACATTTATCCTGTCCTGATCCTTCTCCGTCAGGCCGAGCTCTTTCAAGTTGGCCAGGAACTGGGCGCTGAAGGCCTCGTGTATCTCGATCAGGTCTATCTGGTTGATAGTCATGCCCGCCTTCTTCAAAGCCAACTCCACAGCCAGGCTGGCTGATTTCCAGGCCGCGCGGGGATCGGCGCCGCTATAAGCAAAGGCCTTGACGGCCGCCAGGGGCTTTAATTTGAGGCTTTTAGCTTTGTCTTCAGTCATCAAGACAACTGCAGCCGCCCCATCGTTCTCACCGGAAGAGTTGGCCGCGGTGCACACGCCGCCCTGTACAGGACGCAGCTTGGCCAACGCCTCCACGGTAGTATCCTTGCGCGGGCGTTCGTCAACGCTGAACATCAATGGTTCACCCTTGCCCTGCGGGACAGGAATTGGAAGGATCTCATCTTTGAATTTTCCGCTTTCCTGGGCATTGCAGGCACGCTGGTTGCTGATAAGCGCCCAGCGGTCTACCTCCTCTCTGGTCAGGCCGTGTTCCTTGGCCGCCGTTTCAGCCCAGGTCATCATCGACTGTAATATGCCGAACCTTTCCTCAGGCTGCGACATCACGCGACCCCTCTGTACCCTGTCGTACAAAGGTATGGACCAGGTGGACATACTGCCATGCCCCTTGGGCATGTCGCCGGTCCCACCCAGTGACCAGCGCACATCGCCCTTCAAATAGAACTCCGCCGTGCTCATGCTTTCCGCACCACCGGCGACCATTATGTTCATATTTCCGGTCTGGATCATCATGGTGGCTATTGTGATGGCGTCCAGCCCGCCCGGGCAGCGGCGGTCGTGGGTAAAACCTACCACCTCGACGGGCCATCCGGCTTTGAGCAGCGACATGCGGGCTATGTTGACGTACTCGCCGCTTTGATAGTTCTGGGCCAGTATGACTGCGTCCACCGATTTAGGTTCGATATTGGAACGTTTGACCACCTCATTAAGGACCGGGGCGGCCAGGTCGTAGGCGGGAATCGTACGTAAGGCACCGCCGAAATTTCCTATTGCCGTCCTGACTGCACTGGTGATGACTACCTTGCTCATCTTAACCTCCTGAAGATTTAGAAACTAGATTTTATCCAGAAGAATGACCGGTATGAGGAAGTACCTAAGGGAATCATGGCAAATTATATCAGTCGCTCGAACAGAAACACAAAATCCTTCAAGTGCATCTGCTCTTCCACAGCTCCTATTTAACTCCTATCTCCCGGGCGATCACTCGCAACTGTATCTCAGAGGTGCCCTCCGTGACCGTGCCCAGACGGGCGTCGCGGAAGTAGCGCTGGGCGATTGAATCCTCCATCAGGCCGTAGCCGCCGCAGATTTGCAGCGCTTCCATGGTCGTGCGCGCCGCCACCTCACTGGCGTGCAGCTTGGCCATGGCCGCTTCCCTGGTATGAGGTCGGCCCTGGTCGAAGAGCCAGGCAGCACGCAAGATCATCCAGCGAGCCGTCTCGATGTCCATGGCCATTCTCGCCAGTTTGAAAGCGTTAGCCTGGAAGGTGGCTATGGGCTGGCCGAACTGCACGCGTTCGTTGCCGTAGGCCAGCGCATTATCGTAAGCGGCCCGCGCCAGGCCCAGGCTCCTGGCGGCGTGCGAGATCCTGCCGCCCATCAAGGATTCTATGACGTAGAGGAAACCTTTGCCTTCCTCACCAATCAGGTTTTCGGCCGGCACTTCGCAGTCCTCGAAGCTCAGCTCCGCCACTTCGCCGGACTTGGCGCAGAACTTATGCAGCTTGCTCCGGGTGAATCCCTTCATGCCCTTTTCTACGATGAACAGGCTCATGCCGGCGCGTGCGCCCTTGCTCTTGTCGGTATAGGCAGCCGTGACTACAAAGTCACTGATATTGCCGTTGGTGATGAATATCTTGGTACCGTTTAAATAGTAGTTGCCGTTTTTCCGGACAGCCGTGGTCTGCAGTGAGGCGGCGTCTGAGCCGGCGTTGGGCTCAGTAAGGCCGAAAGATGCTATTTTCCGCCCTTTGATGGCCGGGACCAGGTATTTTTGCTTCTGTTCTTCCGTGCCGTGCTTGTAAATGGCTGCCGTGCCTATGCCGCCCTGGACCATGGTGGCAGCGGCAAATCCCACGGAGTAATAGGCCACCTCCTCGACGGCAATGCATTCACCGACCTTGCCCATGCCGGCCGCTCCATATTCCGGCGAATAACTGAGGCAAAGATAACCCAGCTCGCCCATCTGCGGGAACAGCTTAACCGGGAAAGTGGCGCTCTTTTCCGCTTCGTCCACCAGGGGAGCAACCTCCTTGGTGGCGAAGTTGCGTATGGCGTCCTGAAGCATTTTCTGTTCTTCGGTCAGATCAAAATTCATCGTCCTTTTCTCCTTATCATCTGAGCATTTGGCTAAAAATTATAATACAAATTTTGGTCGCGCGATTAATATTCTATCATCCGTCACGTGGTATAATCGGGTGAAATTTTTGATTAAATAGTAAGACTGCAGGAGGGAAACAGACTATGGCAATAGAGTTCACAACAATTCTCTATGAGAAAAAGGGCAACGTGGCCTGGATTACCTTGAACCGCCCCGAAGTCTTGAATGCGCAAAACGACCTGCTGCGCTCCGAAGTGGTGAGTGCGCTGGAAGACGCCAGGGACGATGATGAGATATATGCAATAGCCATTACCGGCGCCGGAGACAGGGCGTTCAGCGCCGGGGCGGACATCAGCGAGTTCCCTAAAAGGTACCCGGCTGACATTGTTAAGTGGAAGGGCAGGAAGGGTCCCTACATGGTGATACGAGAGCTGCCCAAGCCGGTGGTTGCCGTGGTGAACGGACTGGCGCTGGGTGGGGGATGCGAGATAGTTCTGGCCTGCGATATTGTGATTGCGGCAGAAGAGGCCCAGTTCGGGCAGCCGGAGATAAGGGTTGGCGTAATACCGGGAGGGGGAGGCACGCAGGTGCTGCCGCGACTTATCGGTGAGAAGAAAGCCAAGGAGCTTATCTTTACCGGACGGCCTATAACTGCGGCAGAGGCGCTGGCTATGGGCATGATCAACCAGGTGGTGCCCAGGGCGCAGCTGATGGAGGCGGCCGAAAAAATGATCGGCGATATCCTGAAAAATAGCCCGGCAATCGCCAAGTTGGCCAAGATAGCAGTAAACAAGTCCCTGGATACTCCGCTGTCGGTTGGCATGGAATGCGAGCGAGAGCTGTTTGCGCTGTGCTTCGGAACCGAGGATCAGAAGGAGGGCGCCAAGGCCTTCCTGGAAAAGAGAAAGCCCAGCTATAAGGGGCGCTAGCTGACGGCGAGCTCGACGGGCTTGCCGGACGATTTTGAAACGGCTGTTTTCTGGTGGTGTATCTCCGCCAGCCATATGCTGGCCCATTTTCTACAGAACGGAGAGCCGCCGGAAAGCAAGGCGAGTTTGAGGTGGCGGACATACTGAACCGTTTCAGGGTCCAGCAGCCCTGTAATTTGATCCCAGTAATCAACAGTGTTCACTTGCATGGTTCTGTTTTATTAGGCGATTATCTCAGCTGTATGCCGCGTGACAGCACGTCGCACAGATAATCGTCGTGCCTCATATAGTGGTGGGCGGTCTGCCGGTACTCGCTAGCCTCCTTCAGCAATAGCTCGAGCATGGCGTCAGCCCCCTCTTCAAAGACAGACTTTTCCTGTTCGTGCGACGGATCACCGTCGTACGGGTTGTGCCAACTTTCTGGGCGATATCTCATCTTGCTTTTTGCCAGCCTTATATTTGCTATTGACCTTGTTGACGATCTCAGCCAGGCATTCGGTGCAGATAATGGAATCGCAGTCAGTTTTTCCGCCGCATTCGACACACAGGCACTGCATCATAAATACCCCTCTAGATTTCATATCAGTATTTCGGTCGCACCCTCAGTATTACATAAAATGTGGGGAGGCCATATATCCATTGAGGTCAAAAGCATGACCGAGTTGGTTACATTTGGGGACTTTTCAGGTTGGCCGGGGGGTAGGACTAATTTACTACTCCAATCAGTACTGTTAGGGGATTAACTTATCGAGAAAGGCGGGTTACACTATCGGTGTAATCATTCATTAACTTAATCGTTTTCTCCTCCTCCTTAATGCAGCGGTGCCGTCGCACAAGGCCAACCTGAAGTGACCCTGAGCGACGGCATGCTTATTTTTTGATCCTCGGCCCCTGCAGGGTGCCGGCCATATACGAAAGTACCAGCCCGGAAGGTACCAACAGGGGATAGCTAAATGAAGCTGACGGGCCTATTCTATGGTCTGTGGGCTATGGAAGCTATAGAAAACATGCCAGGAGCTGTACTTAAGGAGGACAGGACCATGAGGACAACTTATAGAGCACATCAGCAAGTGGACCAGGGAATAGTGGCTTTGCGCCGCTATGTGTCGGAGTTCGAAGAAGTTGAAAATGAACAGCAGCAGCCCCAGCTGCAGCTTATTGATAGTAAGCGACATGGTAGGAATCACAAGCAGAAGCCGGACGCCATATATATCTCCACCAAGGAAGGACGGCTGATAAACGTAAATCAGCCGCTGTCTGATTTGCTGGGCTACTCGCAGGAAGACATGCTAGGTATGGACGTGCGGGACATCTTCAGCAGCCCGGCGGAGCTGGACATGCTGCTCCAGGAAATAGACCACAAGGGCTATGCCATCAGCAACAGGATGCGCATGCTGAAAAAGGACGGGGGCGAAGTAGTCTGCCTGGTGACTTCTACCGTGCGCTGGTACAACGACGACAATATCCCGGGCAACCAGCCGATGTTAAAGTCCTGGGTGAGGTCTGCCAGCTAGATGTAAATCCCGGTGTGCCGGGATGGCCGCTATACGTAGACTTGGTAGCAGGGAAGGCCATCCCGGATGCCTTTAAATTTGAAATTCCTGACTATGGCATTCCGCTTTTGAGGTATACCAATCACCAGCCCTCCCACTATGGGAATGGAATTCTGCTCGATTTTACGTCCCTCCTCCAGTAACTCCCCGCTTGACGAGTCGTAGAAATCCCAGTATGCTGCCGATCTCTTGTTGGCATCCGGCATATTAATTAACCCTCTCATCAATAATATCACCGGAAACGCCTGCCGGGCTAATAGCTTAATATCACCTTTGACTTCCTTTGACCGTCCTGCTATAATACGGAAACCGGTTGCCATAAACCGTTTAAATAATATGCAGTACGAAACACAGGACGCAGAAAGAAAGACCTACTCCATTTTAAAGGTGCTGGCCAACAACACCAGGCCTCTGGGGTCACTGGTCATTGCGCGCAGGCTGAAGGACCATGGGGTGGACCTCGGGGCGCGTGCGGTCAGATACCATCTCAGGCTGACGGACGAGCATGGCCTGACCCGTCTGGCCGGCTTCAGGGATGGCAGGCAGATCACCGAGTTGGGGATGCAAGAGTTGAAGCAGGCTATGGTGAAGGAGAAGGTAGGGTTTGCACTGTCGAGGATTGAGTTGCTGACCTTCATGACGACCTTCGATGCGGAAAAGCGCGGGGGGCTGTTGCCGGTTAACGTAACGTTTTTCGATAAGCGTGATTTTAACAGGGCTTTGAAGGTCATGGCTCCGATCTTTTTCTCTGGCTTTTGCACCAGCAGCCTGGTAAAGGTTGCAGGCGAAAACGAAAGGATAGGCGATCTGACGGTCCCGGAGGGGAGCATGGGGCTGGCGACCGTCTGCAGTATAGTGGTAAACGGAACGTTGCTCCAGGCACATGTGCCCATGAATTCCAAGTTCGGCGGCCTGCTTCAAATGCAGGAACGCAAGCCCAAGCGGTTCGTCGACCTGATTCATTACGCCGGCTGCTCGCTTGACCCGTCCGAGATTTTTATCCGGGCATGCATGACCTCGGTCAGCCGGGCGGTTAAGACAGGCGAGGGCAGCATACTGGCCAACTTCCGCGAGATACCGGGGGTCTGCCGTCCCATAGCGCAGGATGTCATCGCAAAGCTTGACAAGGCTAAATTGAACGGCGTCCTGGCGATGGGCAACATCAGCGAACCGGTGTGTGAAATGCAGATGGAGCTCAACAGGGTGGGAATGATTCTCATGGGAGGGCTGAATCCGGTAGCCGCCGCCCAGGAGGCCGGCATCAAGCTGGAATCGTACGCTATGAGCACTCTGCTGGATTATAGTGGCCTGGTCGAATTTAAGGAGATTCCCGAATAATTTATGGACGGCAGGCTGATGAGTGACCGGAATATCAAGATGACTATATTTTTCTGTTCGACGAGCCTGGATCAGCGGGAGCTCGAACGCGGCCTTGGGCGTCACAACGGGGAGATTAAAACAATACCGCTGCCGTGTTCGGGCAAGGTTGACACACTGTATTTGACCAAGGCTTTCGAGTCGGGAGCCGATGGCGTGGCCGTCTTAACGTGCAAGCAGGGCGAGTGCAGGTATCTTGAGGGAAACCTGCGGGCCAGGAAGCGCGTGGAAGCTATAGATACGCTGCTGGAAGAGATCGGGCTTGGACGCGGACGAATGGCTATAATTCAGCTTGGCGATGGCGGCATCAAGCAGGTGCTCAACGAGTTGAATGACTTCAGGCGGAGGATTGAGTCATCACCCAGGGAGTTCTACATAGAGGACGAGTCCGAACTGGATAAAGAATAGGCAAAATACGGAAAGGCATATTTAAAGGATAAGGAAAAAGGGATGAAAATAGACAGCCGGCTCGCCAGCAGCATAGTGGGTAAGGATTTCATCGTGACAGCCGAGTATTTACCTCAGGCCAGTGCAGACCCCGCGGCGGTTGAAAGCTGTGCCGGGGTAATGCGCGATAAGGTGGTAGCGGTCAACGCCGCCGACAACCATTTCAGCGTTGCCATGTCGAGCCTGGCGGCTTCGCTGGCTCTGGCCAGAGCCGGTATCGAGCCGGTGCTCCAGCTTGTTACAAGGGACAGGAACCGCATTGCACTGCAGTCGGACCTGCTGGGGGCGGCATCACTGGGGATAAAAAACGTGCTATGCCTTTCCGGCTATCACCAGGGCCTGGCGGTAAGTCCGCAGGCCTCCAATGTCTATGACATAGACTCGATTCAGCTGGTGGCAGCGGTAAGAAGGATGAACGAAGAGGGAACCCTGCTTAACGGCACCAGGATCCAGGGCGGGTTCGCCATGCTCATAGGAGGGGTGGCAAACCCATATCTGAAACCTCTTCAGCTTAACATAATCAGGCTAAAGAAGAAGATCGCCGCCGGCGCTGATTTCATACAAACGCAGGCCGTATTCGATGTGGAGACATTTAAAGATTGGATCGGAGAAGCTGGAAAGGAAGGACTGACGGGGAGAGCTGCCATACTTGCGGGAGTGATGCCGCTGGCCAGTGCTGATGAAGCCAGAACGCTCAGGGATACCTACACGGACTATGTAATCCCTGACGATGTTATCAAGCGTCTGGAATCAGCCGGAAACGTCGAGTCGCAGAGAAAAGAGGGCATAGCCATCTGCGCTGACATAATCAAGCAGCTTAAAAATATCTCAGGTATAAGGGGTATTCATATTCTTTGCGGCGGAAATGAGACCTCGGTACCTGAAATCATATCTGCTACGGCCATATAATTCCGGGATAAACCAATGCCAGATAAATATCATATTAAGACGAATCCGGTAGCGCCGAGGCGTCCGCGCATCGGCAAATGCGGAGTTGTAGACTGGCGCGAGGACTGCGCCAGGTGTCACAACTGCGTTAAGAAGGCCTGTGTTTTCGACCGGTACAGACAGGAATCTGACTATATACGCGGCCTGAAAGACGTGGACGCACTGTTCTTTGAGTGCATGGGATGTTTCTCCTGCGTTCAACAGTGCACCAAGGGAGTGCTGGCCCTGTCCGGTAACCCTGCTTATGAAAGGCTGGGCAACAGGTACTGGACCCCGGCAGTTATTGAGACCACCTGGTCCCAGGCCGAGACTGCCAAGATTCCTGTCTCCGGCGCAGGGTACCGGGGCAGATTCACAGGGCCCGGCTTCGATTCAATGTGGACCGATATGTCTGAGATAGTCAGGCCAACCCGAG
Source organism: uncultured Dehalococcoidales bacterium (assembly GCA_964605885.1). Lineage (GTDB taxonomy): Bacteria > Chloroflexota > Dehalococcoidia > GIF9 > UBA5629 > CAZSED01. The sequence continues at coordinate 93,351 of CAZSED010000006.1, forward strand.
ACGGCATTCACGGGCGGGAATACATCAGCACATCTGTCGATATAGGCAGGAAGCCCCCGTTGTTAAGATTTGCTGAAGATAACAAGCGCCATGGTCCGCCTCTGGTTGATATACCCATGCCCGTGATAATAGACATAATGCCGGCAGGTTATCGCATACCTGCGCTGTTGCCGCTGTTTAAAAAAGTCGCAGCACAGACCGAATTGATCGCCCTGGTTGACTGGAATGACTGGGCGCAGGTTGGGAACGACATCGAGCAATTTCTGCCTTATCTGGCGCCGTATCTGGAAGAAACGGCAGCTCTGCCCAACGCCATGATTTTAGGCAGGATCAGGATGGTGGAGATAAGCGATGGAAGGCATGTCGAGCAGCGTATCAAGGACCTGAAGAAGGTCAACTCCGGCCTGGTTGTAGCAGTGCGGATAGAGCTCGATTCTAAAGGCGTGGAACGCGCCATCGAGCTCGGCCGCAAGCCGTACATTGAAGCGCTCCATCTCGCGGCTGATATCAATGGTGACCAGGTTGGAGCGAAAAATCCGCGGTTTGTTAAGGACATGGTCAGGGAGGTGCACAACGCACTGGTAAAGAGCGGCATCAGGAATGAGATTACGCTGATAGCCAGCGGCGGCATAGCGCTGGCCGAGCACATGGCCAAGCAGATCATCTGCGGCGCTGACCTGGTGGCCATCAACTTGCCGCTGCTGATAGCGCTGGAATGCCAGCTTTGCGAAATCTGCCAGCCGGATGAGACATGCCCGGCCAGAATTAATGAAGCAAGTCCCAGGTACGGAACCGGACGGATGGTCAACTTGATTGCCGCCTGGCACGACCAGCTGATCGAGGTCATGGGTGCGATGGGCATCCGTGATGTCAGACGATTGCGCGGTGAAATGGGACGTGCCTTATTCTTTGAAGAACTGGAGGAGGCGACCTTTGGCAAACTCTTTGGTTCAAGAAAAAGCTGAAAAAGAGACGCTGCCACAGAACACGCGTGGTTTGCTCGTGCCGCAGGCCGAGGTGACGCGACAGGTTAAACCTGCGCCGCCACGCTATCGCAACGAGCTGGCCAAATATATTATTCGCCGCAGCGACGCCTGCACGCTGTGCGGCAAGTGCGTTGAAGCGTGCCCGCAGGGCGTGCATGTATTGAAGCCCGGCTACAAATACTTCGCCGCCCCGCACCAGCACGTGTGCATTGGCCCTTCCTGCCAGGGCACGGACCATTATTGTGTGGACCTTTGCCCGCAGAAGGCGCTGCGCATGGTTGAAAACCCCATGATGAAGCTGCTGGGCGACTATCGCTGGACATCAGACATGATCCTGGCAACCTGGAAAATGGCCGAGACCGGTGAACCTCCCGGCCCTGAATACGACTACCAGTATGAATGCGGCGATTCAGGCGGCGGCTTTGACCGCATCAGGTTCAAGTTCCCGGACAAGCCGTCCGTAGAGCTCAGCGACGATGAAATTGACACCAGCATTGAGCTCAACCGGCGCAATGACGGCCGACCCCGGATCAGGATCGATGTGCCCTGGTACGGCGGCGGGATGTCCTTCGGCTCGGTCAGCAATGTGACGCAATTGTCCAAGGCACGGGCTGCCGTAGCCTTTAACACCTTCACGTGCACGGGAGAGGGCGGCTACATGGAGCGGATGATGCCCTACGACGAGCACACCATTACACAGGTGGCCACCGGCCTTTTCGGCGTGCGAGAGGAAACCATACAGCGCGTGCGCATCGTTGAGTTCAAATATGCGCAGGGCGCCAAGCCTGGGCTCGGAGGGCACCTGCTGGCCGACAAGGTTACCCAGGCTGTCGCCAGGATGCGGGAAACGGTCATGGGCATTTCACTCTTCTCGCCCTTCCCTTTCCACAGCGTGTACTCGATCGAGGACCACAAGAAGCATATGGACTGGGTCAAGCACCTGAACCGCAGGGCGTTGGTATCGGCCAAGGTTTCGACCCCCATAGATGTAGACATGGTAGCAGTAGGCAGCTATTCAGCCGGCGCCCACATAGTCCATATGGACGGAGGCTATGGCGGCACAGGCGCGGCCCCTGATATCGCTAAAAAGAACATTGCCATGCCCATCGAGTACGCCATTGTGAAGGTGCATGATTTCCTGACCAAAGAAGGAGTGCGTGATAAGGTTACGTTGATAGCCAGCGGCGGGCTGAGGAATGCCTATGATATAGCCAAGGCTATCGCGCTCGGGGCCGACGGCGTTGTAGTGGGCACGGGAGAGCTGGTAGCACTGGGCTGCCTGCGCTGCAGCAGGTGCGAGAGCGGGAGGGGCTGCCCGCGCGGTATAGCCACCACTGATCCGGAGCTCAGCAAGCAGATAGACGTCGACTGGGGCACCCAGCGGATCATAAACCTTTACAGCGCCTGGCATAAAGACCTCGTCAGTATATTGAAGAGGCTTGGACTTCGCAGCGTCAGTGAGCTCAGAGGACGCACTGACCTGCTGATGCATCTTGATTACACCAATGAACCGGTGCAGAAGAAATGAGAGATAAGATTGAGCGGCTGCTCCTTTCCCGGAGCCGCCTGGTCAAAGAGCTGCCACCCTATACGCCTGAAAGAAAAGGCGAAGAAGAGGGTGGCTGCGGCGTGGTTGGTTTTTGCTGCACCAGGCCGGTTCCGGCCAGGCATATCTATGAGCCATCCCGGCAAATGCATAACCGCGGCAACGGCAAGGGAGGTGGCATTGCGGCGCTGGGCTTCATACCGGAACAGCTCGGGGTAAGCCGGGAAATCCTGGAAACGTGCTACATGCTGCATGTTGCCTTCCTCGACCTTGCAGTGCGCCAGGAGCTGGAAAATAAATATATCAACGACAATTTCGAGGTGAAGGCCTCGGGCCAGCTCGATACGCTGCCGGACTGGACCAAAGTAGAGGGTCTGGAAGCAAAGCCGCCCGATGTCTGGCGCTATTTTGTTCGTGTGAAACCGGCCGTGCTCGATGCCTTCATTAAAGCCAATAACTTCATGGATTTTGAGCGTTCCGAGGCCGAGGCTGAGTTTATCAACCAGAACAGTATACGGCTGAACCAGGAGTACTATGCTTCACTGGGCGTGCAGAAGGCCTTCGTGTTGTCGGAAGGCATAAACATCATGATACTCAAGGTGGTCGGCTATGCTGAGGCCATCACCAGGTATTACAAGATAGACGACCTCTGCGCCAACGTATGGATAGCGCACCAGCGCTTCCCCACCAAGGGCAGGGTCTGGCATCCCGGCGGAGCTCATCCTTTCGGCGGCATCAATGCAGCCCTGGTGCATAACGGAGATTTTGCCAACTACCAGTCGGTCTGTGACTATCTGGCCGAACGGCGCATCTATCCGCAGTTTCTGACCGATACTGAAGTGTCTATACTGATGTTCGACTTGCTGGAGCGTACCTACCACTACCCTCTGGAATATATCATCGAAGCCCTGGCGCCGACCTCCGAGTTGGACTTTGATAAGCTTCCACCTGACAAACAACCCATTTATCGGGCCATACAGGCCGCCCATATCCACGGCTCGCCGGACGGCCCCTGGTTCTTTATCATCGCCCGCTCGCTGCCTGAGAGCAAGGCCTTCCAGCTGATGGGCATCACAGACACGGCCATGCTCAGGCCGCAGGTATTTGCCTTCAGCGATGGAGAAGTGCAGGTAGGGTTGATTGCCTCCGAGAAACAGGCCATCGATGCTACACTGCGCAGCCTCCATCGCGAGGACAGCCGTATCTGCCCCATTGCCGACCGTTACTGGAACGCCAGGGGCGGAAGCCACACGGACGGAGGCGCATTTATCTTCGATCTCAAGCCGGATAACTCGAGGAATCTGCGCATGACCTGCACAGACAAGTTCGGAGTTTCGGTTACCATGCCTGCCGGCAGTGAGGCATGCGACTTTAAGGCCGCACCGGTTCAGGCAGACACCGGATTACGTCAGGCTATTACACACTGCTTTGAGAGGCATAGCACTCAAGATCTCTTTAGCTTTATGGCAGCCGGGATAAGCGGCTGGACTTTTGACGAGATACGGTCGGCATGCGACACCGTTGTTGATCTCGCCGGGGAGCAGAAAAACACTCGTATTGCTATCGAAGCGCTGACGCTGCTTAACGACCGGCGCTATTCAACAGGGACCAAGAAACGCAATCACATCATTTTCCTGCTGCGCAGTGCACTGCGCAGGTTATTCGACGGCCTGCCGCGCATAGATGACCAGGAGCCAACCGATTCGGTTTACCGCCTGATAGATTTCTCAACCCGCGACAGAATCAGGCCTCCGCAAGGGTTGGAAACTACACTGGTGATCAGTGCCAGCGGATTTGCCCCGGAGGGCGAGGACTGCGACGCCACGTTGCTGATGGACGCCTATATCAACGGCTGGCGGCATTTTATCAGCTACGGCAGCATCGGCCAGAGATTTATGGGGTGCGGCCTTGGGCCTGATACAACCGGGGTAACCATCGATGTCTACGACAGCTCGGGCGATTACCTGGGCTCGGGTATAGACGGGCTGACCATCAGTGTGCATGGAAATGCTCAGGACCAGATTGGACAGATCATCAAGACCGGCAAGCTTGTTGTGCATGGGGATGTGGGTCAGACCTTTATGTACGGCGCCAAAGGGGGAGAGGTTTATATTATGGGAAATGCCGCCGGCCGGCCCCTGATAAACTCAGTAGGCAGGCCCAGGGTTGTCATAAACGGAACTTGCCTGGACTTTCTGGGAGAGTCCTTCATGGCCGGCGATGCGCTCAACGGCGGAGGCTTCGTTGTCCTGAACGGAGTGAGCTTCAGCGACGATGGGAGTGTTACACCTTTGAAGGAGCCCTACCCCGGCAGCAACCTGTTCTCCCTGGCGTCGGGTGGAGCCATCTATATCAGGGACCCGGAGCAGCGCATCGTATGGCAGCAGCTCAATGGCTGCGGCTTCTACCACATGACAGACGAGGACTGGGAGCTGATACGGCCCTACCTTGAGGAGAATGAACGCCTTTTCGGCATAACAGTCAATGATTTGCTGACCGTGAACGGGAAGCGCTTGCTGCCGACCGAAGTCTATCGCAAGGTCGGTCCTGTCAGGGTGGCCGCGCTTGGCAAGAAGATGGAAACGGCTCCTACCGAGGTCGAGGAGCTTACTATTTCAGACGGTGAATGACCTTTGAGAGAGCATGGATATGACTATTAAGATACAGAGAAAGACCGGCGAGAACAGCATAAGAAAAAAGGTAGAGGAGATGTCCAGTGTGGACCTGAGCCTTTGCTACCAGTGTAAAAAGTGCACCGGCGGATGCCCCGTGGCCGGCTCATCCAAGTCTCCGCCCTCCGAGATCATCAGGAAGCTGCATCTGGGCGCCGGGACCGAGCTGCTGTCCAGCGATATCGTCTGGCTGTGTCTTTCCTGCGAGACCTGTTATGCCAGGTGCCCCATGCAGATAAACTTCCCTGCCGTCGTGGATGCACTGCGTGCGCTGGCGGTAAAGCATGGCGTAGCCGCAACCCGCGGCAACATGCCGCTGTTCAACCGCATGTTCCTGAAGACTGTGCAAGGGTTCGGACGCTCGTATGACCTGGCCATGATCATGGGCTACAAGCTGGGATCGGGCTCGCTTATGAATGACGCCGAAAAATTCCCTGTGATGCTGAAGAAGGGAAAGATGGCCATAATGCCGCCGGCCGGCGCCGACAAAAAGACCGTCAGGCGTGTATTTAAGAAATCGAAAGAGGGAGGAGCCGGAAAATGAAGTATGCATATTACCCCGGCTGCTCAGCGCATTCCACCGCCCGGGATATGCATGAATCAGCCTCAGCCGTGGCCAAAGCCCTGGATATAGACCTGGTGGAAATCAAGGGCTGGTCCTGCTGCGGAGCAACTTCTGCACATCAGACCGACCGCACAATGGCGGCTGCCCTTCCTGCGGCCAACCTGGTACTGGCGGGCGAGATGGGCCTGGACACGGTGGTTAATTGCGCTGCCTGTTACAGCCGGATGAAGGCTTCGAACCACGAGATACTGTCCTCACAGGATATGCGCCGGAGAGTGCAGGAGTCAATCGGGCGGGACTATGACGGCAAGGTTGCTGTCCGTCATTTCATCGAGGTGCTTCTTGAGGACATCGGCATAAAAAAGCTGCAAAAGCAGTTCAGGAAATCATTAAACGGCTTGAAGGTTGCCTGCTACTACGGCTGCCTGCTCGTCCGGCCGCATGAAGTGACCGGCTTTGATGACCCGGAGAATCCGACCTCGTTAGACCGCCTGGTGACGGCCATGGGTGGTGAGAGCCTGGACTGGCCGCACAAGGTCGAATGCTGCGGCGGTGGTCTGAACCTGACAAGGACAGACCAGGCGGTCCGGCTGTCCGAATCGATAGTTGAAATGGCCGCTGTCTCGGGTGCTGATTGCATCGCTGTCGCCTGCCCGATGTGCCAGGCCAGCCTTGACCTAAGGCAGAGAGACATAGAGGCCAGGGCGGGCAAAAAATACAGTATGCCGGTCCTATATATAACCCAGCTTCTCGGGCTGTGCCTGGACATTCCGCAAAAGGAACTCGGCTTGCAAAGGTTAATGGTGGACCCATCCGCCGTGCTCAAAGCTGTTGAGCCTGTCTCGTCGCATTAATTTTCAGGTGATCGAATATGGAAAACAATAATAAAGAGAAAATGACCGGAGCGGTGCTGGTACAGGGTGCCGGCATTGCCGGCATCCAGGCGGCGCTGGACCTGGCCAACTCCGGTTTCAAGGTTTACCTTGTGGAGCGGTCGGCCGCCATTGGCGGCATGATGTCGCACCTAGACAAGACTTTCCCCACAGGCGATTGCGCCACCTGCATTGTCTCGCCCAAGCTGGTGGAATGCGCCCGCAACCTGAATGTTGAGATACTTACGCTGTCGGAGGTGACCGATTTACAGGGCGAGCCCGGGAGATTCACTGCCACCGTTACCCGGCGTCCGCGCTTTGTGGACGAAGACAAATGTACGGCCTGCGCCCAGTGCACTGATGCCTGCCCGGTCAACATACCCAACCACTTTGACAGGGAGATGGGCACGCGCAAGGCCATTGCCAAGCATTATGCACAGGCCACGCCCAATATCTTCGGCATACTTAAGAACGGGCATGCACCCTGCAAGGTGACCTGCCCGGCCAATATAAACGTTCAGGGGTATATCCAGCTTATCAAGAAGAAAGAGTACGTTAAGGCTGTCAATCTCATCAGGGAGAGGAATCCGCTCTCGGCAATCTGCGGACGAGCCTGTAATCATCCCTGCGAAGCCGCCTGCACCCGCAACTCGGTCGATTCTGCGGTAGCCATACGGCTGCTTAAGCGTTTTGCCTCGGATAAAGAGATGGAGATGGTCGAGTCCGGCCAGATATCATTGCCCGAGGAGAAAACACCGCCGGCTGGTGCTAAAAAAGTCGGCATTATAGGCGCAGGCCCCGCCGGGCTTACGGCCGCCGCAGACCTGGCCGACAAGGGATTTGCCGTGACGGTTTACGAGACCTCGGCTGCAGCAGGCGGAATGCTGCGCTGGGGCATACCGGAATACAGGCTGCCCAAGAGGATACTTGATTATGAGGTCGAGCTGATAAGGCGAAAGGGTGTTGACATAAAGTATAGCTGCAGTGTCGGCAGAGAGATCAGCTTTGAGCAGGTCAGCAAGGAAAACGACGCCGTGTTCGTAAGTGTGGGTGTACAGTCCAGCCGCAAGCTGGGCGTGGAGGGCGAAGACAAGGGTGGCGTTGATTACGGGGTCGAGTTCCTCAGGCAGGCCGCGGATAAGGCCAATCCACCTGCAGTGAAGGATAGGGTAGTCGTAATTGGCGGTGGCAATGTAGCCGTAGATGTGGCGCGCACGGCACTGCGCTTGGGAGCAAAAAGTGTCGAAATGATCGCCCTCGAGCGCAGGGACGAGATGCCGGCCCTGCCGGAAGAGGTTGAGGCCACTCTGGAGGAGGGCATCCATATCCTCAACGGCTGGGGACCCAGGCGCATTCTGGGCAATGGCACGGTGGATGGGATAGAGCTGAAGAAATGCACGGCTGTCTTCGATGCAGGGGGCCGCTTTAACCCGTCTTACGACGAGACTAAGCTCAGCACGGTGAAGGCAGACCAGATAATAGTGGCCATCGGACAGTCGCTGGACAGAGAGTTCGCTGTGCATAGCGGGTTAACTACCGAGCGAGGCGTCTTTAAAGCGGACCCGGTCACCCTGGAGACCTCGATAAATGGGATTTTCGCCGGTGGCGACAGTATTTCCGGGCCGGCCTCCATCATCCAAGCAGTAGCCGCAGGCAAGCGCGCTGCAGAGTCCATTGATCACTATCTGAGAAATGAAGACATGCTCACTTCACGCTTCAGCGACAGTGTTAAGCAAATATCGGAAGAGCTGCTGCCGTCGACAGAGGATAAGGAGAAACAGGCCCGGGCTGTGCCCGTAAATATACCTGCGGAGCAGCGTAAGCTCAGCTTTAGCGAGGTTGAAGGCGGGCTGAGCGAGGAGCAGGCGCTGGCTGAATGCGAGCGCTGCCTGAATTGCGCCCTTTGTTCGGAGTGCCTGGAGTGCGTCAGGGCCTGCGAGCAGAACGCTATAGACCATTATATGGGTGAGCGCACTATCGAGCTTGAGGTCGGTTCTGTTATCCTGACTCCCGGTTTTGAAGAGTTCGATGCCAGGAGGAAAGGGGAGTACGGATTTGGCCGTTATGCCAATGTACTCACCAGCGTGCAGTTTGAAAGGATGCTCTCGGCATCCGGGCCCTTTGAGGGAAACCTGGTCCGCCGCTCGGATGGTAAGGAGGCGCACCGCATCGCCTGGATACAGTGTGTCGGGTCGCGCGACGCTGCATGTGGAAATGACTACTGCTCGTCGGTCTGCTGCATGGCCTCCACCAAGCAGGCATTGATTGCCTGTGACCATTCCGCTGACTTGAAGGCCTCGATCTTCTATATGGATATACGCGCCCACGGCAAGGACTTCGACCAGTATTATGAGCGCGCCAGGAGGAAGGAGAATATTGAGTATATCAGGAGTATCCCGTCTCGTGTTCTGCAGTTACCGCGTTCAAAGGACCTGCGCCTACAGTTCGTGGGTGAGAACGGCAAGCTTGGACAACGTGATTTTGACCTGGTAGTGCTTGCGGTGGGCATGGAGCCGGGCAAATCTGCCAGGGATACGGCGCAGCGCCTGGGAATTGAGCTTAATGAATACGGCTTCTGCCGCACCGACCGCTTTGCGCCGCTCTCCACATCCAGGCCCGGCGTTTTTGTCGCAGGTGCTTTCCAGGAGCCCAAGGACATACCTGAGACGGTCACGCAGGCCAGTGCGGCAGCATCCATGGCCATGGAATTGCTGGCGCCGGTGCGCAACACCATGGTTACCAGGCGTGTTTATCCCGGCGAGCACGATGTGACGGATGAGGAGCCCAGGATTGGCGTATTCATCTGCCATTGCGGCAAGAATATTGCCTCTGTGGTTGACGTGGAGCGCGTAACCGAGGCGGCTGCCCTGCAGCCGAACGTAGTGTTTGCCACGCATACCATGTATACCTGCGCCGATTCCAGCCTGAACAATATCAGGGACATGATTAACGAACACAGGCTTAACCGGTTAGTCGTCGCCTCCTGCACCCCGCGGACGCATGAGCCGATCTTCCGGGATACGCTGCGGGAAGCCGGGTTGAATCCCTACCTGTTTGAGCTGGCCAATATCAGGGACCAGTGCTCCTGGGTGCATTCCGCTGAGCCGGAGAAAGCCACGGAGAAAGCCATAGACCTGATGAAGATGTCGGTGGCGCGCTCCAGGATGCTTTCGCCGCTGACAGGTACGTCGTTTGCGGTCAATCAGACAGGCCTGATCATAGGCGGAGGCGTCAGCGGCATGACCGCCGCGCTGTCACTGGCTGACCAGGGATTTAAGGTCCACCTTGTAGAGCGTTCTGACCGGCTGGGCGGCAACACCCTGGAGCTCAGCTATACGCTGGAGCACAACGACGTATCAGCTATGGTCGCCGATCTGGTCGGGCGTATTCAAAACCATGAAAATATTGAAGTCCACCTCGCCAATGAGGTCACCGCCGTGGCAGGCTTTATCGGCTCATTCCAGGTCACGCTATCCCGCGAGGGCATCGACCGGGAGGTAAAATGCGGATCAATTATCGTGGCTACCGGTGCAAGGCCAGCCGCCACCAATCAGTTTCTGTATGGAAAATCCAAAAGGGTTTTAACTCAGAGGGAGTTGGAGAGCCTTCTGTCGGCGGGCAAATTCGACGCTAGAGGCCATAATGTGGTAATGGTACAGTGCGTGGGCTCACGCAACGAGGAAAGGGCATACTGCAGCCGCCTTTGCTGTTCCACAGCGGTCAAAAATGCCCTGAAGATCAAGGAGCATAACCCGGACGCCAACGTTTATATACTTTATCGAGACATCAGGACTTACGGCTTCCGTGAGAAATATTACAGGCAGGCGCGCCAAGCGGGGGTCATCTTTATCAGGTATGAACGTGATAACCCACCGCTTGTATCCGAAGACGGTGGCATGACTGTCACCATCAACAGCCCGGACTTTCCTGAAGCTATTGAAATAGAGACCAACCATCTGGTTCTCAGCACCGCCATCGATGCCGGTGACAACAGGCGGCTGGCCGATATGCTCAAGGTGCCCCTGAATGCAGATGGATTCTTCGTGGAGGCGCATTTAAAGCTGAGGCCGGTGGACTTTGCCACCGAAGGCATTTTCCTTTGCGGCCTGGCGCATTCACCCAAGATGATAGACGAGAACATTTCCCAGGCCAAGGCTGCGGCTGCCAGGGCGGCTACGGTGCTTTCAAGGACACAGCTGGAAGTGGGGGCCCAGGTCTCATACGTGGACCAGAAGAAGTGCATTTCCTGCATGACCTGTACCAAGGTCTGCCCTTATGGTGCACCGACGGTCAATGCGGACAGGAAAGCGGAGATTATTGCCGCCAAATGCATGGGCTGTGGAATATGTGCTGCAGAATGCCCAGCCTGCGCCATCCAGCTCAACCATTTCGAGTCAAGGCAATTCAGGAGCATGCTGGATGCGCTGTTCAAGACTGCTGAAGAGGAAAAGAAACCGGTGGGTACACCAAAGTAGGGAATAAACGTATGAGCACGAATAATACTGAGCTGACTGTAGTAGCCTTCTGCTGCCATTATTGTGCCTATGCAGCCGCTGACCTGGCCGGCTCCATGCGCCTACAGTACCCCGCCAACGTCAGGATAATACGCACTCCCTGCACCGGAAGATTGGAGGTGGAGTATTTCCTAAAGGCATTTGAACACGGCGCGGATGGAGTTCTCATCGCAGGCTGCGAAGAAGGTAGCTGCCATTTCAAGGAAGGGAACCTGATAGCCAAACGCAGGGTGAGCTACGCCAGGCAGTACTTGAAGGAGAGCGGCCTGGAGCCGGAACGGCTGCGGATGGTGAACGTCAGCTCGGCCATGGCACGTCAGCTTACAGACCATATTAAGGATATGGTTGAGACGGTGCGCAAGCTGGGGCCAAGCCCGCTCCACAGGGCAACCAGCCTGACGCAACAGGAGATAAGATCATGATTGTAGCAGAAAGAAAAAGCATACCCGAGCTGTTAGATATACTGGCCGGCCACAAGAATGTACTGGTGCTGGGCTGTGGCACGTGTGTTACGGTCTGCCTGGCGGGTGGTGAACGGGAGGTGAGCATCATTGCATCGGCATTGCGCATCGCCTCCAGGACCCGCGGGCTGGGATTGAACATTTCCGAGCTCACCATTGAGAGGCAGTGCGACAATATCTTTATCGAGCAGGCGGCTGAGGCCATCGAGAAGGCGGATGCCGTGCTTTCGCTTGGATGCGGAGCCGGCGTTCAGGCTATAGCCGAGAGGTTCGGTAAGAAGCCGGTATATGCCGGGCTGAATACTAAATTCCTGGGTATACTGGAAGAAAGGGGCGTGTGGACGGAGAAGTGCGCCGCCTGCGGTTCCTGCGTATTACACGAGTACGGCGGTATCTGCCCCGTGACACGCTGCGCCAAGCATATGCTCAACGGGCCCTGCGGCGGCTCCAGGGAAGACCGCTGTGAGGTACGGCCTGACCGCGCCTGCGCCTGGCAGCTGATTTATCAACGGCTCAAGAATATAGACCAGCTGGAAAGGTTGAACAAAATCGAGTTGCCCAAGGAGTGGGACAGCAGCCTGAGCGGAGGGCCTAGGGTCATAATACGCCAGGATCACAGGATCTAACTGAATATATACATATTTCATTATAGCTTCTGACAGCAAGCTATACTGCAAATGAGTCAAGCTATCCATTTGTCTTCAGTCATTATCTATCCGCCTTCCTAGGGGCCAAACTTGCAATAAATTACGGATTGTCCTATTATCGATTTATAGATAGGAAATAAGAGTGAATCGTAGCAAAGACAGTTCGTACGGGAAGCCGGTCTCTCATATGAAGCCAGAAAGCAAAGGTGTATGGACTGTCATTTCTTTTCTGTTAGTACCGATTATTTCCGCAACATTGCTTTTCAGTGCCTGCAATTTAGCAGGCTTTTCAAAACCGCCTGCTGATCAGCCTTCTGGAAATACCACCGTTCCCGCCACACCCACGATACCTGCTGTGCCGCCTATCAGCATGCCGCAGGTACCTACCATACCTGTCACCCCACCTGTTACCACGCCTCCGGAGACGCCGCAAACGCCTGCTGCTCCTGTAGTCACAGAACAGCCGCCGGCACCAAGCCCGGATATTGTATATAAGAAGGAAGCCTGCCTGATGGCGCTGACCAAGGAGGACATGGGTGAGGGATGGACGCGCGCCAGCATCGGGTCGGTTACCATACTCTACACGAACTCGACCTGCCATGTGTACTATACACAGGGTGGATCATTTTCTCCTGCGGTGCAGAACACAGTTGCGGTGTATCGCACTATAGATGTGGCTAAGAATGCATTTGAGAAAGAGAAGCCGCAAGATGTGATCCTTTCGTATCCCAATATTGGCAATGAGTGCTTTCTGAATGACAGTGCTCCCATCAATAAATTGCTGGTCTTTCGCAAAGGGAACGTGGTGGCATGGGTCTGGCTGCAGCAGGATAAGACCGGCGATATCTTGAAATACGCCAAAATAGTGGATCAGAAGATCACTCCCTGAGAGCGTGGCCATAATCTAGATTAGGAGAGGCTGATGGCAGAGCAGAAACAGGCGCCGACAGAGCAAGAAGACAGAAACGAAAGATACGCCAGGCATCATCGTCATTACGGCGCACCCGCGATTTTCGCCGGGCTGCTGCTGATTTTGCTGGGAGTGCTGCTTTTCCTGGCTGCACAGGGTTATATCACCTGGGACAGGTGGTGGCAATACTTCCTCATCGGCCTGGGACTGATATTGATCATTGATTCGCTCATCCGCTATCAAAGGGAAAGCAGCCGCGGCTTCAGCGTGGGCAGGATAGTTGCCGGTATCATTTTGATCGGCATAGGGACGGCTTTCCTCTTCTACGTAGTCAGCTGGTGGCCTCTCATCCTGGTTGCCATAGGTATAGCCATACTGGTCGGCGGTATATGGCGCCACTCTCAGAATAGATAGCCGGTCCTTCCAGCAAGCCTCATCGCAGCCTGCATTGAGCTTTCCATAATATATTTCGGCAAGTTCAATCCGGCTGTGCGCTTTCACCTGAGGCGTACTCAATATGGTAATATGTGTTTCAAATTGCGCGTTGAAGGCCGCCACCATATTTCAGGAGCAAAATAATGTCATCTTCCTTACTTGAAGAGCTTAAGCCCTTGTTCTATCCCAGGAACGTAGCTGTCGTCGGCGTCTCCAATCGCGGCGAGAGCGCCGGGAACCGCTTCCTGGCTGTCATGCGCCAGTTCGGGTACAAAGGGGCGATCTATCCTGTTCATCCTACAGCGACGGAGATTGACGGGCTGAAAGCCTATCCCAGCGTGAGAGCTATTCCCGCCGATGTCGATTTTGTGAATATTTCCGCACCGGCCCGGTTTGTGCCCCAGATCATGTCGGACTGCGTGGCCAAGGGAGTTAAAGCAGCTGAGATATTCACAGCCGGGTTCAGGGAGGTCAGCGAAGAGGGCCGCAAGCTGGAGATGGAGATCAAGAAAATTGCGGCGGGTAAGATACGCATAGTCGGCCCCAACTGCTTTGGCGTCTATTCGCCGCGGGGAGGGCTGACGCTGCTGCCGGGTCCCAACTATCCCAGGGAGAGCGGCGATATCGGTGTTTTCTCACAGAGCGGGGGCTGGGTCACTGACCTGATCTGGGGGGCGGATGCTTTTGGCGTCAAATTCAGCAAGGTGGTCAGCTACGGAAACGGTATAGACCTCAACGAGGCTTCGCTGCTTGAATATTTTGAGCAGGATCCGGAGACCGGGGTTATCGCCGCCTATCTTGAAGGCGTTAACGATGGGCCCCGTTTCAGGGATGTTGTCACCCGGGTGAATAAGAAGAAACCGGTTATTATCTGGAAGGGCGGACTTTCAGAAACGGGCAAACGGGCGGTGAACAGCCACACAGGCTCGCTGGCAGGCAGTAAGTACACGTGGGATGCCTTTTTCAAGCAGACGGGCGCAGTCAGGGCCCAAGGCTTTGAAGAGCTGCTTGATACTGCCGCTATCTTCCATTATCTCAAGCCTGGCAGCTACCGTAACCTGGCGTTTATCGGCGGCGGTGGTGGAGTGGGGGTAGCCGCCGGGGATATCTGCGAGGACTTCGGCATGAAGATCCCGCCTTCAACCGCTGCCATAATTGAAAGGATGTCTGAATTGATCCCTGCACAGGGAACCAGTATAAAAAATCCCTTCGATACGGGATCACCCAATACCCCCGGGGACATTCTCCGGAAAATGATACGGGTTGTCTCAGGATGGAGCGCCGTAGATGCTATTATCGTCAACAGGCTGTTCTTTTACGGGCTCAAGCAGCTGATGGGGCTGGATGTGCTCGATGAGGAGCAGCGTATCCAGGGTATTCTCGACTCGAAGCAGGGATTGAGCAAGCCTCTGATGGTGGTCCTGGAGGAGCTGTCCTACGGTCTGGATAGAATTGAGATGGAGCGTGAGCGCAGGGCGGCGCGTGACAGGCTGCTGCAGGCAGGCATTTACGTTACAGACAGCGTTTACCGGGCAGTGCGCGCCCTGAATAACGTTTCAACATATTACGAGCGGCAGGGCTTTATGAAATCGCCATCGTAGGAGAAGCCCAGAATGTTGCGGCGGGAGAACGAGCATGATAAGTATAGCCGAGTACCGTGAGCGTATTAGCACGCTGCAGAAAAAAGTTGCTGAGAACGGGTTGGACGCCTATATAGTGAGCAGTGAGGGGAGCATCTATTATTTGACGGGTGTATCCTATTTCCCCCTGGAAAGGCCCTTTTTTATTATTGTCAGGCCGGCCTCGCCGCCTGTGCTGCTGGTACCGGCCCTGGATAAGGTCCACCTCAGCCAGGCCCCCAATATTGATGAGGTGTTCGATTACTGGGACTATCCGGCGCCCGCAGGACGGAGCTATGGCGATAAGCTCGCAAACCTGCTGGCCGGTGTAAAGAAACTGGGGGTGGAGCCCACCCTGCCTGTGGACATCAACCAGCATCTTTCCACTTTTTCGCCGCGTGCGCTGCCGCTGGTCGAGGAACTTAGGGTCATCAAGTCTGATGCTGAGGTAGCCATGATCAGGCAGGCTGCGCATTATGCTGATACAGCCATGCAAAAGATCATGCAAGCGGCCTATTACGGCGTCGGGGAAATCGAGCTGTTCTCGCAGGGACGCGCCGTCCAGATGCAGATAATGAAGGAGGTCGGTTATGACGCCCTTACCACCAGCATTCAAATGGGCGCCTGGCCGGCTCCCCTGAGCGCACACCCGCACGAATTCCCCAGTGTCAAAGACCGGCTCTGGGACGGCCCCAATGTGGCCATGACTTTTATGCGGGTGAACGGCTACGCCGCCGAATGCGAGCGCACCTTTTTCACGGCTGCACCTTCCAGCCAGGTAAAAGATGCCTTTGCCGAGATGACGAAGGCCAGGAATAAGGCCTTCTCCCTGCTCAAGCCGGGGGTGCTGTGCGATGAAGTGGACCTGGCTGCCAATGGCTATCTTCGCGGGAAAGGTTACGGGCAGTACCTTCTACACCGCACCGGCCATGGGATAGGGCTGGGCAATCACGAAGGGCCGTGGGTAGCTGAAGCAAGCGGTGAGGTGCTCAGGGAAAATATGGTGATCAGTATTGAGCCGGGTATCTATATACCCGATATCGGCGGCGTGAGGCATTCCGATACCGTTCTGGTTACCAGAGATGGATATGAGCTGCTTACCAGGCATCCGGTGGATATTAAAGCCCTGACGATCACCGGGGCCAGGCCGTTGAACCGGCTCAGGGGAAGCATTATACGCAGGACGCTGGGATTCAAATAAAGGTTAGAGTGGCGTCCCTGGGGGGATTCGAACCCACGACCCGCTGCTTAGAAG
>CAZSED010000007.1:0-85762 GCA_964605885.1 uncultured Dehalococcoidales bacterium
CGCCGTCGGCGGAATAGGCCACTGCCGCGTCCTGCAGGTCTGACTGTGCCGCCCCCACCAGTACCCTCCCGTTCCTAGCAGCAATAGTGTGCCCGGCGATGCCGGTCAGGCTGGAGGGCAGCGCCGTGGACCAGGCCGTGCCGGTGAACACCAGCTTCTGCACTTTGCCCCCCGGGCTGAGCGTATACATGACCTTGCTGGAGTCAAAGGCCAAGTCCTGTATCATGTTGGTGGGCGTGAGAAATATCCAGTAGTCGCCATAGTCAGGCGACCAGGCCATGACGCCGCCTGTCAGGGAAGGCCATGTAGCATACTGGGCTGCCCAGGCGACCATGCCACCGTCGGAGGAGTCGCTGCACGACTGCACGGTCCTCAGTATGGGCAGATCGGTTTGCGGCACCCTGCAGCAGACCGAGGTGGTATGGCAAAGCACTCTTTCCCAGTAGGCGCCGGCAAATGCAGACGCCGGCAGCGGCGAAGACACAGACGGGCTGATGGAGGAGCGCCAGACGCTGTCAAACTCGTTGCAACCCGTTCCGGTACTCCTGTGGACCGACGCTAAATAGACCGTGGTGCAATCCGCCGACAGGGCAACATCGTTGAACCAGTCTATGGTCGTATCTATGAGCGAGAGCTGGTTCCAGGTATCGCCGTTATTACGGCTGATGGAAAAGGCAGACTCGTCGTTGGGCACGAGCTTATTTATCCACGACGCCCACCAGGCAAAGCCGTTTATGTATGTCATGTCGACGCCCGTAACAATAGTCCCCGATGGCACACCTACCGCTTTAGCGCGATAGTGATACGCCCCTCCGGGCACTAGAGGAGTCGCGATACCTGAGAACGATCCGGAAGCACTCATGCCAATGAGGGGTGTGTTGCTGCCATATGCTGTTGTGGGCCCATATTCGAGTGAGACATTTGCAGAACCATCCGGTCCCAGGCTCAACAGTGTTCCAGATAAGACGGCAGAGCTAATATTAATGTAGGAACTTGCACTAGTATTTACCGTCAGCCCATGGATATAAGTAATATCAGAACCATAAACAATTGTTCCCGATGTTCCACCGACTGCCTTTGCTCGCAAGTGGTATGTCTGTCCAATTATCAGACCTGCTACTGCAATTGGAGGAAAAGGTCCGGGTGCCAACATGACGGGCGCCGCAGTATTATTGCCGTAGAGGGTGGTGGTTCCATACTCAAAACTCACGGCAGCGGAAGCATCCCCACCAAGACTTGTCAAAGTCCCGTTAAAGTTAGCTGTGGCAAGACCCGTGTACGCGCTATTGTTGGTGGTTACGGCCAGACCATGCGCATATTGTATGTCAGGGCTATATACTGTCACCCCTGACGGACTGCCAACTGCTTTTACTCTCAAGTGATAGAGCGTGCCGGAGGTCAATCCTGTAGCAACAAGAGAAATGTAGCCTGTTGTTAATAAAGAGACAGCGCCTGTTGTGCTTCCATATGCGACGGTCGGCCCATATTCAAACGATACCGCGGCTGAAGTGTCAGTACCTAGTCCGGCCAACCTGCCGTGGAACATGGCTGATGTATTGTTGATTAACGTTCCATTGTCCGCAACAACACCAAGCCCATGTATATAAATATTATCTAATCCATATACGATAGACCCCGAAGGGTTGCCGACAGCCTTGGCCCTGAAATGATATGTATTTCCAGCAACCAATCCAGTAGCTGTACCTACAAATGGGCCAAGTGCTCCAGTCACGGTTGGTGCTGTGTTGCTACCGTAAGCAGTCGTTGGCCCGTACTCAAACGACAGCGTTGCAGATGAATCGATACCTAGATTAATTAACGTGCCATTAAAAATGGCACTATTGCCATCAACATAGTTGCCGAAACCAGTGGTTACCGCAAAGGGATTTATATGAGTATAAAACGCATCTGAGCCATAAACGGTAATACCTGATGGTACACCAATAGCCTTGGCCCTGAAATGATAAGTCTGGCCTACCGTTAGCCCCGTGATCATGGCCGAGAAATAACCGAGTGTATTCAAAGCGATGGGTGCAGTAGCAGTGCTGTAGTTGTCAGTAACGCCGTATTCAAAGGATACTAATGCCGAAGTATCGTTACCCAAATTGGTTAATTTTCCCGTAAGAGTAGCATTGTCAGAACTTACATAGACTGCGCTAATAGTGCTCACCGCCGGCACGTTTGTTATCCTGCCCGACCCGGTTATGGCGTAGGCCAGTGCCCCGTCAGGGCTCCAGGCGACCACGGCCGACCCGATGCCCGTCAGGTTGTCACTGCAGACCGAAATATTATCGCTCCCGCAGTTGCCCTGGTTGGCGGCACCGGTGGGCGGTTTCAGCGACTTATATCCGCAGGAGCCGGCGCAGGTGCAGGGTGTATCCAGGAAGAGCGTAGGAACGGCTGCATAGCAGGGCGACCCGAAGAGCGACCCCGCCATCAGCTTTCCCTGTGCATAGGTGCCGAAGAAGGCTATGCTGTTAATGCCGACCATGGGAACCAGGGTTGCCGGCACTGCATCATCGATGCGGTAGATGCCGCTCTGTAAAAGGCTGACGAAGGCCCGCCGCAGGCTGGCTGTCTGGCCGGAATAGTCAGAAGGAAGTGACAGGTCTGCCGAGGAAAGCGTTAAAAATGACTGAGCGGCAATGCTGACGCCGTTATTGGTAAATACCCACATGGATAAACTATTGGCGCCTATGTCCCTGATGCCCACGTTGTAGTAAGTCGTGGTGTTGTCGGCCAGGATGACCACCACGGCATCGTCCCCGGCGTAACTGGGCGAAAACTTTACGCAGTAGTAGTCCATGGGAGATGTTGTGGGGCTGGCCTGCTGCGCCCACTGGCCGAAATTGGCCCCTTTCAAAACAAATAGCCGTCCAGCGCCGTTGCCGCTCCTGGTGCCGAACATAAAGTCCCGGCCGTTGCCGTATTCAATAGAAATATCAATGGCGCTGATGGCCTCTATCGGTGTGAGCACCGGGACACCAGCATTGCTCCAGGTGCCGCCGCCGTCAATCGTCACCCACAGCTCCACCGGGCCCGAGGCTGTGCTGCCGGCCGAAACCATCCAGGTCCTGT
Source organism: uncultured Dehalococcoidales bacterium (assembly GCA_964605885.1). Classification (GTDB taxonomy): domain Bacteria; phylum Chloroflexota; class Dehalococcoidia; order GIF9; family UBA5629; genus CAZSED01. The sequence continues at coordinate 3,079 of CAZSED010000007.1, forward strand.
GATCGTCGGGCGCTATAACCACGTTGTACACATGGTTGCCCGCCGTCCAGCCGGTTGTGCGCGTAAGGTTATTGTAGGGGGACGTGCTCCAGGAAATACCACCGTTGGAGGTCTTCATCAGGACTCCCAGCGGGCCTGCTGGAAGTGTTGCATCGATATACCTGGCATCGACCGTGACCGCTGCAATCAGCGTCTTGCCGTCATTGCCCACGGCCAGGTCCCGCACCTCGCTGCCGGTGAAGGCCCCTCCGATGAGTGGATTAAGAACGTCGTTTTTACCCGGCTCGGAGTTCGGTGTGGTGACCGTTTCCCAGCGCATGATGCCCGGCTGGGCAACGGCCGGCTCGGGATGAAAAAGCCCGCCCTGTGTCAGGAGACTTGCCACCACCACCAGGCACAAAAGCGCTGCAGATCTGTAGTGCTTAGTAATCATTATCAGCGGTCGAATTCAGAGAGTATAAAGGCAAAGAGCCGGGTATTATGATAACATAGGGTTCAATAATATTCTACGGAGTAAAAATGAAGCTATGGCGGATGAAATTGCCAGGTTGAAGGAGCGGGGCAAGGACGAGCCCGTAGCGTCCTTTTTAGGACTGAAGCTGGAGGAGCTTGCCGACGGCTATGCCAGGGTGACGATGAAGATGAGGCCTGAGTACCTGAACTTTAACGGGATGATCTTCGGCGGCATTATCTCGGCCGTGGCCGACCAGGCCTTCGCCTACGCCACCAACTCGGTGATAACGCCCAACGTGGCCTCACAATTCAATATACATTTCGTAGCGGCTGCCGGTACCGGCGACGAGCTCACCGCCGAATGCCGCGTGATGAAGAGCGGCAAGCGCGTCTGCATATCTGAGATGCGGGTGACCAACCAGGAAGGCAAGCTGATAGCAACCGCCACCGGTACGACCATACCTCTGGTATAAGGCAACAAAGGCTTTTACATTTCAGCCACGAAATCTTATCATTTCATTAGCGGTTCCCAACACTCCGGAGGCAAGCAAGGCATGAGAAAGGTCAAGATACTTTTCACGGAAATCCACCAGCCCGAATATCACGAGAAAAATCCCTTCCGTGAAGGCTTCAAATGGGGCAAAAAAGTCATACTGGACCTCTGCGTGGAAGTCGACCTGGACGAGATGTTCAATATTTACATCGAGAAGCCCGAGGCGCGGGTGCGCAACGGCCGGGTGATCAAGTTCAGCGAATTCGCCATGGAGTACCTGGAGCAGGAACAGAAAAAGCAGCGCGAGGCCAGGCAGGAGCAGGAGGGCAGCGCTGCTTCAACGGAAATAAAATAAAAAATTCTCATCAGGGGGCAGAAGATGGAAGACTTTGAAAAACTGGGCGTTTTTTACCTGGGCAGGGAGTACAACCTGGCAGGCAAAAGCTCAGGGGAAAAGCTGATACTGTATGATTCCAAGGACCTGGTGACCCACGGCGTCTGCGTGGGCATGACCGGCAGCGGCAAGACCGGCCTGTGCATCGACGTATTGGAGGAGGCGGCCCTCGACGGCGTGCCGGCTATCATCATCGACCCCAAGGGCGACATGACCAACCTGCTGCTGACCTTCCCTCAGCTGCGGGCCGAAGACTTCGCACCGTGGATAAACGAGGACGACGCCCGCCGCAAGGGACTTTCACCGCAGGATTACGCCGCCAAACAGGCGGACCTCTGGAAGAACGGCCTGTCCTCATGGGGCGAGAGCGGCGACCGCATCGCCCGGCTCAGGCAGGCTGCTGATTTTGTAATTTATACTCCCGGCAGCACGGCAGGCATTCCGGTCTCAATCCTGAAGTCCTTTGCAGCCCCACCCTCCGCAGTGCTGGAGGACGACGAGCTGCTCAGGGACAGGATAACCTCGACCGTCACCAGCCTGCTGGGGCTGGTAGGCAAAGACGCCGATCCCATTAAGAGCAAAGACCATATACTGATTTCCACCATACTCAGCAACACCTGGAGAGGCGGAAGTGACCTGGACCTGGCCGCCCTCATTCAGCAGATACAGTCACCGCCCATAAGCAAAATAGGCGTGATGGACATTGACTCCTTCTACCCCGCCAAAGACCGCTTCGAGCTGGCCATGCAGATCAATAACCTGCTGGCGGCGCCCGGCTTCAGCACCTGGCTGGAGGGCGAGGCGCTGGACATCGGCCAGATTCTGCACGGCCCCTCCGGCAAACCCAGGCTGGCCATATTCTACATCGCACATCTTAGCGATGCAGAGCGCATGTTCTTTGTCTCGCTGCTGCTCAACCAGGTGCTGGCCTGGATGCGCCAGCAGCCAGGCACTACCAGCCTGAGAGCACTGGTATATATGGACGAGATATTCGGGTATTTCCCACCCGTGGCCAATCCGCCGTCCAAGCAACCGCTGCTGACGCTGTTGAAACAGGCCAGGGCCTTCGGTGTGGGCATCCTGCTGGCCACGCAGAACTCCGTGGACCTTGACTATAAAGGCCTTTCCAACGCCGGAACCTGGTTACTCGGCAGGCTGCAGACCGAGCGTGACAAGCAGCGCGTGCTGGAAGGGCTGGAAGGGGCAGCGGCCACGCAGGGCGCCAAGTTCAACCGCCAGGCCATGGAGCAAACGCTGGCGGCGCTGGGCAACCGCATCTTCCTCATGAACAACGTGCATGACGATGCACCGGTAGTCATGGAGAGCCGCTGGGCCATGTCTTACCTGACCGGCCCGCTGACACGCAACCAGATAAAAGTTCTCATGGACCCAATAAAGGCGCAGATGCCCGCCAGGCCCGCGCCGGCGGCGGCAGCGGCCGGGACCGGCGGAGGTGCTGCACCCACGTCCAAGACAGCCGACCGCCCCATCCTTCCACCCGAAGTACCGCAGTATTTTGTGCCGGTCAGGGGCAGCCAAGCAGGTAAGAACATACTATATAAACCGGCCGTGCTGGGCTCAGCACAGGTGCACTTCAGTGATACCAAAACGGGCATCGACACGCAGGAAGATGCTACCGTTACCACGGACATCACGGACGAGGTTGTGCCGGTCAACTGGGATAACGCCAGGGACGCCGATTTTGCCATCTCGGACCTGGAGAAGAACCCGCAGGCCAAGGCTCTGTTCAGCAGCCTTCCGCCCATTGCGGCCAAGGCACGCAGCTACGACACCTGGACGACAGCCTTCACCAACTACCTTTACGGCAGCCGCAAGTACGAGCTGTTCAAGAGCCCGACCTACAAGCAGTTCAGCAAGCCCGGCGAGTCCGAGCGGGATTTCCGCATAAGGCTCTCGCAGTCCGTGCGCGAGCAGCGGGACGAGATGCTGGATAACCTGCGCCAGAAATACCAGGTCAAGATGGCTTCACTGGATGAGCAGGTACGCAAGGCGCAGCAGGCCGTGGACCGCGAGGCCGAGCAGCAGAAGCAGCAGCAGATGCAGACCGTCATATCAGTCGGCACCACGCTGCTGGGCGCATTCCTGGGCGGAAAGCCTCTCAGCACAGGCACGCTGGGAAGGGCCACCACGGCAGCCCGCGGCGCCGGCCGCATAATGAAGGAAAAACAGGACGTTGACCGCGCCAAGGAGACTGTGTCCGCACGCCAGCAGAGGCTGGAGGACATCGAAGCCGAGTTTAAGGCCGAAACCGACCAGCTCGCCGCCAAAACGGACCCGGCAACCGAGGAGCTGACCAGGATTTCGATCAGGCCCGCCAAGAAGGATATCGTGGTGAAATTCGTCGGCCTATCATGGCTACCCTACTGGCAGGCGCAGGACGGGACCATCACGCCGGCCTGGCAATAAGACCTGCCCGGCACTAGATGATCACGCGCAGCCTGCTGCGCAGGTACCATCCTGACAGCAGGCCGAAGAGCAGGCCTCCCAGGTGCCCCTGCCAGGATACCCCCGGTACCAAGGCCAGCACCAGGAACCCTATCAGTATGGCCACCCACAGCGGCATAGGGGCGGGTATGGGAAAGACGAATACCTTGAGCCTGGGCGTGATCACGGCCAGCGCCCCGCCCAGCGCAAAGATTGCTCCCGATGCACCCACAGTGAACGTGTATGCGGGGGAAAGCAAAAGGATGACCAGGCCCGCCAGCACTCCGCCAATAAAATAGACAAGCAAAAAATATTTCAGGCCGGTGATGCGGTTGAGAAAACTTCCGAAGAAGTAGAGCGTGAGCATATTGAACAGCAGGTGGAAGAACCCCTCGTGTGTGAACATATAGCTGACCAGGGTCCACGGGTAGGTAAAAAAGGTGGAGCGGGACAGCGCCAGGTAGGGAAGTATGTTGTTGCCGGCCAGGCTGGTTGCGTAAATGGCTATATAGACCACCACGTTGGTCAGTATAAGAACGATGATGGGGATGAGCTCGCCTTCGCCTGTCCTGTATCTCATTTATAATCCGCTTACACTTGCCCGAGCCCCGATATGATAGCTTATAAAGGGAAGCCAGGCAATATCAGGCCAGGGAGAAATAGGTCAGCCCGTTCTCGCCCCGGCTGGTGATGGTTCCCCCGTGCTCCAGATAGTGCAGGTGGGCCACTGTTTCGCCCACGGCAAAGAATTTCTGCTGGATGGGAAAGCGTTCCCAGTCGGTGTACTCAATCTTCCACGTTATATAGGGGGCGACCTCGTAGGCAGTCATGTCGCCTTCCTGCAGGGCGGTGAGTACCTCGTCCAGCCTGTGGCGGTGGTGCTGCTTGAGCTCGGCAATCCTGTCGCCGTGCTTATGCCACGAGTTCCTGTGACCCGGCAATACCATCTTTACTTCCAGGCCGCTCACCTTGTCCAGGCTTTCAAGATAGCTCCTCAATGCATCCTTCATCTCAGGCCAGTAGGAGATGTTGGGCGTTATATCGAAGAGTATGTGGTCGCCCGAGAAAAATATCTTCCTCTCCCTGTCATAGACGCAGGTATGACCGGGCGAGTGGCCCGGCGTCTCTATGCAGACCAGCTCGAAGCCATCCAGCGGAATATCCTGGTTATCATGCGCCGGAGTCAGCTGCACCAGCCGGCTGGGCCGGTAGAGCATTCCCGGGTGCTTGGAAAGCGATTCCCGCAGCGCGTCCATGGGAAATCCGTTGGCGGCAAAGAAGTCGACGAACTCCCCCCAGTGCCCGGTTCCCTGCACCACCTTCATCTCGGCGGCGGGAAAATAACATATTGAGCTGTCGGTCGCCAGGTCTCCGCTGAGCCCGAAGTGGTCGGAATGCAGGTGCGTTATGAAAAGGTCGGTCGCGGACAGGTCCACCCCGAGCTTCTTGAGCGCCGGGAAAAGCACCTCCTTGCATTCATCGCGGTTCATCCCCGTATCGATTATCAGGTTACGCCTCTTTCCTTTGAGCAGGTAGGCATTAATCGATTTAAGCGGATTGCGGGGCAGGGGCAATTCGATGCAGAACAGGTCTGACTGGATTTCTTTTATCATGCGGTAAGTCCTGATGCAAATTTGGGATTATAAAAGTATAATACCGCCGGTAAATATTTGAAAATCGTCCCTTCCCGGCAGATACGGAGGTGCACATGAAAAGGCGCTTGTCCCTGCTGTTGGCCATGTCGGCGGCGGCCCTGCTCTTCACGACGCAGGCGGCCTGTGTGAAAGTCAATCCCGGGGCTATTGCAGGCAGCAATTCTGCGGCCGGCGCCGAACCCCTGGTGGGCAACTGGGCCATGACAAGGGGAAGCATTCAGCCGGCGCTGCCCTCCGAAGTACCTGCCGTGATCATTGACCAGGTGCTGCCAAAATCATCCACCTGGACCATCAGCAGCACAGGCGGCGGCCTGGACATCAGCTACGACGGCCGCAAGATGTGGTTTAACAACATGGGCATCAGCCATAACCGCAATGCTGTGGTAGCCACAGAAAGCGCCGACAAGAAGTCCTGCACCTTCAGCGGCGGAGGCAGTGCAACCATGAGCAGCCTTCCCGCTGCAGTTGCAATGATCGTGCCGTCACTGGGAAGCATCAGGGATATGACGGCCAGCTATACCGACAAGGTGTCGGTCACCCTGGTATCTCAAAACCAGGTAAACGCCGTCATCACATATACCGCCACAGCCAGCTATAGCTCCTCGGGCAACGTGAAGACCGCCAGTTACCAGGGACAGGCTACTTATACGGGAACGCGTAAGTAGCTGAACGCGGCTGCAGAGGGAGCCTAATCAGGGCTTTCAATAGGCGTGATGGACTTCTCCATCCGGGCGGTCCAGTCCCGCAGCAGCACCACATCCAGCCTCTTGCCGATTGACTCTTTGCCCAGCAGCGTATGCACGTCATCGATGCTGGAGATAGCGCTGCCGTCCAGTTGAACGATGATATCGCCCTCCCTTAAGCCCACGCTGGAGGCCGGACTGTCCGCCACCACCGAGACTATCTGTACGCCGCTGTCATTTGGCAGGTTGTAGTAGCGGATGACGCGCGTCGGCAGCGGCACCTTCTGGCCGGATATGCCCAGGAATCCCCTGGTCACCTTGCCCTCTTTAAATAGCTGGCTAACCACCCAGCGCACCGTATTTACAGGTATGGCAAAACAAATGCCCTGGGCCATCTGGATAATGGCTGTGTTTATACCTATCATGCGGCTGCGGGAATCAACCAGCGGGCCTCCGCTGTTTCCCGGGTTGAGCGCGGCATCGGTCTGGATGACGTTCTCTATCAGCCTGCCGCTCAGGCTGCGCATGGAACGGCCCAGTGCGCTGATGACGCCGGTGGTCACCGTCCTCTGAAAGCCCAGCGGGCTGCCGATGGCGATGGCAAGCTGGCCGACGCGCAGCGCGGCGGAGTCGCCGAACCTGACGGCCGGCAGGCCGGCCTGACCTATGCTTAGCAGCGCAACATCAGTGGCGGCGTCCTTGCCTATTATCTGGCCACGGCAGCTACCGCCATCGGACAGGACCACATCAACTTCGGCTGCATTCTCCACTACATGGCAGTTGGTGACAACGTAGCCGTCCGGTGTGATGATGATGCCGCTGCCGCTGCCTTCGGTCTCCAGGCCCCTGCCCCTTCTGTCCTGCACCTTGCGCCTGACGGCTATGTGCACCACGGCGGAGGAGACGCTTTCAACTACGTTGGCTACGGCTTCGGAATAGGCATCAAGAATCTCCGGGCTGCGTGCGGGCGTGCCGCCCTGAGCAGGTGCACTTTCAGCCGTCTCGGCGCCCTCTACAAACTTGAGCTCCTGATAGGGATTTAGATTAATCATGAATGGTCATACCTCTTTTAAACTGAAAACAAATTTAATTCTAATCACATCGGCACCTGCGGGCAAAAAATGTTACAATCAACCTGCTATCAAGGAAGACAATATGGCCCACGAAGAGATCAGCAGCGGCATTCAGGACCTGGACAGCCTGCTGCAGGGGTACCTGCCCGGCGATAACATTGTCTGGCAGATAGACAACCTCACCGACTATGCTTTCTTCGCCGAGCGTTTCGCCAGGGAGGCCATTGCCAACAAGCTGCAGTGCATCTACTTTCGCTTCGCCTCGCACCCGCCGATATTGCCGGACCTGCCGGGGGTCAAAGTGGTCACCATCGACCCTGCGCCCGGGTTCGATTTTTTCAGTGGCGAGGTGCACAACACCATACGTGATTGCGCCAGGGACGCCAGGCTGGTCTTCGATAACCTGTCCTCGCTGGTCACCACCTGGGCCACGGATGAGCTGCTGGCCAACTTCTTCATGGTCACCTGTCCCTATATATTCGAGCTCGGCCCGGTGGCATACTTTGCGCTGGCGCGCGGCAAGCACCTTCACTCCGCAGTGGCGCGCATACGCGATACCACGCAGATATTGATCGATATCTACCACGTCAAAAACTCCATGTATATCCACCCTATCAAGGTCTGGAACCGCTATTCCTCACAGATGTTCCTGCCGCACCTTGTCTCTGACAACGGGTGGGCGCCCGTTTCCATCAGCGGAGATGCGGCCGCCGTTTCCACAATCGCTTTGAAGCAGCCGCTGAGCACCTCTGTCAGCTCCGGTGCCCCCTGGGAGGTGATCTACGACCGGCTGCAGCAGTACCGCAGCATCGAGCAGCAACAGAATGAATATACGCCGGAGATAGCATCGCTCAAGCACGAGCTGATCCGCATGATGATCGGCGACCACCCGTCATTCAACAAGCTGGCCGACGCCTATTTCACCATTGAGGACCTGATAAATACCCGCAGCCGCCTGATAGGGTCGGGCCGTATCGGCGGCAAGGCGGCAGGCATGTTGCTTTCCCGCAGGATACTGTTGGCCGAGAAGAATCAGGCCGATTTCGCCCAGGTGCTGGAGCCACATGACTCTTTTTATATCGGCTCAGACGTGTTCTTCACCTTCCTGGTAAAGAACGACCTGTTCCAGATGCGCATGCAGCTCACGCGGGACTCTCAGATGTCTCACGAAGAGTTCGAGCAGGTGGAGAGGCGCTTCCTGGACGGCGAGTTCCCGCCCGAGATCATGGAGCAGTTCCGGGACATGCTTGATTACTTCGGGCAGGCGCCCATCATAGTGCGCTCAAGCAGCCTGCTGGAGGACAGGTTCGGCAACGCCTTCGCCGGCAAATACCGCAGCGAGTTCTGCGCCAACCAGGGCAGCCCCGAGCAGCGCATGCAAGCCTTCCTGCAGGCGGTCAAGCTGGTCTATGCCAGCGCTATCAACCCGGACGCCCTGTCCTACCGGCACAAGCAGGGGCTGGGCGAGAACGACGAGCAGATGGCCATACTGGTGCAGCGCGTCTCCGGCATGCCCTACAAGCAGTTTTTCTTCCCGCCCCTGGCCGGCGTAGCTTTCTCCCGCAACCTCTATGCCTGGACCAACAGGATAGATTCCAACAAGGGCATGATACGTCTGGTCTTCGGGCTGGGCACGCACGCCGTCAACCGCGTGGGCGGAGATTATACGCGCATCGTGGCGGTCAGCCACCCGCAGCTCAGGCCGGAGGCAGGCACCAAGATAGCCAGGTATTCCCAGCACAACGTGGACGTGCTGGACCTGGCCGGCAACGAGTTCCGTTCCGAGCCGCTGTCCGACCTGCTGGCGGACTGCGACTATCCCAACCTCAACATGGTGGCCTCGCTGCTGACGGACGGCTATCCCCAGGAGATGGTCAGCGCCTGCCCGCGCGGCCGGGCGGACGACCTGGTGCTGACCTTTAACAACTTCATTAACAAAACGCCCTTTGTTAAGACAATGGACGCCATGCTCACCCGTCTGGAGGAGGCCTACGGGCAGCCGGTGGACACCGAGTTCACGGCTCGCATCGACCCCGACGGCGGGGTTAAGATCAACCTGCTGCAGTGCCGCTCGCTCAGGCTTCCGGGCACGGCCGGGCACATCGATTTTCCCGAAAATATACCGGATGAGAGGATGCTGTTCACCTCTAACCGCTTCATCAGCGGAGGTGCCCTGCACAATATAGGCTACATCCTCTATATTGACCCCGATAAATACGCCTGCATCGAGTCGGTCGACGTCAAGAAGTCAGTGGGCCGCGTGGTGGGCAAGATCAACCGGCACCCGGCCGTGACGGAAGGGCGCGTCATCATGATGGGCCCCGGCAGGTGGGGCAGCAGCAACATCAACCTGGGCGTGAACGTTGGCTATTCCGACATCGACAATACCTCGGTGCTGGTTGAGATGGCGCGCGAGGAGCGCGGCCATATACCGGAGGTCTCTTACGGCACGCATTTCTTCCAGGACCTGGTGGAATCTGGCATCATGTACCTGCCCGTCTATCCATCCGACCCCGAGTCCAGGTTTAACGAGCAGTTCTTCAACGGCTCGCGCAATATGCTGCCCGAGCTGATGCCGGAGCTGGCCGATTTCAGTGCGCTTATCCACCTGATAGACGTGAGCCACAATTCCAACGGCCTTTACGCCCATATACTGGCTGACCCCACGGCGCACAGGGCCATCTGCTTTCTGGACATCATCTGCGCCTGACCTTTTGCCGTTAATTTTCCGCTTACTGCAATTTCCTATCTAATATTTCTGGCATAACCCCTTGACGTCTACATTTACTGCTGTTATAATTCGGCAATCGGTTTCCGTAATCCACAAGAATATGGCGTTTGACACTCAGGGCGTAGAAAGAAAGACCTTCTCCATTCTCAGGGTGCTCTCTAATTCCACCGAGGCCCTGGGCTCCATCGTCATTGCCAGGAGGCTCAAGGACCTGGGGATTGACCTGGGCGAGCGGGCCATACGCTATCACCTCAAACTAATGGATGAGCAGGGGTTGACGCGCCTGGCCGGCCGCCGGGACGGCAGGGTCATCACCGAGGCAGGCCTGGCCGAGCTCAAGCATGCCATGGTAAAGGACAAGGTGGGCTTTGCCATATCCAGGATCGAGCTGCTGGCCTTCCGCACAACCTTCGACCTGGACCGGCGCTCCGGGCTGGTGCCCGTCAACGTGACCGTCTTCAAGAAGCAGGACTTCCAGAAGGCGCTGCGCCTGATGAGGCCGATCTTCAAGGCCAGGCTGTGCGCCGGTAACCTGGCAATGGCCAAGCACGGCGGAAGCAAGCTGGGCGACCTGATCATACCCGAGGGCAGGGTGGCGCTGGCCACGGTCTGCAGCATAATTGTTAACGGCACGCTGCTCAAGGCCGGCATCCCCATGAACTCCAAGTTCGCCGGGCTGCTGCAGATACAGGACCACCAGCCGCTGCGCTTTGTAGAGCTGATCCACTATGACGGCTGCTCCCTGGACCCCTCAGAAATCTTCATCAAGGCTAAAATGACGTCCGTGGCCGGCGTGGCCAGGGACGGCGACGGCAACATACTGGCCAATTTCCGTGAAATACCATCCATTGCACGCCCGCTGGCGCACGAGGTTATCAACAAGCTTTCCAAGGCTAAAATGAACGCCGTGCTGACAGTGGGAAACGTCAGCGAGCCCGTCTGCGAGATACCCGTAGAGCTGAACCGCCTGGGCATGGTCCTCATCGGCGGCCTCAACCCCGTAGCTGCAGTGGCGGAATCGGGAGTGGAGATCGAGACACACGCCATGAGCACTCTGGTGGACTATGAAAACCTGGTTGATTTTGAGGAGTTGATTGAATGAAAGAGGTCAAAATTATTCCCTGCCTGGATATCAGGGAAGGCAGGGTGGTCAAAGGCGTCAAGTTCGTAAATATCAAGGACGCACGTGACCCGGTAGAGGCGGCAGAGGCCTACTGCCGCGAGGGAGCTGACGAGCTGGTGTTCCTGGACATCTTCGCCAGCGTGGAGAACCGGAAAACCAGGCTGGACTGGGTGCGGCGGGTGGTTGAGAAGGTGACCATACCTTTTGCCGTGGGCGGGGGCATCAGCAGCCTGGAAGATATGAAAATACTGATCGACGCCGGTGTGGACAAGGTGTCCATCAATACAGCGGCGGTGAAGTCGCCCGAGTTTATCAAGGCGGCGGCACAGGAGTTCGGCAAGGACCGCATCGTGGTAGCGGTCGACGGCCTCAAGAATCCTCCCGGCAGCGGGCGTCCCAGGCTTGAAGTCGTGGTGAAGAGCGGCAACGAGCCGACGGGTATAGCCATCGTCGATTGGGCCAGGAAGGTGGAGAAGATGGGTGCCGGAGAGATTTTGCTTACCAGCAAGGACGCAGACGGCACCAAGGAAGGCTACGACCTGGAGATGACCAGGGCCGTGGCTGAGGCGGTCTCCCTGCCGGTCACGGCATCCGGCGGGGCCGGCAAGCTGGAGCACCTGTATGAAGCCGTGGTTGAAGGCAAGGCTTCAGCCGTCCTGGCGGCGTCAATTTTTCACTTCAAGGAAATTTCTATACGCCAGGCCAAGGAGTACCTCAGGGGCCGCGGCATACCCGTTAAGCCAGTCCCAAACAATATTTAATATTCATTTCTTAATAAACAGGAGGAGTTATGTCAGACATCAATCCATTTGAGATCGTCAGAAAGCAGGTCGATAAATGTTCGCGCATACTCAAGCTTGATCCCGATGTGACCGAGGTGCTCAAGAACCCCATGCGCGAGCTGCATATCTCGCTGCCGGTACGCATGGACAACGGCGCGGTCAAGCTCTTTCAGGGCTTCCGTGTACAGTATAACGACGCCAAGGGCCCGACCAAGGGCGGCATCCGCTTTCACCCGGATGAAACAGTAGACACAGTGCGCGCGCTGGCGGCCTGGATGACCTGGAAATGCGCCCTGATGGACCTGCCGCTGGGCGGCGGCAAGGGCGGCATCATCTGCAACCCCAAGGAGATGTCGGAGGGCGAGCTGGAACGCCTCAGCCGTGCTTATGCACGCGCCGTCTATCAGTTCATCGGCCCTGAGAGGGACGTGCCAGCGCCTGACGTCTATACCACGCCGCAGATCATGGCCTGGATCATGGACGAGTACTCGGCCATGGCCGGTAAATCGCAGTTCGGCGTGATCACGGGCAAACCTCTGGCTCTGGGCGGCTCCAAGGGCAGGGGCGACGCCACGGCCAAGGGCGGCATGTACTGCATCCGCGAGGCGGCCAAAGAGCTTAAGATAGACCTTTCCAAGGCCACCATCGCCGTCCAGGGCTACGGCAACGCCGGCTATTACGCGGCCAAGCTGGCCAAGGAAATGTTCGGCTCCAAGATCGTGGCCGTATGCGACAGCCAGGGCGGCTGCTTATGCAAGAGCGGCATCGACGCCGACGAAGCCCAGAAGGTCAAGACCAAGACCACGTCGGTCTGCAACCTCAAGGTGGGCGACAAGATAAGCAGCGAGGATATCCTGGAGCTTGATGTCGACATACTAATACCTTCCGCCATGGAAAACGTTATCACCCAGAAAAACGCACCCAACGTGAAAGCCAAGATAGTCGCCGAGCTGGCCAACGGCCCCTGCACCCCCGAGGCGGACGATATACTCTACAAGAAGGGCATTCACGTAATACCGGACTTCCTGTGCAACGCCGGCGGCGTGACCGTCTCCTACTTCGAGATGGTGCAGAACTTCAATATGTTCTACTGGACCGAGGACGAGGTCTACGCCAAGCTGGACAACAAGATGACCACCGCCTATCACTCGGTCTACGATACGCACAAGGACTACAAGATCAACATGCGCCAGGCGGCCTATGTCAGGGCCGTGGAACGCGTGGTAGAAGCTATGAAGCTGCGCGGCTGGGTGTAGCTCCCATTTGAATCAACGAAAAAAGGGCTGGCTGCAATTGCAGCCAGCCCTTTTATTATGCAAGCAAACGCTTATTAATACCTGCGCATTCCACCCCGGCCGCCTCCGCGGCCGCCTCCGCCTCCGCCTCCACCCCTGTGTCCGTAGGACGGCCTGCTTCCCCTGCCGCCGCCACGTCCACCCTCGCCTCTTGAGCGGGCGCCGTTTACCGTAATTGTGCGCTCCTTGATCTTCTTGCCGTTCAGCCCGGTTATGGCTGCCTGGCCCTCCTGCAGCTTGGGCATCTCCACAAAGGCAAAGCCCTTGGACTGTCCGCTGTAGCTGTCCTTGATAACGTTGACGGAGCTGACCTCGCCGAATGCTTCGAATTCTTTGCGCAGCTCTTCTTCCGTCACATCATAAGCCAGGTTGCCTATATATATGTTCATGTTCTAAAAACTCTCCTATGTAATTAATCCGGCACACGCCGGTTGCCTGGGATAGCGATTGCTAACGCTTATTTCTTCGACTTGATAGCGCTGTAGCAGTCGCTGCAGTAAACCGGCCGGTCCATCTTCGGCTCGAAGGGTACCTCGGTCTCTTTGCCACACTGTGCGCAAGTCGTCGGAAACATTTTCCTCTGTCCCGAGCCGGAACCGCGTGCAGATTTCCTGGCCTGCCTGCAATCCGGACAGCGCTTGGGTTCATTGGTGAAACCCTTTGACGCGTAGAATTCCTGTTCGGCTGCAGTGAAGGTGAACTCCTGGTTGCAGTCGGCACAGGTCATTTTTTTGTCGGTAAAGCCCACGTGATGACCTCCTTATTTTATTAATGGCTTTGTGTCGGGGTCATCGGGCAACTCGGAAAAACGAAGGGGTAAAAGGCGGTAACGTAATTAAGTTGGCGGTAACCTGAACTAAAACCACTGTTATAACTATACGTGTAATATCTGGATAATGCAAGAAACGCCCTCTGCCGGGGCCACAAATGAATGTCGCTTCACCCTCAGCCTGTTATCTGGTATACTTGTAACTTCCCAAAATTGACATGGACGAAGTATCTTTTTTTAGGCGTTACGTAATACCCTGCCTGGTCCAGCTGATGCAGTCTATGTGCATCTGGGCCGTGCTGACCTATGTCACCATATACTGGGTCAACCAGGGATACAGCCACTTTCAGGTTGGCGTGCTGGTGGCCGTCTTCCCGCTGGTCTCGCTGGTACTGATGATACCCTTCGGCATCTTTGTCGACCGCATCGCCCCCAAGAAGCTGGTGATAACCAGTTTGTTTATCTTCGCTGCCGGGCTGGCTGGCCTGCTGGCCGTCCAGGACTTCTGGCAGACCCTGGGCTTTGTCGCCCTGGGAGGGGCCGGCAACGCGCTGTTCAATAATGCCCTGCCGGCGCTCTACTTCAAGTCGTTGGGTGACAAGATCCGCGGCTTCAAGCTGGGCATATTCAACGCCGCTTTGCTCATCGGCTACGGCCTCGGGCCGTTCTTCGGCGGCTTCATCATGCCGGTTTACGGCATGAACGGGGTGATAGTTTTCTCCATGCTTGGCCTTGTGCCTTCGTTCGTGCTGTGCCTGTTTCTCAACGATGTGCCCGGCTCCATGGTGCGTTTGAGCGACTACAGGACCGACCTTTCCAGCAAGTCAGCCATCGTTTTCATCATACTGGTCTTCCTCTTTTCCCTGCACGCCGGGGCGGAACAGTCCAGCTTCAGCCTTTACCTGAATAAGGAAGTCGGCCTGGACGATTCCATGGTCGGGCTGCTTTTCTTTATACATGCCGACGTCATGGCCATACTGGCCGTGTTCAACGGCATCATCGGCGACCGCTTCAACGCGCGCGGCCGCGGACTGGCTGCCCTGTTCTATTCCGGCATCATAGTCTCAGGCATAACCAATATATCCCTGTTTTTCGCCACCAGCTTCGGCACTGTCCTGGCCACCCGCCTCAGCCACGCGCTGGGCGACAGTATGGTCATGGTCACGCGCTCCCTGATAACCTCCAACCTCTTCATCTCATCACGCATGGGCGGCAACCTGGGCGTGGTGACCACGACCGTAACGCTTGCCACGCTGGTCGGAGCTGTCATCAGCGGCGCGGTGCCTGGCTATGCCTCGGGCTTCGTGATCGCGGGAGCCCTGGCCATACTGGCCATCCCGCTCGTCATACTGACCAAGCCTGAATTTTAGGCGTTTTTAGGTTAGAATATCTGCAGCTGAATCGTAGGGGAGGTCGATGCCGGCAAACCTGCCGCCGCAATATTTTGAAGCTGAGAAACGCTTCCGCAGCGCCACCACGCCGGATGAAAAGGTGCAGGCGCTGGAGGCCATGCTGGCCATCATGCCCAAGCACAAGGGCACCGACCACCTGCAGGCCGACCTGCGACGCAAAATTGCCAGGATAACCGAGGAGGCCGAGAGGAAATATGCCACCAGCAGGAAGGCCTTTAATATACCCAAGGAGGGCGCCGGGCAGGTCGCACTGGTGGGGCCGCCTAATACTGGAAAATCAAAACTGCTGGCCGCCCTGACCAAGGTGCAACCGGAGGTGGCTGATTACCCTTTCACCACCAAGTCCCCCAACGTGGGCATGATGCCCTTTGAAAATATCCAGGTCCAGCTGGTGGACATGCCGGCTATAAACATGGAGGAGGCGCGGGTCTGGTCCAACAACATACTGCGCAGCGCCGACCTGCTTGCCATAGTCGTAGACCTGACGGACAATCCCTTGAACCAGGTGGAGGCCACGCTGAAAGAGCTGGAAAAAATGTCCATCGTGTCCGAGGTTGAGGGCACGGATATGGCCGGCACCGGTCTGAGGGCCCGCAGGATGTATATCATCGGCAATGTGGGCGACCTTGACATCGACGACGAAGGGCTTAAAGCACTCAACACTGCCTACAGTAAGAAGTTGGACGTCATCCGCGTCTCAGCCGACTCCAAGGAAAACCTGGAGGAGCTCAAGAGGCAGCTTTTTGCGCACCTGCGCATCATAAGGGTGCATACTAAGTCCCCCGGCACGAAGGTTGACTTAAGCGATCCGATAATCCTGCCGCAGGGCGCAACCGTCAAGGACGCATCCCAACAGGTGCACAAGGACTTCAGCCATAAGCTGCGGTATGCGGTAGTCTGGGGCTCTGGCAAGTTCGACGGCCAGAGGGTCGGCCCGGAACACGTACTGAAGGACAATGATATTATTGAGCTGCACATATAGGCCGGCCGGTTAAAATCATGAAGCTTGAGCTGAGAAAAAGCGTCACCGCACTGAAGAATGACCTGGAGCACGGCGCCGGCTGGAACACGCGGCAGTCCCTGCAAATACTAAAAACCGCCTGCCTGGAGAGCATGGCCCCTTCTAAAGCGAAGCTGGAGGCCGAGATCGCCGAAGTAGCCGGTGCGCTCATACAGGCCAGGCCGTATATGGTATCCCTGGCCAATTACTCATATAAGTTCCGCCAGGAGCTTTCACGCCAGGCGTCCGGGCTGAAAACGGCAGGCGCTGTAAAACGCAGAGGCGTTGCGCTGGCGGAAAAACTGGCCAGGCAGGCCGCAAAATCATCGTCACTGGCCTCGCGTAACGCTGTCAAATTAATCGGCCGGCGGAATATTGTCATGACGGTGAGCTACAGCTCAGCAGCCTGTACCGCGCTGGAGCTGGCCAGAAAGAAGGGCACTGAGTTCAAGGTGCTGGCCGTCGAGTCCCGCCAGGGCAGGAAATCATACGGCAAGATGACGGCGGAGCGCTTGGAGAAAGCCGGCATAGAGTGCCGGCTGGTGCCGGACAGCCAGATAGACTGGCACACGGCCAGGGCAAATATCATCCTCATTGGCGCCGACACTGTGTCGCTGCACGGCTGGCTGATGAACGGCACGCCTTCACTGGAGGCGGCCCGGTCTGCCAAGCGCAAAAAGGTGCCAGTTTACTCCGTCTGTGAAACAGCCAAATTCGATGTCAACGGCTTTACCGCCGTAATCAGGAGGCCGGAGCCCGGCTTCGACATGGTGCCGCTGGAGCTGTTAACGGGCCTGGTCACGGAGCGAGGCATTATGCAGCCTGACGCTGTATTTGATATGACCTCGGAAGATATTTTGTGGAGCCTCTGATGGCCGGCCTGATCGATACGCACGCCCACCTGGACGAGATTGAGGATATAGAAGATGCTCTGGGCCGTGCCAGGCAGTCAGGCCTGGAGGCTGTCATCGCCGTTGGGCAGGATTTAAGCTCCAACAGCAAGATCTTGGACCTGTCCCGGCGTTATCCCGGTTTTATTCTGCCAGCCCTCGGCTTGCACCCCTGGGCCATCGGCAACCTGACCGAAGCGCAAATGGGGAAAAACTTGGATTTCATCAAGGCCAACATCGGCTCAGCCTGCGCCATCGGCGAGGTGGGCCTGGACTACGACAAGCGGGTGCTCAAAGGGGCGGATAAAGAAAGGCAGAAAGCGGTCCTTCGTGAGCTCCTGAAAATAGCGGTAGGCAACAACAAGCCGGTCTCACTGCACAGCCGCTATGCCTGGAAGGACTGCTTGCAGATCGTGACGGAGCTTGCGGTCTCGGTGGTAGTCTTTCACTGGTACACCGGCTTCTCCAGCACGCTGGCAGAGCTTATCCGGTCCGGCTACTACATATCGGCCACGCCGGCCGCCGAGTACCATGAGGAGCACCGCCGCGCCGTCAAAGAGGCGCCTGTGGACCGGCTGCTGCTGGAAACCGATTGCCCGGTGGAGTACGGCCGCGGCCAGCGCTACCGCTCGCAGCCTGCCGACGTGGTCCGCAGCCTCAAAGCCTGTGCAGGCATCAAGGGGATGGATGAAACGGAGCTGGGCCGGGCAACCACGGCCAACGCCAGAGAGGCGTTTGGCCTCCCCTGACCGTTTCCCTGGCAAGTCTGTTCTGTTACGGCTTCAATATAATATAATAACCGTAGCTATGTGCATTGCCCGGATGAAAGAGGACATACAGGCCGCCATGGACCGTGACCCGGCGGCCAGGAGCGCCTTCGAGGTGCTGGTGCTCTACCCGGGTCTGCACGCACTGTGGTGGCACCGCGTGGCCAATTTCTTTTACCGCCACAAGTGGTATTTCCTGGCGCGTATGATCTCCCAGACCAACCGCTTTTTCACGCAGATAGAGATACATCCGGGGGCCAGCATAGGCAGGCGTTTCTTCATCGACCACGGCGCCGGCATAGTCATCGGCGAGACATCGGAGATAGGCGATGACGTGCTGATGTACCAGGGCGTGGTGCTGGGAGGAACCAGCCTGCAGAAGAAGAAAAGGCATCCCACCATCGGCAACAACGTCGTCATAGGCTCACGCGCCATCATACTTGGCGCCATCACCGTAGGAGCCGGGGCCAGGATCGGCTCCGGCTCGGTGGTGATCAAGTCAGTGCCGCCGGGCGCAACCGTGGTGGGTGTGCCGGGCCGTATTGTGGAGGAGCACAGGGAGCCCAGGATAGACCTGGACCACAACCGCCTGCCCGACCCTGTGGCTGAGGCCATACGGCTGGTGCTGGCCGAACAGGAAAAGCTGGAGGAGCGCATCAAGCAACTGGAAGACTCCGCCGGCGTCGTCGCCCCCGAGAGCGAGCTCAAGCCCATGGAACAGAAGGTCAGGCAGGAGTTCAGCGACAACTACGAGATTTGAGCTCCACACGCTTCAATTGTTTGCCCCTGCCAGATAAACACGTTAAAATATTTCGACTGTCCCGATGAAAGCCATAATTCTCGTAGGCGGTGAGGGCACCAGGCTCCGCCCGCTGACCTATTCTATAGTGAAATCCATGGTCCCGGTCGTTAACAGGCCGTTCATGGAGCACGTCATCCGCAAGCTGACCAGCCATAATATCAACGAGATCGTACTGGCCATGGGCTACAAGCCGGACTCCATCTTCGACTATTTCCGGCACGGCCACATGCAGGATATCAAGCTGACCTACAGCCTGGAGGACAGGCCGCTGGGCACGGCCGGCGCCGTCAAGCACGCCGACCGGCACATCAGCCAGACCATCTTCGTGTTTAACGGCGACATCTTCACAGATATCGATCTCAGCGACATGCTGCGTTTCCACAAGGAACACAAAGCGCAAGCGACCATAGCGCTGACGCATGTGGAAGATCCCACCAAATTCGGCGTGGTAGAGACGGACGGCGACGGCAGGGTATTGCGTTTTGTGGAAAAGCCCCCGCCCAATAAAGTTACAAGCCACTGGATCAACGCCGGAATATATATACTGGAGCCTGAAGTGCTGGACAGGATACCGCAGGACGAATTCTACATGTTCGAGCGCGGCGTCTTCCCCTCCATGCTGGAGGCGTCCGAGCCTGTCTATGCTTACAGCAGCAACGAATACTGGATAGACATGGGCACGCCTTGCAACTACCAGCAGCTCAACTTCGACCTGCTGCAGGGCCGCTGCACCTCGCCCTTATATGATCCTGATGCACTGGTTGATACAGACTGCGTTATAAAAAAGTCGGCCAGGATCGAAGGCCCTGTCATGCTGGGCAAGGGCTGTGTAATCGATGACGGCGTGCGCCTGGAGGGCCCCTCTGTGCTTGGCCCGGGCTGCAAGGTCAAAGACAGCGCGGTCATATCCGGCTCGATACTGTGGGAGAAGGTGGTCATAGGGCGGAATTCCTCTATCACTAACAGCATCATTGCCGGAGGTGCTAAGATTAAAGAAAATACCCGCCTGACGGACCAGATATTAAACCACGAGATTCAGGACCGGTCGACCGGCAAGTAATATTACTGGAGGCGAAATGGCAGCAAACATCAAAAACGTTGGCGAAAAAGAGTTCAAGGCAACGGTGCTGGACTCCCAGAAACCCGTCCTAGTCGATTTCTGGGCGGTGTGGTGCGGCCCCTGCCGCATGGTCGCGCCCATAATCGACGAGCTCTCAGAGGAATACAAGGACAGGGTTGAATTCGCCAAGGTCAATGTTGACGAGGCTCCCATGATCGCCTCTACGTACTCCGTGATGAGCATACCCACGATCATCGTTTTCAAGGGCGGCAAGCCCGCCGACCAGATCGTGGGATACCGTCCCAAAAAAGACATACAGAAGGTGCTGGAAAAGTCTCTGGGGTAATAGGAAATTAATTGACCGACATATCTTACTGGACTGCACTGGGCGCCGGTCTGTTATCCTTCTTCTCTCCCTGTGTTCTGCCCCTGGTCCCGGCCTACCTGGCCAACCTTGCCGGGGAAGCAGCCATCGATACAGGAGAAAAAAGGCGCGTCTGGCCAACCCTGCTGCATAGCATCTTCTTCGTGCTGGGCTTTTCCATATTGTTCATCGGGCTGGGCGCCTCGGCCGGGCTCATCGGCTCCACCATCACCGCTTACTCCGAGATGCTGCGCATCATCTCGGGCATAGTCGTCATCATCTTTGGCATTTTTCTCATCGCAGCCTATAAAATACCCTGGCTCAACTACGAGAAGCGCATGCATGTCAAGAGCTCGCACAGCCCCGGCTACTTAAGGTCTATGGTCATCGGCGCGGCCTTTGCCGTCGGCTGGACGCCCTGCATCGGGCCGATACTCGGCTCCATATTGTTCATCGCTTCCTACACCCAGGAGACGTTAAAGGGCGCACTGCTGCTGTCAGCTTATTCGCTGGGCATGGCCATCCCCTTCCTGCTCATCGGACTGCTGTGGAGCTATATCGTGCCGTTCTGGCGCGGACTCAACCGGCACATCGGCCTGATTTCTATTATCAGCGGCGTACTGCTTATAATTGTCGGTATACTGATGCTGGCCGGCCAGCTTACCTGGCTTAGCCGTTTTGCCAACTAGACCGTTATATATGAGGAGATACAGATGTTGAGAGCTTTGATCCCGCTGCTTTTGCTAGCCGCGCTGTTTATCACGCCGCTTTACGGCTGCGGCAACGCGCAGACCACCTGTCCCAAGATCGGCGACAAGGCTCCTGATTTCACTTTTATCGGCATGGACGGCAAGAATGTCAGCCTGAGCGACTTCGCCGGCAAGCCGGTCATAATAAATACCTGGAACCTTAACTGCATTGAATGCAAGCACGAGATGCCGTTTTTCCAGGAGGTCTATGACAGCTACAAGGGCAAGGGGCTGGTACTGCTTTCCGTCAACACGCTGGACGGCATTGGCATGTCCACCAAAGACTTCCTGTCCAAAAACGGGTATACGTTCACAGTACTCTACGATAAAAACCAGGATGTATATAAGAAGTTCTGCTGTCCCAAGTGCGCCGATCCCTATACCTTTTTCGTGGCGCCGGACGGCACCATGAAGTCATTCAAGATAGGCGGCTTCACCAGCAAGGACGAGCTGCTGGCCGAAGTCAACAAGGTACTGCCAGTACAGTAAATTCATTTACGGCAACGGAGACTATGAAGAATTCAAAAGCTATTATTTATCTGTCTTCCCTGATAGGAGCTTTTATCCTGCTGATCGCAGCTGCGGCAGTCATCGACGGCGTTATGCACGCCGCCCCTGCTCCCCCTGCTGCAGCCAAAGCTGTTGACCAGCCCACAAATATTAAAACCGGCAACCGCATCGGGGATGTCGCGCCGGACTTCACCCTGACCACGACGGACGGGCGACAGATCAGCCTGAGCGACTACCGCGGCAAGAATGTCATATTGAACTTCTGGGCAACCTGGTGCGGCCCCTGCCGCTACGAGATCTCTTCCATCGAATCCATACACGAGCAATGGTCGGAAGACAACGTGGTGGTGCTGGCCGTGGCCTCCCAGGACGAGCTTGATACCGCCCGCACCTACGCTAAAATTTATAAGCTTAAGTTCACCATACCGGTGGACGGCCGGGGTGAAACGATGGCGCTTTACGGCATACACGGGATACCGACCACCTTTTTCATCAACCGCGACGGCGTGATCACGTCCATCAAGGTTGGCCCCTTCTTCAACGACGAAGAGATAGTGCAAAGGATGTCTTCATTTAACTGACTGCGCGGTTGAACTGACACATGGGTATGCAATGCTGCTCACAGGCGGGACGCATACAACTTCTAGGCTGGCGGGTGTATAATTCAACTTAATATAACAGGTATAAAAACAGAATTTTTGAATGGACGATATTAAAAAAGTCTTCGAAAAAATAGAGAAGGCCGAAGCTATCCTCAAAGATCTTGACCGGATGCGGGAGGACAGGGTCGCTGAGAAGGGCGCTCACGATAGACTAAGCAAAGAACACCAGCGCACCGTGGACAGCGCGCGCCAGACCATCACCGCCATCAGGGATAAGCTGTCAAAGGAGCTGGCTGTCAGGACGCTGGAGCTGGACAAATGCCAGGAGGACCTGGCCCAGCTTCAGGCCAAGCTGAAAAACGACGAGATATCTGAACAGGAATACAAGTCCAGGAGCAAACACCTGCTGGACAAGATCGAGGCGCTCGAGAAGAAGGTCATAGACATTCAACATATGATCAGCGCCAGGTTTGCGGCGGACGTAGCGCCGCTGCTGCTGGCCGAGAGGGCCTCCGCTTCCAGGCCGCCCGACGAGAAGCCCGAACCGGAGGCAGCGCCAGAGGCAGAAAAGCCGGCCGAAGCAGTTACAGCATCCGCTGCAGGCAGCAAAGAAGAGCCCGCCGAGCCGCAGGAGGCCGCCGCGCCGGCCGAGGTTGCCCCGGCCAAAGAAGAGGCGGCCGCGCCGGCAGGTGCACCAGCGGTTCAGGAAGAACCGGTTTCCCCGCCGGCGGCAGAACAGCCGCCCGCAGAAAAGGAAGCAGAAGCGCCGGCCGAAGCCGCGCTGGATAAGGAAAAGGAGAAAGCCGTAGCTGCTGCGGAGACGTCCGCAGATAGCCAAGAGGCCGGCAAAACCGGGAAAGGCGAGGAGCAGGCTGAGGCGGCCGTGGCGGCAGCCGCGGCGGCACCTGGGAAAAAGCACGAGGTCGCCGTAAAAAGCCATCACCGTTCGCTGCACCTTCACCGGCTGCAGGACAGGCTGCAGCCCATACAGAAAAAATCCATTCTGCAGACGCTGAAAAACAACCGCCCGGTGGCGCTGGCCCTGGGCGCTTTTATCCTGGCGCTGGTCCTCTGGGGAATCATTGCACTGGTGCTTCCCCACCCGGGATCCAACATCGGCAATGTAGCACCGGACTTCGCCATGGAGCTCGGCGATGGGACCACCACCTCGCTCAGCGCCTTTAAAGGACGCAATGTCGTCCTGGTCTTCTGGGACCGCGATTTCTGGGACAACCAGTTCTTTTACGTCAACGGCGCCATACGCAAGCTGTATACTCCCGACAAATTGCAGCAGCTATACGATGAATATCCGCACAACGAGCTGATAGTGGTGGCCATCACCTCAGGCACCAACCACAGCGAGATCGACAAGCTCATCCAGGACTATGAAATAAAGTTCCCCGTAATAGTGGACTCTTTAGGCAAGCTGCGCACGAGCTATAACGTGTCCTACGAGCCGACCTTCGTTTTCCTGGACCGCAACGGCATCATCCGCGCCAGGGTCGAGGGGCCGGTCTGGAACCTCTCCGACTTCGAGCAGATCGTTCACGGCGTCACCACCGGCAGCTCCTTCAAGACGCCCAAGCCGCCTATCTCCGACGTGCTGATACAGTCGATCACCGAGAAATCCGCCATTATCAACTGGTCCACGGACGCCGCCACTACCACGCAGATCGACGTAGACGGCAAGGTTATACAGACGGTCATCACCCCCACTCCACAGACCATCCACTCGGTTACGCTCAGGGACCTGTCGCCGAATACTTCCTACAGGTTCCGTATTGTTTATAACATCAACAACATCAACGTATCGGAGCACTCCTTCGATGCGCTGGCCGATACCATAGTTTCCAAGCGCTACCAGATCGCCACGTCCGGCAAGGACACCAGCTACCCCGAGATCTCCAGCATCAGCACCGGCTTCATCACGGACAGCTCCATGACCGTCACCTGGAAGACGGACGAGCCGACGACGGGAGACGTGGAATACGGCGTGGACAGGAACTACTCAGAGTCGTCCACGCAGGGCCCCAACCTGACCATCTGGCATACTGTGAAGCTGGAAGTGCTCAAGCCCAATACAGAGTATTACCTGAGGATCAGGTCAAAGGACAGCGCCGGCAAGGAGACCATACAGGAGATAGAGCCCATCAAGACCCAGAACTCGGTGGAAATAGGGCCGACTCTGGGCAAACGTGCACCTGATTTCACCCTCTACTCGCTGGTAGGCAATAAGTACACGCTCAGCCAGCTCTCGGGCAGGCCGGTATTGCTCAACTTCTGGCTGGAAGGATGCCCGGCCTGCGAGGGCGAAATGCCCATCCTGCAGGCGGCCTTTAACAAATACGGCAGCAAGCTGGTCGTACTGGCCATTAACGTGAGGGGAGACCCTGACAAGGTCAACTATTTCGTGAACAAAGAGAAGATTACCTTCCCCATACTGATGGACACGCAGGGGGATGTGGACGGCGTCTACCGTGCTCCGTATTTCCCCACCTCGTACTTTATTGATTCCAACGGCATCATCACCAACATTGTGGAACACCGCTTCCAGACGGTCGGCGAGATCGACGATATCGTCAGCAAGATGAAATAGAGTCCCCGGCGGTTAACCGGGTCCAGGGCGCGGATATGGGAAATAAGAGCCGTTACATTAAATGGGCTGTCGCTCTCATAGGAATTCTTGCCCTCGGCACAATCGGCTACATGGTCATCCAGGGCTGGGACTTCCTTGACTCACTTTACATGACGGTCACAACCCTCTCGACGGTCGGCTTCGAAGAGATCCACCCCCTTTCCACGGCCGGCCGCGTTTTTACCATAATTTTAATCCTGGGAGGCGTCGGGGCGGTCTTTTACATACTGACCAGCGTGGTCCAGACAACTCTCGAAGGTGAATTCGGCCTGTTCAGGAGGCGCCGTATGGAAGTCAGGATCAAAAAACTAAACGATCACTTTATCCTCTGCGGCTACGGCCGCGTGGGCGAGGCAATTGCCAGCACGCTGAAGCAGCAAAAGGCTGATTTCGTGGTTATAGACCACAGCCTCGGCAGCTATACCAGGGCCGTTCAGCAGGACTGCCTGACCATCATGGACGACGCCACCAACCACGAGGTCCTCAAGCGGGCCGGCATCGAGCGGGCCAAGAGCCTGATCACCGCCTTCGGCGATGACGCCTATAATACCTACGCCGTGCTTACGGCCCGTGAGCTCAACCCCAGGCTTATCATCATCAGCCGCTCCACCAACGAGGACGCCGCCAAGCGTCTGAGGCAGGCGGGAGCGACCCACATCATCCTGCCGGAGGTCATAGGCGGGCAGCAGATGGCCCGCCTGGCCCTGCGCCCCACCACGGTGCAATTCATCGAGACGGTGCTTCTGGGCAAGGAGGGCGAGTACCTGGTGGAAGAGGTCTACGTCAGTGAAAAGTCCACCCTTATTGGCACCAACATCAAGGACGTGGAGGAGCGCTTTCCCGGCGTGCGCATACTGGCGCTCAGGGAGAAGGACGGCGACCTGCACATCAACCCCAGCCTCTCGGTGGAGATCGAGGCGGGCGGCAGGCTGACGGCCTTCGGCACTATGGAGCAGCTGATGGTGATTGAGGGCTGCTGCTCGTTCAACCGGGACCGGGCCCCGAGCATAATGCCCGATATTTAAGGCGGAAAATATATGAGTATACGTGCCAAGAAGCTGCTGCTTTTCCTCGGCCTGACCTTCGTCGTCAACTACCTGATGGTCTATATCTACCTTCTACTGGCAGGCGGTGATCACGATAGATACATCGGCCTGCTGGCCACGGCCTACATGCTGGTGCCCATGATCATGGCGCTGATCGTGCAGAAGGGGATTTTTAAACAGCCCATAATCAAACCCCTGGGCATCTCCTTCCGCATCAACCGTTGGTTCTTCGTGGCCTGGCTGCTGCCGCCCGTCATTGCCTTCGCCACCATGGGGGCCAGCCTGCTGCTTCCCGGCATCACCTTCACGCCGGATCTGTCCGGCTTTTTCAGCGCGCTCAGCGGCTCCATGACTCCTCAGCAGATAGACCAGGTGCGGCAGAGCATGGCGTCCCTGCCGGTGCACCCGGTCTGGATGCTGCTGCTGCAGGGGCTGCTGGCCGGTACGACCATCAACGCCATACTGGCCTTCGGCGAGGAGCTGGGCTGGCGCGGCTTTCTGCAGAAGGAGCTGGGCTTCATGGGCTTCTGGAAATCGGCCGCGCTGATCGGCGTCATCTGGGGCGTCTGGCACGCCCCTCTGGTGCTCGAGGGCCTCAACTACCCCAAGCACCCGCAGCTCGGCATACTGATAATGACGGCCTGGTGCCTGGCGCTTTCCCCCCTGTTCAGCTACATACGGCTCAAGTCCGGCTCGGTCATAGCGGCTTCCATATTTCACGGCACGCTCAACGCCGTCCCGGGCCTGGCGCTGCTGCTCATCTCCGGCGGCAACGAGCTCACCGTGGGCATCACCGGGCTGGCCGGGTTCATCGTTATCATCATCGCCGACATATTAGTATTCATCTTCGACCGCTTTATAACCCGCCGGCCTGCCGGCGAGATACTGCACGAGCTGGTGGGGCCGGAGGCTGAGGAGGAGCATGCCGCAGAGCCTGGCTGAGCTCATCAACGCCGGCCTGGACAAGCCCGCTCTTTCGCTCATCGCCGGCATCGGTAAAGCCGGCCGTTCCCGTAAACAGGGCATCTACCTGGTGGGCGGCATCGTGCGCGACCTGCTGCTCGGGCGGCCCGGTAGGGACATCGATATCACGGTCGAGGGCAGCGCCGTCGAGCTGGCGCAAAGCCTGTCCAAGTCCGTCAAAAGCCGGCCGGTCATCCACACCAGGTTCGGCACGGCCACCTTCAAAATTAACGGCTACAGCATCGACCTGGCCACCTGCCGGGGCGAGACCTATGCCTATCCCGGCGCGCTGCCCCGCGTGTTCCCGGCAGACCTGAAGGCCGACCTGAAAAGGCGCGACTTCAGCGTCAACGCCATGGCCGCCGGCATCGAACCGGCGCGTTTCGGCGAGCTGATTGACTACTACGGCGGCAAAAAGGACCTGGACAAGGGTCTGGTGCGCATACTGCACAACCGCAGTTTCCAGGACGACGCCACCCGCATCATGCGGGCGCTGCGCTACGAGCAGAGGCTGGGCTTCAGGCTGGAGCCCGGCACCGAGCGCACCCTGCTGCGCGACCTGGACATGCTGGACACCATCAGCGGCGACCGCCTGCGGCGAGAGCTCATGCTCTGGCTGGGCGAGCAGCAGCCCGAGAAAATCTTGCGCCGTGCCTTCGGGCTGGGAGTGCTGGCCAAACTGCACGGCGCACTTACCTGGAACACGGCGCTGGAGAAGGCCTTTGCCTCCGCCAGGTCGCTGGCACGGTCGCTTTCGCTGGCCCATTTATATTTCGCCCTGCTCATATACTGCCTGGAAGACAGGCAGCTCGGCCAGCTCCTCAAACGCCTGAACATGACCGGCGGTGAGCTTTATAAATCGGCCATGCAAACACTGGCGCTGAAGTCCGAACTGGACGGTCTCAATAAGGCCGGCTTGAAGCCCTCGGAGATATATTTTCTTCTCAGCCCTTACAGCCTGACTGCCGTCAGGGCCAACATGCTGTTGGCCGCGCCGGTCGCAGGCAAGAACCTCGGGCTTTACCTGGATAAGCTGCGACTGGTCAGGGCCTCTTTGAACGGCAAGGACCTGGAGGCGATGGGCATACCGCCCGGACGCCGCATGGGCAGCCTGCTAAGGTCGCTGCTGGCCGCCAGGCTGGACGGAAAGGTGCGCAGCAGGCGGGACGAGATAAGGCTGGCCTCTCACTTGAAGAAGGGATGAACCAGCAGCGGCACCTGGTAGCCCAGGTAGGCCGCCAGGAATGCACGCGGCAGCTTGCCCCCCAGCGTAGCCAGCAGGAACTTCCACCATTTTATCTTCAGAGCGCCAGCCGCCATGCCCATCAAGTCGAAGGGTATGATGGGGATCAGGGCTATACCGAAGACAGCCCAGGTCCCGTAGCGGTCCATCCACGATACGGCCTTGCGGTAGGCCGGGGCCAGCTCGTCCACGATCATCCTCTCGCCCACGTAGCCCACCCAGTACGAGGTCATCTCGCCCAGGGCATCGCCCGTGCCGGCGGCAATGGCCACGTAGAGCGGGTCCCAGATGGCGGCCGCCGCCAGTATGAAGGCCACGCCCGGCGCGGGCACCAGTATCGTGGCGCTGCTCAGCATGCAGGCCAGGAAGATAACAATATACGCCACCCAGCCGTACTGGCGCAACGATACGCTGTAAAAGTCCTGGAACCTGAAGAGCAGCAGGGCTATGCAGGCCGAAAGCGCCACCATGCCCAGCAGGAAAAGTATCTCCTTGAGCCATTTGCGCTTTTTGTTGGCCGGTTGGGGCTTATCGCTCTGCAATTTCGCTCCTGCTCAAGGTCGAGGCCGCCATTACGTGAATTCCTACTTCCGCCAGCCTGTCCCGGATATGCAGGGCCTCCTTCTCGTCATGGGCCGGCGCGTACAGCGCCGGGCCCGAGCCCGCCAGGTGGACGTGCCGGGCGCCGGCCTCGGCCAGCGCCCGGCTGAAGGCCTCCAGCCCGGTGAAGGCCCTGGACGATACACCCTCAAAAACGTTGTATAAATGCCCGGGCTCAATTCTTTTGCTTCTATTCAGGTCGGCCAGGGCCTGCTTTACGTAACGCCCGTCTGTGAAATTCCTGGATTCAAGCAGGCCGTACAGCCTACCCGTCTTCCCTCCCCTGACTTCAATACCGGGCACCAGTATTACGAACCATTCCCTCTCGGCGTCGGCCAGCGGCGTGACCTTCTCGCCCCGGCCCCCGGCCACGCAGGTCCCGCCGAAGATAAAATAGGGCACGTCCGAGCCGATGCCGGCGCCTATTTCGGCCAGCCTTTGCTCCGGCAGGCCCAGCGACCACAGCCCGTTCAGGCCTTTCAGCACGGCAGCCGCATCGCTGCTCCCGCCGCCTAACCCCATGCCCCGGGGTATCTTCTTTTCTAAATGTATCCTGGCGCCGCCCTTATGTCCGCTGGCCTCCTTCAACGCCACTGCCGCCTTGAAGGCCAGGTTGTCCCTGGTTTCCAGCTCCTTGACAGAGCAGGTGAACTCAATCCTCCTGGACTCCTCAAGGCTGAGCTCGTCGAAAAGGCTGACGGACTGCAGGATACTTTTTATCTCGTGATAGCCGTCGTCCCTCCTGCCCAGCACCTCCAGGACGGGGTTCAGCTTGGCTGGGGCCCTGACCGTCAGCAAGGGCGTCCTCCGCAGGCCCGGTAGAGCCTCGACCAGTCCGCCAGGCTTAAAGCGCCCGGCCTCAGCTCCGGGCTTATCCCGGCCTTCTCCAGCAGCGCCAGTGCCCGGCCCGGCTCCTTCTTCAGCCCGATGGCCAGCGAGTTGCGCATCTGCTTCCTGGGCGCGGCGAAGCCGGCGTGCAGGAACTGCAGGAAGCTATCTTTATCACCGACCCTGGCCACAGGCTCTGGCAGCATATTGAACCTGACCACCGCCGAGTCCACCTTGGGCTGCGGGTAGAAGCTGGCGGCCGGCACGCGGCACACGATCTCGGGCCGGCTGAGCAACTGCATGGCCGCCGAAAGATAGCTCATTTTGCCTTGAGCGGCCGTCACCTCCTCTGCCACCTCCTTCTGCATCATGATGACCATCAGCTCCGGCCTGCGCCCGGCGAACATGAAATAGTGCAGTATGGGCGAGGTAATGTAGTATGGGATGTTGCCCACCACCTTGTATGGGTCTTTGCCCGGCAGCAGCTCCCTCAAATCGACTTTCAATATGTCGGCGTTCACCACCCTGAAGTTGGGGCGGCCGGCGAATTTGTTCTGCAGCTTGACGGCCAGCCTGACGTCCAGCTCCACGGCGATGACGCTGCCGGTCTTCTCGACCAGCACGGAGGTCAGTATGCCCGGGCCCGGGCCTATCTCCAGCACGGTATCCTGCTTAGAGAGGCTTGCGGCCGCCATGATACAGTCGCGCGCGACCTCGTCGATAAGGAAGTTTTGACCCAGGCTTTTCCTGGCCTTCAGGCCGGGGGCCTGGAGCTGTGACCGGATGTGGTCCGGCCTCCTTTTCTTGTACGGCACTTTTGTGAAGTTTCGCAATCAGAGTGGGCCGTGCACCGGCTGTCGATGATACCCTTCAGCTTGCTCGGGCCAGCCAACTCCAGCCAGGTACCCCTGCGTCACCCGGAGTACACTATTTACCGCTGCTTCCTTCCGGACCTGACGGGTTTCATAGCCCTCCGCCGCGCAAGACCCAACCTTCGACGCCACTTGACCTTTGCAGTATTGAAAGATAAAACCTCGAGCCGGGATTCAACCCCGCTAGAGCGGATCTCGGGTACAGGGCACCGCTGGTTCCCCGTCTAGCACGACCCAACTAGAATACTACTACGCGCCACCCCGCTTTTCAAGGCTATATGCCCCAACCCAGGCGGCCTATCAGGAAGTCCGGCAGGCCGGCATTTTCCATCTTCTCCTGCGTCAGGCCTATGGGGTACTCCACCCGGTAGTGGCGTATCACGCGCTCATCCGAGTCGTATATGGCGTAGCTGGCGCGCGGGTCGCGGTCGCGCGGCTGTCCCACGCCGCCCGGGTTGACGATCAGCCTCTTCTCACCCAGCACCAGCATGTCGCCGTTGCCCAGGTAGCCCTCGTTCACCAGTATGTCCTCCTGCTCGAAGACAAAGGGCACGTGCGTATGCCCCACCAGGCAATAGGGCGTGCTGAAGTGCTTGAAGTTCTCGGTGGCGGTCCAGGCGTTGGTGATGTATTCCCAGGCCGGATACCTGGGGCTGCCGTGCGCCAGCGTGAAATCGCCCTGCCAGACAACCTCCGGCAGGTCGTCCAGGTAGGCACGGTCCTCATCGCTGAGCTGGTCGGCCGTCCAGCGGTTGGCGCGTGCCGCGTCGGCGTTGAAGTCGCTGATGTCTATCTTGTCCAGCGCCGCCAGGTCGTGGTTGCCGCTGATGCACACGGGCTTGAGCTCCTGCAGCATCTTGATGCAGGCCGCCGGGTCTGGGCCGTAGCCCACCACGTCCCCCAGGCACCACACGCGCTCGAAGCCTCCCATTTTGTTGGCGTCGTCCAGCACGGTCTGAAAGGCCTCCAGGTTGCTGTGGATATCGGCGATGATGAGGTACTTCACTGAAGCCGGATTATATCATAAACAGGCCCTTAATCCGCTGCAGTTTTCGCACTTTGACGGTCCGGCAGCGCGATGTTACCATGGGGAGAAATGTATTACTTCGCCTACGCCTCCAACCTGAATAAGAAGCAGATGAAAGAGCACTGCCCGGAGGGCATTGCCAAAGTCGTGGCCACGCTGCCCAATTTCAAGCTGATCTTCACCGGCTTCTCGCGCGGCCGCGGCGGAGCCGAGGCCACCATTCGCGGCTCCAGGGGAGACAAGGTCCTAGGCGCCGTTTACGAGATAAGCGAGGCCGGGCTGCGCAAGCTGGACAAATGGGAGGAGTACCCGGTCAATTATAAGCACCTTAATGTGCGGGTCTTCACCGACGGCGGTGACGCCTATGACTGCGTGACCTTCATCAAGACGGCCCAGGAGGAGGAGGACAAGCCCTCGCCCGCCTACCTGTCCGTCATCCAGCAGGGCTACCGCGACTGGGGCGTCATTTAAGCCTGCTGGTCGCTCTCGGTTACTACCACCTCGTTAATGACGTCGCCCTTGAAGTCGGGGTTGGTGCTGGGGTCACGCGGCGTCAACTTGTTGACGGCCTCCATGCCCTGCATCACCTGGCCGAACACGGTGTAGCTGCCGTCCAGCCGCGGCTGCGGGGCATAGCAGATGAAGAACTGGCTGCCGTTGGTATTGGGGCCGGCGTTGGCCATGGCGAGGGCGCCCAGCGTGTGTTTCCTCTGGCTTATTTCGTTGATGAACTTGTAGCCCGGCCCACCCGAGCCCGTGCCGGTGGGGTCGCCGCCCTGGGCCATGAAGCCGGGAATGACGCGGTGAAAGGTGCAGCCGTTGTAATATCCCTTGCGCGCCAGTGAGACGAAGCTGTTGACCGTGACCGGCGCGTCGGCGGCGTAGAGCTCGCAGACGATATCGCCCCTGACGGTTTTCAGTGTGGCAGTATATTTCTTCTTCAGGTCGATGACCATGGGTATGGGTGAGTTAAATTCTGCCAATTTGACCTCCTGGTTTGTTCGCTAGTCTTATCCGAAAAATAAGGTGCTGCGCAGGGCAGCACCTTGGACAGTCAGATATATTGCGCCTTTTTTAGAACGGGCCGAAGACCGAGTTGTAGCCCAGGATCATCCTGACCAGCATGTAGATCAGGAAGCCGATGCCGGCCAAGAAAACCTCCAGTATGAGGATTCTCCACAGCAGTCCCCATGCCAACGACCAGGTCGGCTTGACCGTGATATTGTCCACGCTTTGGACGGGCGGGGGCAGCACCGGCGTGACCATGGCCTGGGGCACTGTGGGTATTCCCACGGCCGGCGCAGGCGCGGCGGCAATGCCGGTTACGATGGGCACATGGGGTGCCTTCACTTGCGGCCCCAGGTGCGCTCCGCAGGAAATGCAGAACTGCTGGCTAGCGGCGTTCTGAGCGCCACAGTTGGGGCAGGGTAACATTTGCTGCTGCATT
Organism: uncultured Dehalococcoidales bacterium; assembly: GCA_964605885.1. GTDB lineage: Bacteria > Chloroflexota > Dehalococcoidia > GIF9 > UBA5629 > CAZSED01. Next base: position 35,792 of record CAZSED010000007.1, read on the forward strand.
TTTCACCGCCTGTATTTATTCTTTCTTGCATTATATACGTGGCATAGCAGTATATCAAGAGGCGGGCAACCAAGGGGTCAAATCGTTGCCTTCGTTTAAGTGTTTTCTTATATTATTTTGATGAATTTAGCTTAAAATCTAGTTGCCCCAGCCTGCTATCAGATGACCGCCGGTCGCCCATGTGGTTAGCCCGCCTCCCGCTGGATTGGGGAAGGTAAAGCCGTTATACGTAGCAGCCCTGTACATATCAGGACCACCCGAATTCAAATAATTGATGCACTTCTGGTCGGAGATCATCGCCAGCCAGTAGGAAGTGCCCGCTGTCACCTGTATCGGGCTTATCGGAATCTGGTTCCAACCCATAAAGATCACTGCCGTGTCGCCATTGACAGCAACCAGCAAATTGCCCGGGCTGCCGCCGCTGTCGGCATAAACAGCAACCTTGACGTTCCCGTACGCACCACACTTGATCCGTATCTGACTTAGTGTGCCGCTGGCCTCGGCCGTGAACTTGTCAAAAAGCACTAGGTTGGGATCTTCATTGCCCAGTGACGCTGTATTCTCGTTCACACCTATAAGCTTCTGCATCCCTGCTGCAGTGACCGTCAGCGTCACCGGCACCGTCTGCGGTGTATTGGTCGCACCGGGAGCTGTTATAGTGATCGTGTCGTAATAAGTACCGGCTGGCAAACCGGATATGCTGACCGAAAGCGTGGAACTGCTGCTGTTGGTCCCGCTCGTCGGCGACAGGCTTAGCCAGTACTGCGTCTTGGTTAATGTCCAGTTAAGCGTGCCTCCACCAGAATTTGAGATGTTCAACACCTGATTGGCAGGGTTCGCTCCTCCCTGGCTGGCACTGAAGCTGAAACTGGTGGGATTAAAGCTGATGGCAGGCGAAGACCCTCCTCCAGTTGTGCCCCAGCCTGCTATCAGATGACCGCCGGTCGCCCATGTGGTTAGCCCGCCTCCCGCTGGATTGGGGAAGGTAAAGCCGTTATACGTAGCAGCCCTGTACATATCAGGACCACCCGAATTCAAATAATTGATGCACTTCTGGTCGGAGATCATCGCCAGCCAGTAGGAAGTGCCCGCTGTCACCTGTATCGGGCTTATCGGAATCTGGTTCCAACCCATAAAGATCACTGCCGTGTCGCCATTGACAGCAACCAGCAAATTGCCCGGGCTGCCGCCGCTGTCGGCATAAACAGCAACCTTGACGTTCCCGTACGCACCACACTTGATCCGTATCTGACTTAGTGTGCCGCTGGCCTCGGCCGTGAACTTGTCAAAAAGCACTAGGTTGGGATCTTCATTGCCCAGTGACGCTGTATTCTCATTGACGCCCACCAGCTTCTGCATGCTCCCAGGCAGGGCAGGTAGATAGACCCGGCCGCTGCCGAACGTATTATCCTTGCCGACCTGACCGAGGTCTGCCGCATTTGATTCAAGATAGCTCTGAATTTGGATCAGAGTATAAGAGGGATACCGATTTTTTACCAGCAAGGCCGCTCCCGCCACATGCGGAGTGGCTGCGGAAGTACCAGGAAATGCACCAAAGGTGGTTGACACTCCGTCAGGTCCGACCAGGTCGGGCTTCACACGGCTATCGGTAGTTGGCCCACGTGAACTAAATGACTCGATTGCAGACGGGTTGTTGTAAGGAACAGCACCAACAGTGATGGCATTGCTGGAATCACCCGGCACGCACAGGCTGCCTGCAGGCGTATAAGAGGATAAAGCGGCATTCGCACCATTAACTACCACTTCCATAGTGGAATCGCCAATAGCAGACCATTTTCGGATTGCCAGCCCATAGTAACCACTAGTGAACGTAGTGTAAACTACCGCTTCAAATGGATTATCATTTCCATTTTGCACAGTTGTAGATTGCGCTACTGGTTCTAAATCCCACGAGTACGTCGTGCTGTTATACTTAAAAAGATACAGATCATAATCATTGCTCGAGGCTCCCCATATGTCATTCCATCTTAGGCAAATAGTGATTTCCGAATTTCCAGGCGCCTGAAAGACGTCAAGGTTGCCACCGTCGGGAAACTGGTTTAATGTATGTCCATAGGCATCAACAATACCACTGAAGATTCCCTTCCAATGCGTTTGGGCCCAATTATGGGCGCACTGTATCCAGGTAATTCCAGCAGCGCGGGCAGCGTTTACCGCGTTACAAAAATTCCCTGTACCAGCACCCGGTCCAAAATAACCACCGGTACTATTGGAAATTACATTGACACCCTGATTGATCATCCAATTGACGGCGTAGTCAAAGTCACTATCGTACCAATAGTTCGCTAGATAGAATTGAGCACTTGGTGCTATATCATAAATAATTTCCTCGCAGGCCGTTCCATGACTAGAAATTCCGGGCGTTCCCTGATAATGGGATGCCCACCAGGTCGTGACCGAAACAGGCAGCTCAGTTCCTGCTTTTAACGTGTCATTGTAACCTGAGAAGCCCAAATCCAGTATACCGATCTTGGTGCCAGCACCATTAAAACCGGCAGCATGCCATGCACTGGCATCAATTAGGTTAACGCCCTCGCTAACTATGCTTGGCATCATTACAGTTGGCAACCTAACGTGGCGGATACTGTCACTGGCTGCCAGTGACCTCAGGGATGTAATCGGCAACCTAATCCCAACAAGATCGCCCTGGGTGGTTTCCCTATCAGCGCCCAGCGACCTTGCTATTGTAATTGCTTGGGCAGATCTACCAGGTATGATTTCAATAACCACCTCTACCCTGTCATCTTGAACATCAACATTAAGCTGTCGGGCAATTTTTGCGATCTGTCCCATTTCATGACCCTCGATAAGCTGAACCAGCCTACTGTCTAGCCCATCTATCTTATAAACTGGAAACTCCAAATTTGTTGCCATTGTAGGCGGTGCCTCAGGGCTAGCAGCTTTTATCGGAACATATTCAATTGCTATGATCCAAAGTAAGCTGATAACCGATACCAGGTTGATAATCGCTATTCTCTTTCCCATCTCTTCCTCAGTTTTACTATTTCTTCGAAGAAATACTTCATTTATCTTTGACTAGCAATACCTTTAAAATTTGGCCTAATTTGCGGGCATCATGGCAGTTGGCTGCCTGATTAATTTGACGGCTGGAGAGTTGGCCAGGGATTTTATCTGGCTTAAAGGCACAAGCGCCCCAATTAAATCGTTATAAGACGAGATGATAATATCTTTGGCCCCAGTTTTGTTAACAGCATTTATAGCCGCATCCTTATTCCCTGTCTCAATTTCAACAATAACTCCAACCATATTGTCAACAAGATCAATGCCGTGGATCTTTGCATATGCAGTTGCCGCTGCTGAGCCTCCGTTTTCATAGGCTGATACTATTTCACTGGTCCTAATGTCCAGACCGGGATAAGGTTTACCGGGAAGTTGTGGCGGGTTAACTATGTAAGGAGAAGCGGGCCTGTCCTCAGTATTGTCAGACATATTATTAGTTCGCCCCAAGCATGATACAAGAACAGGGCATAAGATACAGATCAATAGAATTGAAATTATTAATAAGCATTTATATATTCCTGTCACTATATATTTCCCCTCCAGCATTTCGTTGCCACATTAAGCAACATCGCACCCAGAATATCTCCTAATCAACAACCAACCTCCCTTACTTTCATGCCACGCTTCGAATCATCATAAACGTAGCATTGACACTTTGTCAATACGTGCTTGTACGCACATTGTATGTGATGCAAGTAATATAACGAAATTCAGCTAAAAGATGTTTAGTTGGTACTTAAGCTGCCTGTGAAACTGGTGACAGCACCCCTGTGTTATAATCACGGCATGCTCGTATCTGAAATCGGGGAGTTCGGGCTGATCAACCGCATCTCTAAAAACTCATTATTTCCTTGATTATGTAAGTGCCTATTTGATAGTATGTATTTGATTGTGAAGATGGGGACGGAATTGAATCAATTGACATGGCAGAACATGAAATTGCACATATTCTTTTTGATTCTGTTGATTTTTATAGTTTCAGCATGCAGCATTTCACCAGAGACCCCTGCGGTTTCTCCGTCGATCGTTTCTGATGGTAAACCCGAGGTCGTATTATTTTTGACCAATACTTCCAGTATCAGCCCTGGCGGCTCCGTCCACATATTCTGGCACGTGAAAAATGCTGATCAGGTTTCCATTGATCAGGGTATCGGCCCTGTTGCCAGTATCGGCACTATGAAAGTAAATCCAATGGCAACAACATCATACTTATTAGAAGCATCCAATAAGACGGGTTCTGTTGCGGCAACCTTAAGGGTGACTGTTACACCGGACCCATACCCTGCACCCGAGGAACCAGGTATATTGCCTGCGATACCAGGCCAGCACCCACCTGTTATAAAGAAATTTGCTGCTGTGAAAACGGGAGATAACTGGACGGTAGATTGGGAAGTCGTGGGTGCAAGCACTATTGTTATCGAACCGCACATCGGTATGACGCAGGCTGCAAGTGGCAGTAAGGCTGTTCCCGCAAAGGATACCCTTTACGAGCTTACTGCAACAGCCAGTGACGCCAGTAAAGCCAGGCGTGTAACCAGTGTAGGTTATGGTGCCAGTTATACATGGACAATGTATAGTCCTAAAAGCCTAATGTGCACGCTCTACGACTTTTCAGCCAGGGCACCATATGCAACATGGATAACCGGAGCTGGCCCGCTGAACTATGCTAAGGATTTTGATTCCAAAGCAGGCGCCGTCATTGTCAGTAATGGAGTCCGCCTTGAGGATGGAGAAACCTACGATAAAGTACTTCAAACCCGTCCCCAACAAATAGAAAATGGGGTCATATACGGTTATTATACAGAGCTTTATGACGTCAACTACCTTAACCATAGGGTGATTAGTGCCAAAATCGGATTTGATGAGAAGAAAGCGGGTGTCAAGGCCAGATTTAGAGTGATTCTGCGACGTGAAGGCAAAGAGCCATTAACATTATTGGATGTAACAAAGGAGGCTGATGGTAAATTGCAGGAGTTGAACAATGGAGTTGTCCGCGAATTTAATCAACAGGAGTATGAAGCTGCTGATTTGTATTTTCGAGTCGATGCCATCGGAACATTCGATGGTGTTTCACCCGTATGGGTTGGCCCGTCAATTGATTTGCCTTGTGGGGGGATTCATGGCGGGCCTATCCCATCGATTCATTGATCATATGCAATATTTCTGTATCCATTAATCTGTTATTTAGGCCGGCATGGCAAATTCTACACCAACGTCTTACTATTGCCATTGTTTTCTTTGCCCGATAATCAGAACCCCTGTGTTATAATCACGGCATGCTCGTATCTGAAATCGGGGAGTTCGGGCTCATAGACCGCATCACCAGGCTAATCAACAAAAATGGTGTTAAATCCAGCAACCTGCTGGTCGGCATAGGCGACGATGCGGCGGCATGGCGGCCGAGCGGTCAGCTCGAGCTGGCCACCACGGACATACTGGTCGAAGGCGTGCACTTCGACCTTGCGCACACAGGCTGGAAGGACCTGGGCTGCAAGGCGCTGGCCATCAACATCAGCGACATCTCGGCTATGGGCGGCCGACCTGAATACGCGCTGGTCTCTCTGGCTCTGCTCGGTACCTGCAGCGTGAACGACGTGCTCGACCTGTATTCGGGCATGCTGGAGATAGCCAATAAATACGGCGTGACAATAGCAGGAGGCAACATCTCCTCCTCTGACAGGGTCATCATCAATATAGTCCTGACGGGCACAGCGGAAAGCCTGATGAGGCGCTCGTCAGCCAGTCCCGGCGACCTGGTAGCCATGTTCGGCCATCCCGGATTGGCTGCTGCCGGCCTGCAGTTGTTGAAAAGCAAGAAAAGGATGGCCGCAAAAGATAAAAGCCTGCTCATCAGCGCACACCTCCGACCCGACACCGGCTTCGATACAGGCCCCAAGCTGGCGGCGGCGGGCGTGAAGACGGCCATCGACCTGAGCGACGGCCTGGCCGCCGACCTGCGCCATATATGCGAATCCAGCAGGGTGAGCGCTACGATTTACACAGCCAGCCTGCCGCTACACCCACTGTTGAAAAAGCATTTCCCCGAAACCTGCATTAAACTGGCCCTTTCGGGAGGGGAGGACTACCTGCTGCTGTTCACCGCCGCCAGTCCATTGATGAATAAAATCATGAGAACGTTCAAGCCCGCGCCGACCGTCATCGGCGAGACCACCGCAGGAAGCCCGGGCAAGGTGCGCATCGTTGATGAAAAGGGCAGGCAGGTCAGGTTAAACTATACGGGATGGGAGCACTACAGGCGGCATGACTGAAGCGGAAGCCCTGGCTATTACAACCGAAAGCCCGGAGCAGACACGCAGTCTGGGCCGGCTGCTGGGCGGGCTGGCCGGCAGCGGCGACATCTACCTGCTGAGCGGCAAGCTGGGCGCAGGCAAGACCCACCTGGTCCAGGGCATGGCCTTCGGCCTGGGCATCCAGGAATACGCCTGCAGCCCCTCCTTCATGATCGCACGCCAGTACCAAGGCAGGCTGCCACTCTACCACCTCGACCTCTACCGGCTTGAACGACCGGAGGAGATATCCGACCTGGGACTGGAGCAGTATTTCGACGGACAATCCGTATGCGCTATCGAGTGGGCCGACCGCGGCAGCGACATATTGCCCGCAGACAATTTGACAGTCAAGATGGAGGACCTGGGCGACGACAGGCGCAGGATAACGTTCCTGCCCAGAAGCCCCCGCTACAGTAAACTGGTGAAGGAGCTGAAGCAGGCGCTGGAAAAAGACTTGGAGGTCAAATGGAGCTTTCAATAGACACCTCCACCGACTGGGGCGGGCTGGCCGTATCACAGGAGGGCAGGCTGGTGGCTGAGCTCGTCTGGAGGCCGGGACAGAACCACACCTCCGAGCTCTTCCCCCGCATCGACCAGCTCCTGTCGACCGCCCGCACGGATATCAAGTCCATAAGCGCCATCTTTGTGGCCATCGGGCCGGGCAGCTTCAACGGGCTGCGCGCCGGCCTGAGCGCAGCCAAGGGCCTGGCCTTCTCCCTCTCCGCCCCGCTGGCCGGTGTGGGAACGCTGGAAATCGAAGCCTATCCCTTCGCCTTCACGGGGCTGCCCGTCTGCGCAGTGCACGATGCAGGCCGCGGCGAGCTGGCGGCCGCGCTCTATAAGCAGGAAAAAGCATTCAAGTGTCTTAAAGCCGAGCACCTGACCACGCTGGAGCAGCTCAGCGCGGAGATAAAAGAAAAGACCGTCTTCTGCGGCGAGATACCGCCGGCGGACATCGATAAGCTAAAGAAATCGCTGGGCGATAAAGCAGTAATACCGGACGAGTCGCTGCGCATCAGGCGACCTTCTTACCTTGCTTATCTAGGATGGCAGCGGCTGCAGTCGGGCCGCAGCGACAACCCCGCCGCACTCCAACCCATCTACCTGCGCCAGCCGCCCATAACGCAGCGCAAGAAGAGATTTTAAGTCAGCGCGCCGAAATACAGCAGGTTCTGCATCAGGAACGACACCGTGGGCCCCAGCATGCCCGCCAGCCAGTTCAAAATGCGCGAGGCGGCAAGTATATCGCTGAGCCAGGGCAAGACCGGATAAAAGCCCAGCAGCTTGATGATGAACACGAAGCCCAGCGCCGAGTTGGCCAGGCCGAAGACCCCTCCCAGCAGGCTCCACAGGAAGCCGCCGCTCCAGGCCTTCTCCAGCAGGTGGCGCGGCAGCCAGAAGAGGAGCTGCAGCAGTATGGTGATGATGCCGGCCGCCAGCAGAAAGGCCAGGAAAAGCCGCCACCTGGCGTCGCCGATAAAGTTGAGCCAGCCGGCAGTCACGCCGATGAACAGGCTGGCCAGTGGCAGGGCGATGACGAAGGCCAGCAGCCCGAAGAACTCCTTGAGCGCCCCCTGCCTCAACCCGCCTATCAGGCTGAACACCAGTATCAGCGCGACTATGATATCGATGAAAATGCCGGCGGTGCTGGATATTTCCATGGACGTTCAAGCTGCGATTTTCGGGTAATTTTATACCATCGACCGCTTCAGCACAATTAAACTCCGGCCTGCGTTGGTGTAAAATGTTTTAAATCTTTTTAAAGGTGAAAATGCCGCAAGCGACAGGAAACCCCAGGTACAGGATGGACTCCCTGCATGCCAGGAGCCTGGAGAACAATCCCATCGGCAGTCCGGTTGAACGCAGGCTGCACGTCTACCTGCCGCCGGACTACTACGAAAAGCCGCAGAACAGGTACCCGGTTGTCTATTTCCTGCACGGCTACGACGGCAACTACCGCAAGGCCACCGTGTTCACCACTACGGACGACCGGGAGAAACTGTCCGCCGTCTACACCGCCAAAATAGTCGATGCGCTGGAGCTGGAGAGGCTGCCTTCCTATGCAAAGTTCGATGCATATATAACTTCCGGCCGTCTCAAGCCCTTCATCTTCGTCCAGCCGGACGGCAGCCTGCACGTGCCGCAGATCAACAACCTGATAGACTTCTCCACCGGCCAGCCCGCCACCAAGGGCAGCTACTACATGAACTCGCCCCATACGGGCAACTTCGAGGACTACATCATCAAGGACGTCATCAGCTACGTGGACGCCAGCTACCGCACCGTCGCCGAGAGGGGCCACCGGGCGCTGGCCGGCGGGTCGATGGGAGGCTATGGCACGCTGCGCCTGTCGCTGGCCCACCCGGACATGTTCACGGCCGCGGCTGCGCTCAGCCCGTCAAACCGTTCCCCCCAGTCGGCCTTCTATCAGATGGTCATACCGCTGATGGAGACGCTGCTGGGCAGGGCGGCCGCCGAGAAGAGCGGCGCACTGGTCTCGGGTGACATCGTGGACACCATCGACATGATATATTCCAACGACCGGCGGCTGCTGCCCACCGTCAAGCGCGTGGCGGACGGCATCATCACAGGCTGCGACCCGGTTGCGCTGGAGAACTGGCGGCGCAACGACCTCAACACGCTGATCGAGCAGGCGGCCAAGCCCTATAAAGACGTCAGCCTGCTCATCAACTGCGCCGACAACGACGACTTCGGCTTCCTGGCCGAGGCGGAGAGGCTGCACGCCACGCTGCTCAGGCGCGGCGTAAAGCACGAGTACACCATCTACCACGACCCCATGATAGCCCCCTCTCCGCACATATTCGGCATCGCCACCAGCGTGGTCACGGCGGTCGAGTTCTGCCAGCGGCGCCTCGGGCCGGTCCAATCCCGGGCGTAGCAAAATGGCGGCGGGACGGATAAAATAGAGCGTTCAAAGTTAAAGATTTAAGGGAGCAGAGATGGAAAGGACCCTGATACTGGTAAAACCCGACGGCGTGCAGAGGTGCCTGGCCGGCGAGATCATCGGCCGGCTTGAGAGGCGCGGGCTGAAGATCGTGGCCATGAAGATGCTGCAGATGGACCGCGCGCTGGCCGAGAGGCACTACGCCGTGCATAGGGAAAAGCCCTTCTTCAAAGACCTGGTGAACTTCATTACGTCCGGCCCCATCATCGCCGCCGTGTTCGAGGGCGAGAACGCCGTGGAAGCAGCCCGCCAGACCATGGGCTCCACCGACCCCAAGAAGGCGGTGCCCGGCACCATCAGGGCCGACCTGGGAATTAACATGGAGCACAACCTGGTGCACGGCTCGGACTCAGCGGAGAATGCACAGCTAGAGATAGGCAATTTCTTCAAGCCGGAGGAGATACTGAATTATTCCAGGGAAGTGGACCGCTGGCTCACTGGATCCTGAGCAGCCTGGGCGCCTTCTCGTAGATACCTTCAATATTATAGAAGTGCCTGAGCTGCGAGCTTAGGATATGCACCACCACGCCCAGGTAGTCCAGCAGTATCCATCCGGAGTCGGAGTTGCCCTCAGTGTGGTAGGGCGCGACGGAAGATTTCTTGAGCGAATCCAGGATTTCCTTGTAGACGGCGTCAAGCTGGCGGTCGGTCTCGCCGCTGCAGATGACGATGTAATCGGTGAATGAGCAGGACTCCCGGGCGTCCAGCAGGACTACGTCTTCGGCCTGTTTATCAGAGGCCAGCTCGGCTGCCCGGCGGGCTATTTCAATCGGCTGCAGCGCTGTCTCCTTGTTTTTCCTACCCTCTCAAAATAACCTTACACCCATTATAGCACAACCTCAGCACGTTCAATACCCCGCACCGGCAACGTGCAAGAACTGCATAATTGACCAATCAATCAATCCGGGTTAAAATATCATGTAAAACCTGTACGTATGCGTTTGGGTTTTAGGGAATGTCACTTTGACATGAACGGATTTTATGTCATAATGGACGCACCAATTCTGCACAACCAGATTCAAGGCCGATGCGGCCGTAAAACGCGGCCGGTGCCGGCTTGAGATAAAGTAGACACTACCAAGCAAAATCCCCCCGGAGGTTATTAGCTATGGCACAGCCAATTAAAGCAGATAAGGATTATACGCTGGTTTCAGCTTTACTGCAGGTTGCGGATATTTTTGTCAAGGTAAGGGAGAGGGAGCTGCTTCCGCAGAACCTGTCCGCCACTTCGGCATCCATTCTTTTCCTAGTTGACGCACTGGGCAAAGACGTGACGCCGGCCAAAATCTCCCGTATGCTGCTGCGCGAACCCCACTCCGTATCCGGCATACTCATGAGGATGGAGAAGCAGGGGCTGATCAAGCGCACCAAGAACATGGAGCGGAAGAACCTGATCAGGGTCACCCTGACCACCAGGGGCGAGACCGCCCTGAAGCAGGCCATGAAAAAGGAAGGCATGAAGCACGTGCTCAACAGGCTCAACGAGGAGCAGCGCAGGCAGCTGAAACAGGCTCTGGCGGCACTCAAGGAAGCCGGTATGAAGGAGCTGAACCTCAGCCCCAAGGCGCTTCCCTGGCCGTAATAAATTGATATCGAAGCTGTGGGCGCCCGGTGCGTTAGCTGCGCCGGGCGCCTTCCACGGCCACGGCAATCCGCCCCGGCCGGCGCATAATATCTTTCCTATGCAACCACTTCTTTATACTCAGTTCCGTATTTGCTATAATTTAATCATCCTTTAAAAGGCACAATATGAAAGCAAGATGGTGGCAAGGTAGCCTTCTCTACCTGCTGATACTGGTGGCGCTGCTGGCGCTGGCCTTCAGCTTCTTCCCCGTCAACAAGGGCCCCAAGGAAGTCGACCTGTACTCCTTCATCGACTCGGCCAAGACGGGCCAGGTGGACACCATCCAGCAGGAGGGCAACTCGATCATCGGCCTCAAGGAAGACAAGGCCGTGGTCAAGGCCTCCTTCGTGGGCAGCACCAAGGAGCTGCTGGACAGCCTGCAGGCGGCCGGAGTCACCCTGGGCGAGAGCGGCATCAAGTTCGAGGTCAAGACAGGCACCATCGATTGGGGCAGCATCATGCTCAGCTTCCTGCCGCTGGTGCTGTTCGGAGCGCTGCTCTTCTTCCTCTTCCGCTCGGCGCGCGGCGCCAATACGCAGGCCTTCAACTTCGGCAAGAGCCGTGCGCGGCTCGTCTCCGGAGATAAACCCACCGTCACCTTTGCAGACGTAGCCGGCGTGGACGAGTCCAAGGGCGAGCTGCAGGAAGTGGTGGAGTTCCTCAAGTCGCCGCAGAAGTTCCTGGCGCTGGGAGCCAGGATACCGCGCGGCCTGCTGCTGGTAGGCCCTCCGGGCTGCGGCAAGACACTGATAGCCAAGGCCACCGCCGGCGAGGCCAACGTGCCCTTCTTCTCCATCAGCGGCAGCGAGTTCGTCGAGATGTTCGTCGGCGTGGGCGCCTCGCGCGTCCGCGACCTGTTCGACCAGGCCAAGCGCAACGCCCCCTGCATCGTGTTCGTGGACGAGATCGATGCCGTGGGCAGGCACCGTGGGGCTGGGTTGGGCGGAGGCCACGACGAGCGCGAGCAGACGCTCAACCAGATACTGGTGGAGATGGACGGCTTCGACAGCAACACCAACGTAATCGTACTGGCGGCCACCAACCGGCCGGATATCCTCGACCCGGCGCTGCTCAGGCCGGGCAGGTTCGACCGCCATATCGTAATAGACCAGCCCGATATCAACGGCCGCAAGGCCATACTGGCCGTGCATGCCAAGGGCAAGCCGCTGGCCAAGGACGCCGACCTGGAGGTCATCGCCCGACAGACGCCGGGCTTCTCCGGCGCAGACCTGGCCAATTTGATTAACGAAGGCGCCATACTGGCCGCCAGGCGCAACCGCAAGGACATCAGCCAGAAGGAGCTGGAAGACTCCATAGACAGGGTGATCGCCGGCCCGGAGAAGAAAGGCCGCGTCATCACCAAGAACGAGCGTGAGCTGATCGCCTATCACGAGACGGGGCACGCGCTGGCCGCCAAGATGCTGCCCAACGCCGACCCGGTGCACAAGATATCCATCGTGGCCAGGGGCATGATGGGCGGCTGGACCAGGTTCCTGCCCAGCGAGGAGCGCCACCTGGAGACCTACGACCGCTTCAAGGACATGATGGTCGTCAGCCTGGCCGGTCGCGCCGCCGAGCAGGTCGTGTTCAACGAGCTGACCACCGGCGCGCAGAACGACCTGGAGAAGGTGACCGAGATCGCCAGGCGCATGATTACCGAGTTCGGCATGAGCGAGAAGCTCGGCCCGCGCACCTTCGGCAAGAGGGAGGAGCTGGTCTTTCTGGGCAAGGAGATCCACGAGCAGAGGAACTACAGCGACAAGGTCGCCGAGGAGATCGACCAGGAAGTGGAACAGCTGGTCAAAGAGGCCTACGCCAGGGCCTATGACATCATCACGCAGAACAAGGCCCGACTGAAGTTCGTCGCCGATTTCCTGATCGAGCGGGAGACGATTGACGAGGCCACCTTCGAGGAGCTGCTGAACAAGCCACTGCCCGCACCCAACCTTGAGACCGCCGCGGCCTCTTAAGCTCTACTTATTCCTTTCTATTACGAATCCCACCAGGTCCCTCAACGAACTCTTGGCGTCGCAGTCCGGCAGACTATCCAGCGATTGGCTGGCCCGGCAATAAAAATCGTGTGCTATGGCCCGGCACTCGTCGATAACGTCCGAGCCCTTGATTTTGTCCACCGCCTGCTGCACCAGCCTTTTATCGCCTTCCACGATGATTTTGTATATCAGTTTGTCGCCGGGGTGCTTCTCAGAGTAGATGATGGAGGGCAGCGTGATGGCGCCCTCGCTCAGGTCGGACCCAACGGGCTTGCCCAGTGACGACTGGTCGCCAATGAAGTCCAGTATATCGTCGATGATCTGGAAGGCCAGCCCGAAGTTCTGAGCATAGTTTTTCAGCGCCGTCACCTGGTCCTCGGGGCAGCCGCTCAGCACCGAGCCGCACTCGGCCGCCATCACGAACAGGCAGGCGGTCTTGTCGCTGATCCACTTGTAGTAGTTGTCGCGCGCTGAGGACGGGTCGAAGGATATGCTGGCCTCGCGCAGCTCGCCGCCGGAGATGGTCATGAGCGTCTCGGTGAAGCGGCGGATCACCCTCAGGTTCTCCGTCATGGTGGCCAGGCTGCCGGCCCGGGAGAAGAGGTAGTCGCCCAGCAGCAGGGCGCTGTTGCTGCCGTAGCTGCGGTAGACTGCCGGCTTGCCGTGGCGCGTGGCGGAGTTGTCGATCATGTCGTCGTGCACCAGCGTACCGATGTGCAGTACCTCCACCGCGGTGGCCATGGGGACCAGCAGCTTGAGGTCGTAGTTGTAAAATTTCCCGCTCAGCAGCGTCAGCGCCGGGCGCACCCGCTTGCCCACGTTCAGCAGCGCATACTCCAGCATCTCGGAGAGAAGGGGGATGTCCTGTCGTGCTATCTGGGACAGCCTGTCCTCTACCAGCTTGATATCGTCTTTGACGGGCGCGTAGATGTCATCCAGGTTCATGCCGCTCCCCCGCCACCCAGGTGCGCCATCTCCTCGTCGATTATCTTGCTTTCCAGCTTGACGAAGAGCGCCTCGGGCTGCGGCAGCTTCTGCCCTGCACCGGGGAACTGCACCGTCCAGCCGGCGTCCCTGATATCGCCCTCGAAACCCAGGTAGTTGTGCAGCTTCTGCGAGGTGAAGGGCAGGAAGGGATAGAGCATGGTCTTCAGAACCGAGATGGCGGCGATGGCCGTATAGACCGCACGGCCGGCCTGGCGCCGGTCCTGCTTGAGCATCTTCCAGGGGGCCATGTCGTCCAGGTACCTGTTGACATCCTGTGCCAGCGACATGGCCGTCTTGATGCTCTCCTTGAAGTGACAGCCGTAGAGCAGCTTATCCACCTCACCCATGCGTGCTTTGGCCTTATCCAGCAGGCCCTTGCTCATCTCGTCCAGCTCGCCCGGGTCGGGCACGGCGGCCTCGAAGTTGCGGTTGGTGAAGGTCAGCACCCTGTGCACCAGGTTGCCGTAGGTCGCCACCAGCTCGTCGTTGTTCTTGCGCAGGAACTCGTACCAGGAGAAGTCGGTGTCGCCGGTCTCGGGCATATTAATGGAGAGGTAATATCTCAGCGGGTCGGGGTCGTAGCGCTCCAGGTAGTCGGGCAGCCACACCGCCCAGTTGCGACTGGTGGACAGCTTCTTGCCCTCTATGGTGAGGAACTCGTTGGCCGGCACGTCGTAGGGCAGGCTCAGCCCTCCATAGCCCAGTAGCATGGCCGGCCAGATGATGGTGTGGAAGGGGATGTTGTCCTTGCCGATGAAATAATATGCCTTGTTCTGGCCCGTCCACCAGGCCTTCCAGGCGTCGGCTTTTCCGCTGGAGGCGGCCCATTCCTTGCTGGCCGAGAGGTAGCCGATGACGGCCTCGAACCACACGTAAATGCGCTTGTTCTCAAATCCGGGCTGCGGCACGCTCACGCCCCACTCGATGTCGCGCGTGATGGCGCGGTCCTTCAACCCGCCCTCCAGGAAGGCCAGCGTGAAATTCTGCACGTTCTGCCGCCAGTAGTCCTTGGAGGCCACCCAGGACTTGAGCTGCTCCTCGAAGGCGCTGAGCTTGAGGAAGAAGTGCTCGGTCGTCTCGAAACGGGGAACTCCTGAACAGATGCGGCAGTGCACGTTGCTAAGGTCGCTGGGGTTGAGCGTGCGGCCGCACTGGTCGCACTGGTCGCCGCGCGCGCCGGTGTAGGCGCAGAAGGGGCAGGTGCCCTCAATATAGCGGTCGGGCAGGAAGCGCTTGCAGTTGGGACAATAGGCCTGCGGCATGGAGTCCTTGTAGATGTATCCCTTCTCCAGCAGCTTGAGGAAGATGTCGTGCGCTACTGCGGCGTGGTTTTTGGTATCGGTGTTGGTGAACAGGTCGAAGGAGATGCCCAGCTTCCCCCAGCACTGCAGGAACTCCCTGTGGTACTTGTCCGCCACCTCCGCCGGGCTGATGCCCTCCTGCTCGGCCTTGAGCGTGATGGGAGTGCCATGCTCGTCGCTGCCCGAGACCATCAGCACGTTGTTGCCCTTGAGCCTGTGGTAGCGGGCGAAGATGTCGGCCGGCAGGTAAGCGCCGGCTATATGTCCGAGGTGCAGCGGACCGTTAGCGTAGGGCCAGGCGACGGCAACCAGAATATTTTCCGGCAAGTGGCACGCTCCTTATATGGTTTTAAAAATCAGGCCTTGCTAATCTTGGACGGGAAGAAGGTGAATATCTTCTCACCCTTCTCTTTCTTTTCAAGGCCGGCCTTGCGCTTCTCGCAGCAATCGGCGCAGAAGCGCAGGTTGGCGCTGGTCTCGCTGGACTTGATGAACCTGACCACGGCGCCGGAATTCTTCTTGCGGAAGTTCTCACCGCCCTTCTTCTTGAAGCAGGCCGGGCAGTAGCATTTCTCGCTGTCGCCATCAATCACAAAGAGGTATTCGTCTCCATTTTTCAGCTTGTTCCCGCACTCCGAGCAATCTATGTCATCGATGAAAACTGCCTCCTCCTTGAACTTGTCGGACGGCTTTTCATCCACGGAGAGGTAAACTTCCCCGTCCTGCATGACGCGGTCGCACCCGTTACACATGGCCGGGCCGATGGAAATCGAACCTCTGCGAAATCTCTGTTGCATATCAGTCTCCCTCTATATATTTGTCCGCTGCCTTCGCAGGGATTTTTTTAAGTTTCCAGAGCCCTGGATGACGACGGTGAATTCACCCCTGGGCTTTTGAAAGCGCTTTATGGCCTGACTGACGCTGCCACGAAAAATTTCCTCGTGCAGCTTGGTCATCTCGCGGCACACAGCCACGTTACGTTCGCCTAAAACCTCCAGCATCATCTCCAGTGACGCCAGCACACGATAGGGGGATTCGAAGCAGACCAGCGTCCTGGGCTCGGCTTGCAGCGAGGCCAGCAGCGACCTTTTTTCATTCTTCTTGCGCGGCAGAAATCCAAGGTAGACGAACTGGTCGGCCGGCAGGCCGGAGATTGCCATGGCCGTGGTGACGGCGGAGCTGCCGGGCAACGCTATCACCTCGAAGCCTTTCTCTATGGCAGCCCTGACGAGCTCGTAACCGGGATCGCTGATGCCGGGCATGCCTGCCTCGGAGACCAGCGCTACGTCTCCTTCCTCCAGCACTTCGAGCAACTGGGGTACCTTCATACGCTTGTTATGCTCGAAATAGCTCGTCATCCTGGTCTTTATGTCGTACCTGTTCAGAAGTTTACGTGCCGTCCGTGTGTCCTCTGCAGCTATCAGCTGCACCTCACCCAGCACACGCAGCGCTCTCAGTGTTATATCTTCAAGATTTCCGATAGGTGTGGCTATGACATACAAGACAGGCACAATTACTGCATAATTATAGCCCAATCCGCACTCGACGGCTAGCTGGAGGGCTGGCCGGAACAGATGAACCAGGGATAGCGGGTGATCTCACGGTAGCCCAGCTTGCGATAAACCGGCTCTCCGAACTGGCTGGCCTGCAGTATGACCTTGCGTGCTCCCAGGTCGAACGACGCGTTGCCCACTTCCTGCGTGCAGTAGGCGGCCAGCCCGAGGCCGCGCGCCTTCCTGGCGCTTCCCACCCAGTAAATCCCCGCAATGCCGTGCGAAAGAATGGCCATGGCAGCCGAGGCCGGCTCCCCCCTGTAATAAACGACCGCCCAGATTGAGTGAGGGCTTAACACCCGTTCGGGCAGGGCAAAATATTTAGCGGTTATCTCGGCCGGCAGGCCGAGGTCCTGGTATGCCTCGGCGGTTATCTGCTGAAAGTCCCTCAGCCCGGCTTCATCCGTTACCCAGCGCAGCTCCGCACCCTCCGGCAGGCCGGCCTTGCTGACCGGCTGGTCCAGAGCCATGCCGGGATTATTGGAGATCTGCAGCATCTTGCTCCGCACACAGAATTGGATGGCCTCTTCATCTGTATGCTTCCTCAAAAGCAGGGCGAAGTAGCGCCTGCGTCCCTTGAAAAACTCCTGCGACCTGGATATAACCTCCGGCGTTCCTGCAGACTGGGTCAATACCACATTGCAGCCGGCGAAGTCCACGGCCGAGTTGATGAAAACGGCCTCCTCGTTTTTAAAGACCTCGGTGCCCGGGATCCAGTTCAGGCTCTGGCACCAGTATTCCGTACGGTTGAGGTCGGCCAGGAGTAAAAGGTCGGATTCATTCATAGCCGAATATTATACGGGCCAGGCTAGCAGCGGGTCAATGATTTTCGCTTTTCTCCGGCTTGACTTGGGACAGCTAATTTTGATATATTTTCCAACAATCATCCCCCGAGGCAGTAAATGTCCATACCTAAATTCAAGGAACTGGAAAGAGCTTATGGATTTGACGAAGTTGCAATTGTGCCCGGGGACGTCACGGTCAACCCCGATCAGACAAATATAGAGCTCAAGCTGCGCGACCTCACCTTCCCTATCCCCATCGTTGCCGCCGCCATGGATGCGGTCGTCGATCCTGATTTCGCCATACTCTTCAGCAAGGCCGGGGGCCTGCCCATACTCAACTGCGACGGCATACAGGTCAGGTACGACAACCCGCAGGCCATCCTGGACGAGATCATCAGCGCGCCTGACAAAGAGGTCACGGCGCTCCTGCAAAAGATTTACAGCGAGCCCATCAAGGACGCCCTGGTAGGCAAAAGGATACAGAAGATCAAGAAGGCTGGCGTGCTCTGCGCCGTCTCACTGGTTCCGGCCAACACCAAGAAACTGGCGCCGCTGGCTGAAGAAGCGGGCGCAGATATAATCGTGGTGCAGTCCACAGTCACCACCGCCCGCCACATTTCCAAGAGCTATAAGGGACTGAGCTTTGCAGACCTGTGCAAGCAGATGCATGTGCCGGTCATCGTGGGCAACGCCGTAACCTACAGCTCGGCGCTGGAGCTTATGAGGACGGGCATAGACGGGCTGCTGGTGGGCATCGGGCCCGGCGCAGCCTGTACCACCCGTGAGGTGCTGGGCGTGGGAGTGCCACAGGTGACCGCCACCATCGACTGCGCTGCAGCACGCGATGTTTATTTCAAGGAATCAGGCAGGTACGTCTCCATCATCACGGACGGCGGGATACGCATCGGCAGCGATATGTGCAAGGCCTTCGTTTCCGGCGCCGACGCCGTGGTATTCGGCTCCATCCTGACCCGCGCCGAGGAAGCCCCCGGCAAAGGCCACCACTGGGGCATGTCACAGCCTTCGGCTACGCTCCCCAGGGGCACACGCATCAAGACCGGCATCAAGGGAAGCCTGGAGAAAATCCTTTTCGGCCCGACATCCGTCACGGACGGCAGCGAAAACTACGTCGGGGCGCTGCGCAACGCCATGGGCGTCTGCGGCGCACTGAATATCAGGGAGTTTCAGAAGGTCAAGATGGTGATAGCACCAGCCATCAAGACCGAGGGCAAGTTCTTCCAGGCACTACAGCAGACCTGCTGAGCGGGCTTACGAAGGATAAAAGGCGGATACCCCGAACCAGATCCCAAAGCCTATCAGCACCAGCGCACAGATACCAAAGACTATTTTCTGCACTCCTGGCGTCCACAGGTGCCTGGTCTTGAACACCGTGACAGATACCACCTGGTCCCAGGCTATATCGCAGGCCAGGTGCACCAGCGTGAACAACACCAGACCGTAGATGCCGAACACCACAGCCCCGGACACCAGGGTCACGCCCACGGTGGCCCACCACAGGAAGAAATAGGGGTTGCCGCCCGTCATAACGATTCCGGTGACCAGCGGGCTGTACGGCAGCACAGCGGACGTTATCACCGGATGCTTGAACGTGCGGAATATCAGCAGCCCCATCACCACCAGCAGCAGGCCGCCGGCCAGCCCGGTTGCCAGCTTGACAGGCGCCAGCTTCAGATACTCGGCAAAGCCGAAGTAGACCAGCAGGATTATGGGTATCTCTATGATGCCGTGCCCGACGCCGATCATGGCGCCGGCATTCTTGTTATCGTAGCCCTTGGCTATGGTGGCGGCGGTCAGCGGGCCCGGCAGCATAACGCCGGAGAGTGAAACCGCAGCCGCCGAGAGCAGGTACAGCCACAGGCTGGAGGTCATGCTATACCGCCCTCACCTGTATCACATGCACGCTATTCATCACCGTCACCCTCGTCCTCCCTGGCAGCGGGCGCGGCCTCTATCCTGGGCAGCAGCACCAGGCCACGCCTGTCCTTCTTCTTCTCCACCCTGGGCAGTGACTTTATGTCATCAATTATTTTCTTCACGTCATCGACAGCTGCATCGGCCGGCAGGACCACGCATTTCACTCCGCACTCGCGCAGGGCCAGCAGCTCGGTGCGTGACAGTGCTTTATTAACCAGGGCAACTACCGGCTGCCCGCTAAAGTCCGCGGATTTGCGGCAGCCCATCAGGCTTTCAACCGTCAGCGGCGAGGCCCGCAGGTCGACTGAAACCGCGCCCACGGCAGGATGAAGTTCATTGACCGATCTCAGCAGGCCGACTTCTAAATCGCTGCTGATTCTCAGCACTTTACCTGTAGCCTCGAATTCCCTGGACTCAAAGGCTTTAACCGGCAGGCCTGGATCGAATATAACAAAATCAATCTCTTCCGAAACCAGCTTCATCTCGCTGGCGAGCTTGGCGGCCGAGAGCACGAGGCCGATGGCCATGCTGCCCCTGACCTTGAGGTGCTTGCCCAGCGCGCTGGCAGACAGTCCCGCCGCTTCCAGTATGCCGGCGTCCACCCCGGCCTCGGCCAGCTCTCTGACCTCGTCCTCGCTACGCCCGGACAGCTCGACGGCGGTGATAACCGAGGCCGGTTTCTCCTGCACGCCCGCCTGCCTGAAGCCCATGGCCGGCAGCGCAGCTTTATTGGAACTGCTTAACTTTTCGATGAACTTGCTCATGTCCCTGCGACCGCTCCTTCGTTTTAATACAGGATATCACCACTGGAATATATCTATCGACTCAACCTTGCCCATGCTTGGCCACACGATCATCTGCCCGGGCTGCGGGAAGATAGACTGCGCCGTGTAATCGCTTGCTATGGCCACATTGACGATTTTATCTGCGTAGTACCCCTGTGAGGATGACGTGTCGTCTATGTAGACGGTGCCCTTATCTGTGGTCTCAAAGGCATTGAGCGAGTGGTTCATCACGCCCTGTACCGGTCCCGGCGGCTGAAGCTCAATGGCTACCAGCGCCGCCCGGATGCCCGCAGCCTCGGCGTTGTTGTGCAGCGCCTGCGCGAAATCACCGCAGGTGTACTTGTTGGGTACATAGGCGTGCGCGTCGGTCTGGTCTTTCTTGAGGAACTCCTTCAGCTCCGCCCAGTCGGGATTGCGCGCCGAGGGATTATTGCGCAGGACTATCAAACTGTTATCGGCGCCCACCATGACGGCGCCATTAAAAAATACATAAGACTCGTTGGACCCCAGCGCGGGCAACCTGCCTATCAAAATTTCCTTGCTCTCGTCGGTATAGGTAGCAGCCGGGCTGGCCACCTTTATAAAAGGCAGCACGTTGACCATCACCGTGCTGACCGTTTCCCCTCCGGCGCTGGTGGCAGTCAGGTTATAGGAGTTCATGCTCTCCGGCCTGACTTGCATGCTGCCCCTGGAGGATACGGTCCCGATGCCGTTATCGATAACAATGCTGTCGGCGCCGCGCACGTCCCACTGCAGCGTGACGGTTGAGCCGCGCTCGATGCGGGACGGCTGCGCCTTGAAGCTTACCACCTCCGGCCTGGGCGGCAGGTCCTGCCCGGCGCCCGGCTGGGCCGGCTGTACCTCCAGGCAGGCGCCGGCAGACAGCGCCAGCAGCAGGGACAAAAAGACGATGGGTAACCTTATTCTCACAGCTTCACTTCCGAACCGGAAAAACTCACCTACAAGTATAACCTCAGCCGATCAAAGGGGCAAAGCCGCTGCGAGGGAAAAGAAACCTTTTTAGGCTGGAGAGACAGCTGCCGGAAGCTCGATGATGAAGCACGTTCCCTGGCCCGGCTTGCTGTTGACGAAGATGTTGCCACTATGCTCATGTATGATGCTATAGCTGATGCTCAGCCCCAGGCCCGTTCCCCTGCCCGTTTCCTTGGTGGTGAAGAACGGATCGAAAATATGCGACAGGTTGGGTGGCGAAATCCCTGGCCCGTCGTCCTTGAACATGATCTTGACCACGCTGTCAGCCCGCTCCGTTGATATGTGCAGCGTGCCCTGCTTGTGCGCCTCATACATAAAATACTCGGCGTTAAGCACTATGTTGAGAAAGACCTGCTGTATCTGGGACACGTCCAGGTGCAGCCTTGGCAGGTCTTCTGAAAGCTCGGTAAGCACATCGATGCCGGACTTTTTCATATAAGCCCGGCGCAATTTCAGGACGCTCTCTATGATGGCATTAACGTCGGCTTCCCCTTTCTGCGGCTTCTGGCCGCGCGCAAAGATGAGGAAGTCTTTCAGGATGCCGGCGGCGCGGTTCGCCTCGCGGTATATTGTGGAGGCGTCCTCCTTGACCGTATCCGGTATATCATTCTTTTCTATCAATAGCTGCGACAGGCCCATCACGCCGGTCAGGGGGTTGTTGATCTCGTGCGCCAGCCCGGCCGCCATCTCGCCCAGCGAGGACAGGCGGTCGGCCCTTATCAGCTTTTCGGTCATTTTCTTGTTCTCGGTAAGGTCTGAGAACAACACCGCGAACCTGCCCTTCTTGGGGCTGATGCCGTTGACACGGAAATATTTGTCAAGGCTAACCGAATAGAACTCCTCTATTCGGACATTTTTACCCTTCGATACCATGCCGGCCCAGATCTCCGCCGTGAGCAGCCTCATGGAGGGGAAGACCTCCCACAGCGTTTTGCCGACTGCTTCGTTGGACTTGGCGCCGGTAATTTTTTCAAAGGCGGGATTGGCTTCCAGGAACCGGGCGTCGATGGCCTCGCCTCTCTCGTCATAGGAAATCTCGAATACTGCGAAGCCGTCCTGCATGCTGTTAAATATTACCCGGTACTGCTCCTCGCTCTCTTTCAGCGCCTGCTCAGCCTTGCGGCGGTCGGTTATGTCACGTAAAACAACCTGGAACTTCTCCACCGTCCCCTTTTTGCCGGTCAAAGAACGCAGGGTCTGCTCCATCCACCTTGTGCTGTCCCCGACCTTGAAGGGAAGAATATCGTAGATCACCTTGTCCGGCTCCGTCAGAAGCTCCTCGATGGAGGCGGTGAAAAGCGGGTACTGCGCTTCAGACAGCAACGTCAGGTAACTGCTGCCGACTACCTGCCGGCTGGACTTGCCGTAGAAATTGCAGAAGGCCAGGTTGGCGAAGGTGATGGTCCCGTCGGGCGTGAATCGGCAGATGAGCTCGACCTGGTCTTCCACCACTGCCCTGTACTTTTGTTCGCTTTCCTTTAAGGCTTCCTCAAGCTGTTTGCGCTCGGTTATGTCATGGATGATGGCGCTGAAACCCACCGTCTTTTCATCATGCAGTATGTTGGTGGGATTTGTATAGCACCAGACGTAGTACCCATTTTTATGGCGTGCGCGGAACTCAATGGTCAGCTTGGTTTGAACACCCTTTACAGCATCGGCAAACAGTCGCAGCATGCTTTCAATGTCATCCTTGTGCAGGAAATCGACAAACGGTTTGCCGATCAGTTCCTCGCGTGTATAGCCCATCATCTGGCAGATGGTATTGTTAGCGAAATTGATGGCACCGGCCAGGTTAATGGTGACGACGCCGGCGCCGGCGCTCTCAACCAGTTTGCGATACTTCGATTCGCTCTCCTTCAGGGCCTCCTCGACTTTCTCTCTCTGGCTGACATCGCGCCCCACCGCCAGGCAATACTCCCTGCCCTCCTGCAGGAGGTAATTCAGCGTCATCTCAATGGGGAAGATATCGCCGTCGCGGCTGCGCTGCAGCGTCTCCAGGCTGAACGAACCCTGTGAACGGAGGCGTTTGAAAGCCTTGGCCCAGGCAACCGTATCGTTGATCACGTCCACATCCGTCATCTTCATCTTATCGAGATCTTCTACAGAATAGCCCAGCAGCTCTAATGCAGCCTCATTCACCACGAGGAAAGTGGAGTCCGCGTCCAGCAGGTAGATCAGGTCGGCTGAACGCTGAAGAAGATTCCTGATGGAAGGGGGCAGGGTAACATCTTTTCCCGCAAACCTGGCAGTCCGGCTTTCTGCAGGTGGGCCGTTCAGGGCCGGAGCATGGCTGAGCTTTTTCCCGGACTTTTTATTTTCCATATAACTAAAACGGCACAGCGTCATATATAACAGGTGGGCTGTGCCTTTGCGGAGCGGCTCTATTTACCGGCTTATACGATATGACTGGCCTCTTTATCGCCACCACCGACTTTCATATTAGCTTTTTTACAAGCGCTTTCTTTATGATGCATTTTGCTCTTTTCTATATGTTCTTCCCCGCTAATTCTTCGCTACCTTCTAAATATCATATAATAAATACTGCATGCTTACAATAGCTACACGCAAATAGTTTTTCTATCTAAATGTTTAAGTGTTGAGGTGAAATTAAATGGAGAATAAAAAACGTCTGGTAATTGTGGGAGGAGGCGCCTGTGGGCCCAAGGCGGCAGCCAGGGCGCGACGCCTTGATGCCAACGCCCAGATCACCATGATCACTGACGATATCTATGTTTCCTACGCCGCCTGCGGCCTTCCTTACTACATCGCCGGAGCGGTCAGGGCCAGGAGCGAGCTGATGGTACGCGATGCAGCGGCCTTTAAGAAGATAAGCAACGTCGATGTTTTGCTGCACACCACGGTCGATAGCATCGACCGGCAGGGCCATAAGATAAGCGTCACAGATACTGACAGCGGCAAAAAATACGACCTGGCATACGATAAGCTGGTCCTTTCCACCGGGGCCAGCCCGGTGGTGCCCCCCATACCGGGTATAGACCTCAAGGGCATCCATGTCCTCAAGAGAATACCCGACGCCGACGAAATCATTGAGCTGATGGCCGGGTCCGCCTCCAAAAAAGCGGTGATCATCGGCGCAGGCCTGATCGGCATGGAGATGGCCGAGACGCTGGTGGACAAGGGCTTCAAGGTGTCAATCGTAGAGGCACTGGACAAGCTGCTGCCGGCGGTGCTGGACGCCGAGATTGCCGACATGCTGGTCAAATACGTTGCAAGCAAGGGGGTTGAGCTCAGGCTGGGACAAAAAGTGACCGGCTTTGAAGGCAAGGACGGGCAGGTGAATAAATGCATCACCGAGAAGGAAAGCTTCCCGGCCGACCTAGTCATACTCTCTATCGGCATCCGTCCCAACTCAAAGCTGGCCAGGGAGGCAGGGCTGGAGATAGGCCCCTTCGGCGATATTGCGGTAAACGACCACCTGCAGACCAGCGACCCCGATATCTATGCAGGCGGGGACTGCGTGGCCAACACCAACCTGATCACGGGGAAAAAGGTCTTCGTACCCCTCGGCTCGACCGCCAATAAACACGGGCACGTGATAGCCGCCAATATCGCCGGCGGCGACCTGACATTCCCGGGCGTGGTCAACACGGCCTGCGTCAAGGTCTTCGACTTCAATATAGGCCGGGTGGGCCTGGGAGAAAAGGAAGCGCAAGCCAACGGATATAAAGCCGTTACCGCTTTCATCCCCGGCCTGGACATACCCGATTACTATCCGGGGCACAGGGACGTAACCATCAAGCTCGTAGTCGACGGCCAGTCGCGCAGGATACTGGGCGGCCAGGGAATAGGGACGGGAGAGGTCATTAAGCGTATCGACGTACTGGCCACAGCCATAACCATGGGCATGAACGTGGATGCCCTGGCGGACCTGGACCTGGCCTATGCGCCCCCCTTCAACTCAGCGCTGGACATACTCCACCATGCCGCCAACCTGGTACGCAACAAGATAGCAGGAAGGATTGTCGGCGCCATGCCGGCAGAGGTAAAGGAGAAGCTGGACAGGAAGGACGATTTTGTGCTGCTGGATGTGCGCAGCAAGTCGGAGTGGAACACACAAAGGATAGATGCACCTCAAACACAGCACCTTCCTGAAAGACATCTCTACGATGAGATGCAGCGGCTGCCGGCAGACAAGGAGATAGTCACCATGTGCGAGCGGGGCGTCAGGGCTTACAAGGCGGCGGTTACGCTCAAGAACGCCGGCTATAAAAATGTGAAGTTCATGGAGGGCAGCCTGTCGGCTTGGTGCTACGAATGCTATCGCAATCCCGGCCTGTAGCGTGGGCTATGCGGCTGTCTTTTTCGCTTCCTCTTCCACCAGCACGCGCCTGAGAATCTTGCCCACCAGGCTCTTGGGCAACTCGCTGCGGAATTCCACGAACCTGGGCACCTTGTAGGCAGCCAGCTTCTGCCTGACCCACTCCTGTATTTCCTCGGCAGTGGCGCTCTTTCCCGGGACCAGCACAATCCAGGCCTTCACGGCTTCCCCCTGCCTGGAATCGGGTATGCCGGCCACGCTGACCTCGGCTACGGCCGGATGGCGCCCGATCACCTCTTCCACCTCCCTGGGCCAGACCTGGAATCCGCTGGGCTTGATAAGGTCCTTCTTGCGTGAGGTGATGAACAGGTATCCATCTTCATCCATATAGCCAACATCGCCGGTGTACAGCCAGCCGTCACGCAGCATCTCGGCCGTCTCCTGGGGATTGTTCCAGTAGCCCACCATGAGCTGCGGGCCTTGAAAAACTATCTCGCCTTCCTGCCCCGGCGGCATTTCGCCTTCGCCGGTCTCGATATCGCCGATGCGGACAACCACGTCGGGCAGCGGCATTCCCACCGAGCCCTCCTTCCAGACGCCCTGGAAGGGAGTGGCGCATGTGGCCATGGTGGTCTCCGTCAGGGCGTAGCCTTCCACTATCCGGCCTCCCGTCAGCTCCTCGAAGCGCCGCTTGGTCTCGGCCAGCAGTGGCGCCGCCCCTGAGATGCAGAATTTCATCGAGTGGAAATCCACCTTGCCTTTCTTGACCAGCGGGTGGTTCAGCAGGGCGATATACATGGTCGGCACGGCCGGGAAATAGGTGGGCCTGACCTTCCCGATGGTCGCTATCACGTCGTTGAGGTCCCGCGGGTTGGGCACCAGCGAGATGGCAAAATGGTCCACCACGGCTGTGCACATGACGGCATAGGTCCCAAAGGCGTGGAAAAGCGGCAGCACGGCCATCAGCACATCCTTGTAAGGCTCAGCTATGGCCTTGACCCAGGCGTCGAACTGCATGCCGGTAATCACCTGTGAACGGTGGTTGCCGACGACGCCCTTGGGCGTGCCGGTGGTGCCGCCGCTGAAAAGTATCAGCGCGTAGTCCGTGGGCAACACCTTCACATCCGGCCGCGCGGCGCCGGCATGCTTTTTAAGCAGATCCTGCATCCACATGTCGCCCTGCTGAAGCTCAATGTGATGCCCGCCGCTGCGCTCCAAGAAGAGCGTGAATAGCACCCTTAAAGCAGGAGGCAGGTATTCCTTGATGCTGGTGGCGATGACCTGCTTGACCTCTGTTCGCGGCTGTAACCGTTTAAGCTGGTTATAGAAGGTCGTCATGACCACCACAGTACAGGCGCTGGAGTCGTTGAGCGCGTGCTCCAGCTCGCCATCCGTATACAGGGGATTAAGATGGACCAGGACAGCCCCGACTTTCCAGGCCCCCCAGCGGCAGATGATGGCCTGCGGTATGTTGGGCATGATCAGGGCCACGCGGTCGCCCTTGTTGACCCCCAGGGCGAACAGGGCCGCGGCAAACTCGTCGCTCAACTTCTGCACTTCCCCGTACGACAGCCTGGCATCCTTGAACAACAGCATGGTATAGTCCGGATGTTCGGCCACCGCCTCGTCCAGGCAATCGATAAGCGTTTTTTCAGGATAGGGCTCCAGCGAGTGTGGTACTCCCGGATCATAGTTTTTCAGCCACCTGTATTCAGCCAAGTTTCAACCTCCTGTGTCGCTGTTTACATCAGGCTAATTCTGAGGAGAGCTCGTGGGTTAACGCACTTCTTCCATCGCTCCATCATCATGCCCTGCAGTAAATTTAATAATATTGATTGATTAGTCAGATTGTATCATAGGCAAACTCATTCTCAAAAAGACGGGCGACCGTGGGCTTACGTAGGAGCAAAGCCTACTTCCGGGACAGCCTTCTGAGCTGGCCGCAGGCAGCCTGTATATCGGCACCGCGCTGCTGTCTCTGGGTAACGGCAATCCCGGCCTGCTCCAGCACACTGCGGAAAGCGGCAGCAGCAACAGGCTCCGGAGGCTTAAAGCCTTTATCCTGCACCATATTGAAGGGTATTAAATTCACATGGCAGCTCAACCCTTTAAGCAACTCGGCCAGCCGTACGGCGTCGGATTTCCGGTCGTTAACACCACGCAGCAGGCAGTACTCGAAAGAGATCCTGCGGCCGGTGGCTTTGAAATAATCACGGCATGCCCGGACTATCTCCGCCACCCTGTACTTTGACATGCCGGGGACCAGCTTCCTTCTAAGCGCGTCATCCGAAGCATGCAGCGAGACTGCCAGCGTGATCTGCAGCCCTTCACCTGCCAGCTTATAAATGCCCGGTACATATCCGATGGTGCTCAGGGTAATGTTGCGCATGCCTATCTCAAGCTCCCGGTTGATGAGGCGTATGGCCCGCAGCGTGGCGTCGTAGTTCAGCAGCGGCTCTCCCATGCCCATGAAAACCACGTGGCTGACCCGGCCCTCCGGCCCGAGTAAACCCTTTGAGCTGGCTTTCTCCTGGACGGTAAGCACCTGGTCGACGATTTCCCCCGCTGTAAGATTGCATTTGAATCCGCTGCTGCCTGTAGCGCAAAAGGCGCACGCCACCCGGCATCCCGCCTGCGTGGAAACGCAGCAGGAAAACCGGTCCTCATAAGGCATGCCCACCGTCTCTACCAGCTCACCATCGGCCAGCTCCAGCAGCAGCTTAAAGGTGCCGTCCCTGGCCGAACTAATCTTGTTCAGGCTGGAACGTCCGACCGTATAGGATTTGTCCAGTATTGACCTGAACCCGGCGGGCTGGCTGGACATAACGGCGATCTCCCTGCAGCCCTGCCTGTAGATAAGGTCAGCTATCTGCCTGCCGCGGTAGCCCTTCTCCCCAGCTTCAACCGCAAGCATTTTCAGTTCGGCAGCGGACATTCCGAGTAAAGCCTTTTTCATATGAATCAAGCCTAATTATGTATGAGCCAAAGGTATACTGCAAACTGGCCGAATGGGTCTTTGACCCTCCCTATTTTTAGTGCTAGCATGGACTTGAGGGCAGGAGATATTACAAGCCCTCACGGAGGTGGGCAGATGGTCAAGAAACAGGCCATATTTGCCGAATGGCTCTTTCCTTTCCGCGGCTCTCCGGTGTGCAGGGGGCAGAGGTAATCTCTGACTGTGCACAACGGGAGAGCAGGCAAAACTCTTGAGCTCTCCGCTACACAGAAAAACAGGCCATATAATTAATAAGGCTAACAAAGCTTTTAGGCTTTCTGAACGGGAGAGTAAAGAGGAAAAAGGATAGTAGTATCAAGGGGGCTTCGCCAGGCGAAGCCCCCTTAAATTTACCCGCACTAAACCAACTTTAAACTAAATATTATGTAAACAATACCTATCAGGATAAAAAGCGCCGCCACCGCTATCCTGATATATTTTTCAGAACGGCCGACGGCGTTTATCCATCTTGCGGCCCCTGTCACCCCCAGCGACAGCAGGCTGCCGAAGAGCAAAACCGGAAGGCCCGTTCCCAGCGCAAAGGCAGCCGGAAGCCCCACACCACCGGGCGTTTTCAATGCCATAGGTATCAGGACCATAAAGAACAGCACGGCGGTGTAAGGGCAGAAGGCCAGGGCCAGTATTATACCCAGGGGAAGGGCGCCGATCAGGCCCATATCTGCGAATTTCCCGGCAGCGGCCGCCAGCCTGCTGCTGCCTTCGCCAAAATCCAGCCTGTCCAGGAAGAGCATAACGATGCCTACAACGATTAAAAAGGGACCTATCAGCACCTCACCCACATCCTGCAGGAAGCTGGCCACTGCCGGTATGCTCAGGCCGGCATAGATGATGAGCATGCCCAGAACGGTATACGTGACCATCCTTCCCAGGGTATACAGTGCGCCGCTGGTCACGGCAAATTTTTTATCTGAAATTTTACGGCTGATATATGCCAGCGCAGCCAGGTTGGTGGCCAGCGTACAGGGACCGATGGACGCCATGATACCCAGTACGAATGCCGATATGCCGGGCAGGTTCAGGCTGTTGGCCAGATCGTGCAGATCCGCCATCAGCCGTTTCCCAATACGTCAGTCAAAACGCCTCGAAAGATCAATTCTCAACTACATTATATCGTCAATGCTGGCCTATCTGCTTGAAGCCTTACAACATTGACACCCCAATCCAAAATTATTATATTGTATACAAACTATCTGCATCAGAATTAATTAAATGGCATACGATCCCAGAAAGCATATATGCTTCAACCTCGGCCGCGTAATGCGCAAGGTCTACGAGCATTACGATTCCAGGCTTTCGGCCTTCGGGCTGACCACGCCGCAGTTCATGGTCTTCGGCGCACTGTGGGCCGGCGACGGCATAACCATCGGCGAGCTGGGGCAGCGCGTTTCGCTGGACGGCTCCACTATCACCGGCATACTGGACCGGATGGAAAAAAACGGCTACGTTGAGCGCAGGCCGAACTCGGAGGACCGTCGGTCGGCACTGGTCTATCTCACGCAGAAAGCCAGGGAGGCGGGGCCCAAGGTCAATAAATTCGCCGAAGAGCTCGACGCCAGCATCAGGAAAAATTTCTCCGATAGAGATATAGCAACCTTCGAGCGCGTGCTGCGCGAGCTGGGCGACAGCCAGATCCACTAAGTAACATCTTCCCCGGAGGGTCAAGTTCGGATCTTTGACAGCGCCGTTCGAAACCTGTTATAATAATAAAAAGTGGAATGGATCAAACCTCCCGCGGCGGAGGTTTTTTTATTGCTTTTTTCCCATATATGGCAACTATCGCCGATCACAACTTGCCAACCCGCGGTTTCTGTTATTATACTTTCCACAGCAGCAAATCATGCATGATCCAGAGGTGATATCATAATGACCCAATTCAAGCCGCTCGCCGCTATCTGCCTGTCAAGCCTGGCTGCGCTCATATCCCTGCTTGCAGCCTCCTGCGCCGCTCCCGTCGTGAGCTATCATCCTTCGGGGCTTCCAAGCCGGATCGCCTACTCATCCGATCCAGGCAACGTCCTGCACATCTATACCATTAAGCCGGATGGCACTGACAACAGGACCACCTCCACCGACGACGAGGTCTACGACGGCATGCCGTCCTGGTCGCCCGATGGGACCAAGATAGCCTTCGATTCGAACCAGTCGTATAAATACGAGATATGGACTATGAGCGAGGACGGCAGCAACCGCGTGAAGATAACCGATGAGAAAGCACGCAACTTCGCACCGCGCTGGTCCGCGGACGGCTCGAAAATTGTTTATGTCGGCGAGCGCCGCAGTGAAGAGGGGGCAAACCAGCTGGAGATATTCTCAGTCAATGCTGACGGCAGTGATGCACGGCAGCTGACGGACAGCTCGGGCTGGACTGGCGAGGCTTTTGAAGAGGGCCCTAAAGAGAGGGTGCGCTGGAACAGCGTACCTACCTGGTCGCCCGACGGCTCCAGGATACTCTTCTCCACCAACCGCGATGCAGGCCCCAGCCCCATCCTGTATACCATGAACCCGGACGGCTCTGACCAGAGGAAATTCGGCCTGTTCTTCGATGTGGACGGTACCGAGCCGGACTGGTCGCCCGTCACGAACCAGATAGTCTTCGTCAGGGGCAGCGCGGCCAAGGGCGAGATCTGGGTGATGGACGGCAGCTCACTCTTCCCGCTGCTCACCGCCAAAAAGCTCACGGATAATATTGACAACAACGGCAGCCCCGTCTGGTCGCCGGACGGGAAGCAAATTGCCTTCGTCTCTGACACCTACGGCAGCGACGATATCTTCATCATGAATGCCGACGGCAGCAATGTGCGCCGCCTGACTTATGACGCCGCCAACGACCGCCACCCCACCTGGAGATAAGGCCGCAAATTCCGTCAGGCATGCCATTGCAAGGAGCCCCAGGCGGCACTAAAGTCTCCCTTGTCACCTCCCCTCTTGACATTAGCACATTTGTTCTAGTATAATCCTCCTTACCCTATGGAAAGGGGTGAGGTGTGGTGTCCAAGTACATTGACGAGCCCATCACCGTGCATGTCAGCAAGGAGTTCAGGCCGACTGCCTTCATCTGGCGCAAGCGCCTCTACAGGGTGGTGGAGATCCTTTCCTGGTGGCGCGAGCCTTCCGAATGGTGGAACGGCGAGCCGGTGCACATGCTCATCCGCCTGACCGCCGAGTGCAAAAGGCAGGGCATTTACGAGCTCTGCAAAAGCGATTCCAGCTGGTTCCTTCACCGCCTGCTGGACTGAACCCGGGAGCGTCCCGCCATGTCGTTCGTCCATCTTCACGTCCACTCTTACTACAGCTTCCTGGACGGCGCTGCCAGCCCGGAAGTGCTGGTCCAAAAGGCCGGGCACTTCTGCATGCCAGCCCTGGCCCTGACCGACCACAACCGGCTCACGGGCGCCATCAGGTTCTATGACAGCGCCGTAAAGGCAGGCATCAAGCCCATCATCGGAGCCGAGATAGACATGGAAGGCGGCTATCACCTCACGCTCCTCTGCAGGGACATGGAGGGCTATTCCAACCTGTGCCGGCTGCTGACCTCCATGCACTGCAGTAAGAACGGCGGCAGGCCCGCCGCCACCCGCAGCCTGCTGCAGGCCTGCCACCACGGCCTCATAGCCCTCTCGGGCTGCAGGCTGGGAGAGGTGCCATCGCTGCTTCAAAAGAACCAGGCGGAAGAGGCTGCCAGGGCCGCCGGCTTCTATCACAAGGTCTTCGGCCCTGACTTCTATATCGAGCTCTTCCGCCACCCGGCCAAGGGCGGTACGCCGCTGTGCTACATGCTCTCCAGCTTCGCCCGTGAGCAGGGGATACCGGCCGTGGCCACCAACAACGTCCACTACCCCGGCATGCGTGACTACCGCGTCCATGAGCTTTTGAAGGCCATCGGGCTGATCGTGCCCGCCGCCAACCTGCCCGCCCCGCGCAGCGTGGAGCAGTACTTTAAATCGCCAGCGGAGATGGAACGCCTTTTCAAGGACTTCCCCGGGGCCGCCGCCATGTCGCTGGAGGTGGCTTCCCGCTGCAACCTGGAGCTTGAGCTGGGCAGGCCGCGCTTCCCCAGGTTCGACCTGCCGCGCGGGCAGACAGCGGCCGGCCTGCTGCGCAGGCTGGCCTACCAGGGCGTCCGGCGTAAATACGGCAGCCTCACGCCGCAGGTGTCCGCCCGGCTGAAGATGGAGCTTGCCACCATCGAGAAGCTGGGTTTCTGCGGCTACTTCCTGGTGGTGTGGGACATCGTGCGCTGGGCCAGGGAGCGTGGCATCCGCTGCCAGGCCCGCGGCAGCGCCGTGGACAGCCTGGTGGTCTATGCACTGGATATCAGCATCGCCGACCCGGTGCACTACGACCTGCTCTTCGAGCGCTTCATGCACCCGCTGCGCAACGAGCCGCCGGACATCGACCTGGACATAGACCGCAGCCGCAGGGACGAGGTGCGCGACTATATCTACCAGAAATACGGAGCGGAGAACGTCTCCTGCGTGGCCACCATCAATACCTACCTGGCGCGCGGCGCCATCCGTGACGCCGGCAAGGCCCTGTCGCTGCCGCAGGCCACCATCGAGGAGGCCTGCAAAGGCCTGCACTGGGTGTCAGCCTCGAAGCTGCTGGAGGAGGCGGAGACGCTGCCCGAGCTTAAGGACAGCTCCGTGTATAAAAGGCCGGAGCTCAAGGAGTTCTTCGGCCTGTGCGCAGCCATCGACGGCTTCCCCAAGCACCTCTCCGTCCACCTGGGCGGGCTGCTCATCGGCGAGGGCAGGCTGTCCGACCTGGTGCCGCTGGAGCCGTCCAGCGGCGGCGACATCATCAGCCAGTACGACAAGGACGACATCGAGAGGCTGGGGCTAGTCAAGATGGACCTGCTGGCCCTGCCCACCATAACGGTCATCGAGGAGGCCGTGCGCAGCATTAAAGAGGGCCGCGGCATCCAGATAGACATAGACAGGATACCGCGGGATGATCCGGCGCCCTTCGCCATGCTGCGCGAAGGGAAAACCATCGGCGTTTTCCAGCTGGAATCGCCGGCGCAGCGCGAGATGGCCGGCCGGCTGCTTCCGCAGACATTCGACGACATCATCGTCTCCATCTCGCTGGTGCGCCCCGGCCCGCTCAAGTCCAACATGGACAAGGTCTACCTGGCGCGCCGCCACGGCCGGGAGCAGGTGGCCTATTCCCACCCCAGCCTGAAGGGCGCACTGGAGGAGACGCTGGGCGTCATACTCTACCAGGAGCAGGTGCTGCGCGTGGCGCACGACCTGGCCGGCCTGAGCTATGCCGAGGCCGATGGCTTCAGGCACGCCATGACGCACGACCGCACCGACGAGGAGATGGAGAAGATGCGCCTTTCTTTCATCAGCTCCGCCATGCGCAGAGGGGTCAGCCGCAACGTGGCCGAGGAGGTCTTCGGGCAGCTCGCCGCCTTCGCCGCCTACGGCTTCTGCAAGGCGCACGCCGCCGCCTATGCGGTGCTCTCCTACCAGACGCTGTGGCTCAAGTGTCATTACCCGGCCGAGTTCCTGGCCGCCATGCTCTCCAACCAGCCCATGGGATACTACCCGCCGAGGGTGCTGGTGGCCGAGGCCCGCCGCTGCGGCGTGCCTGTCCTGCTGCCGGACGTCAACAGGTCGACCGACCGCTACACGGTGGAGGACGGCGCCATACGCGTCAGCCTGGGCCAGGTCAAAGGCATCAGCGGGGAGGCCGTGGCCTCGATCATGCGGGAGAGGGAAAGGGGCAGCTATACCTCGCTGAGGGACTTCGTGCTGCGGGCCGAGGCCAGCCAGCCCATGCTGGAAAACCTTATCAAGGTGGGTGCGCTGGATGCCTTCGGCAGCCGCGGCGACATGCTCAGGGAGCTGCCCGTGCTGCTCCAGTACAAGCGCCGCAGCTTCTCGGGCAACCCTCCACTTTTCAGAGATGTGCCCGATGTCATTGCGAGCGAAGCGAAGCAATCCCCCGGACAGGGCGACCATGACGTAAAGGAAAGCCTGCTCAACGAGCGGGAAATACTCTCGCTGGACCTCTCAGCCCATCCGCTTGACTTCTGCAGGCTGGACCAGAGCTTCACCCGCATCAGGGACCTGCCCAGGCTGGCCACCGGCCAGTCAGTTAAAATCGCCGGCTCGGTCATCCGCTACCAGACGCCGCCCACGCGCACCGGCAGGCGGGTGGTGTATGTGATCATGGAGGACGGCACCGGCGTGGCTGACGTGACGGTTTTTCACGACGTGCAGGAGAAGTGCGGCCGTTACCTCTTCCGCTCCGGCTGGCTGGAGGTCAGGGGAAAGATACAACGCAGGGGCCCCAAATCGCTCTCCATCATAGCCGACGGCCTGCGCCCGCTGAAAGGCGCCAAACGGTAGTCCTTAATTTGGCCGCTGCCTTCGATTGAAAGATTGCTTCGCCCCGATAGAATTGGGGCTCGCAATGGCATACTAAAGAGCTGTTAGGCCTTGGGCCAGCCCACCACCATCAGGTAAAGCACGCTCTCCATCTCGCCATCCACGTCAATAATGGAGTTGACCTCGTCGTCGTACAAAGCTGCCACCGGGCAGCTCCCCAGGCCCAGGCTGACCGCTGCCAGCGCCAGGTTCTCGGCTATGTGGCCGGCGTCCAGGTATATGTAGCGATAGGCGCGCTGGCCGTATTTGGACTTGCTCCGCTCGAAGACCGCCGTCCAGACAAAGACCGCCGCCGCGCGGGCGCACATATCCTGGCCGATAGCGGCCGAGGCTATCTGGGCGCTGTGGTCGCCGGGCCTTATCTCCTCCAGGACATTTTCCTTTATGCCGAAATGGTAAACACCCTTATCCAAGCCCTCAACGTTGTTAGCGACAATATAAGTCTCCACCGGATAAAGGCCACCGGCCGAAGGGGCCGTGCGGTACTCGATGCCCTGGTCTATCCTCTGTATGCCGGTCGAGGCCCAGAGTAAATATGCAAGCTGGTCCAGCTTGAGCGGCGTCCCGCTGAACAGCCTCGTGCTGTGCCGTTTTCGCAGAACGCGGTCCAGGAACTCTTCGCGCTGGGCCCTGGGTATGGGCAGCTTGATCTTACGGCTGTCCGGATAGGTCTTATAGACCTCCGGCGTTGCGTCTGAGCCTGCCTCCCATTGTGGCATTTTAAAGGGGAAATACTTGGTATCCTTTTGAAAACGGTCGCCTATACCTTCTGCCATAAATAAATATTACAGCATCAGGCACGCTGATGTCAGTGTGCAAAATAAAAGCGGAGGACGCCTGAGTGCGCGGCGCCCCCCGCTACTGGGAGGAAAACTGCTGCTATATATTTCATACCATCCGGCTCAAGACAACCAACATGAAAATAATCAGCCCGGCGCAAACAAACATGGACCAGAAGAGAGTCTGTGCCTTCCAATCAGCCTTGACCATGCCCAAAAATGATTTTCGCGCTAACATCTTTATTCTCCTGACTATTTTCGAGCATCTTCATTCTAAAATTGACTATCAGTCAAAACAATAGCTTTTCAGTACCGGTCAATACCTGACGTTAGTACCATGCCCGGGCCGCGCCCGGCAAAAAACAAATAAGGCGGGTCGACCCGCCTTATTTAACCATCCAGTACCGGGCTGAAGCCTTTAAAAGATCGCCACCAGCCCGACTGCGACAATAAGTGCGATGAGCAGGGTGCCATCGAGTATCATCCCGCCCAGCAGCAATCTTGCTTTGCCGTCTTTCTTCAGCATCTCGGTCAGATTTTTCTTGATGTTCATTTTGCCCTCCCGTGATTGATTACAGGCTCATTATGTGCCACGGGACGGCTGCCGGGAAACGGCAACAAGTACGGGATTTGGCGGTCAGCAGGTATGGTTTGGCGCGGCTGAGAGGCCTAGTACCAAAGGCTGACTGGCTCAGACCGGCGGATGATCCGTTATACGGGCCGGCCTATGGTCTGGACCAGTCGTATTTCAATTTAACGTCCTCAAGCTGATAAGCAGGTATAAACCGGCTGTACAGCACGGTCTCGCCCGGTGGTATGGTCTGCGCAATGCTGGCTGACTGGCCCGACTTGGATACTATGCTCACGTTTTGCATGTACCATAGCGTGTCGGTGTTGGTGATGCTGCCGCTGACAATCAGCGAGTTGCTGTCTGCATACCGGTAGAGGTCCGTCTGGTTTTTCCAGATCACTGCCGTGCTGTTGGGCTGGCCGGAGGACGTTGCGGCCTGCGAAGAAGGACCGGGACTCGATGCGGAGCCCGCTGCCGGTTGAACGCTGAGGCGGACAGGCAGGTAAACGGGGCTGTTTACGGCGCTGGCAGCCGAAATGGTTACCACCCCGTTGTACTCACCGGCGACTAAACCGGTGGCATCCACGGTCATTTTGATGCAGCAGGTCTGTGAGCCCGTATTCCCATCTCCCTTCTGCAGCATAATCCAGGGAGAGCTATCGCTTGCCACCCAGTCCAGAATCCCCCCACCCTCATTGACGACATTGATAAGCTGGTCGAACCTGGAGTTCTCGCCCGCTTTGGCTGAAAAGGATAGCTGATTCGGTGCAACCACTATCACGGGCTTTGCCGGCTGCGCGGCGGGCTGCGGGCTTGCCGCCAGGCAAGACAACGCCGGTAAGACTAAGAATGCCGCTATAAGTAAGACAATGTCCCTGCCGTATCTTGCCATTTCAACCCCCTAATTACAATAGTCTTTAGCGCATTATATACTTTGACAATACAGTTTACCAAATCTATGCTATTAGAAAATAAATAATCAAAAGGCACTCGTGGATGAAACTTCACCGCCTGATTTTTGTTACACTCTGTATCGCTGTCGCCCCGGGCATAGCCTGTATCGGTAAGCAGGTGGCCGTTACCCAGTCTTATTATGAGACCGAATACAGGACGGATAACTTCACCGAGACCTACACAGAAAACCTCACGCCGTCTAGCTCGCTGTCAGGTGAATACGAGCTGCCCAGCTACTACAGATGGACTTCAAGCGATATTACGTTCGTTGGATTTGCGAATGTACATTATTTTGGCTACGACATACAGGACGCCAGCCTGTATGATGATGTGCGGTTGAAGATCCTGGTCTGGAAACAGCCGCAATATGAGACCGCTTCAATACTTGTCTACGATACATCCAAGCCGGGACAACTCTCATACCCGGATCCGGCAGGGACAGGTGAAACGGTAGAAGAGGATACGAGCAGCTATAAGATTAACGGCGGCAATGTATCTGCCGGCTGGCTTCATACTGCCAACCAGTGGATCGGCCAGGCCAGGTTGCTGGGCGGCAGGACCAACCTGTGGTCCAGCAAAGACGATCCCCAGGTAATTGAGCTAAAAGCCGGCAAAGCCACAAAGGTGGCGGTCATAGTGAGCGGCCCGGCCGACTCATGGAACGTAAGCATGGCGCTTCACGTCGCCTGGACAATAAATCCAGGTGGCCAGCAACTCGCTGTCCGGGAAAGGACTGCGCAAAAACAGACACCGTATCAGGTGCTGCGGCAAAAGACCGTTTATCAGGTAAAACAGGTGCCCTTCTGGGAAGCTATTTTATCCCACTGAGGATGAAAAATATTCAAATGGAAGGAGAAAAACTTGCGGTTAACGAGGCTGACTAGCCTGGCGGGGATACCGCTGGCCCTTTCAGCCCTGCTTATAATTCTCTGGCAGGCAGCCTGCATACCTGTTCAGTATCCTGTGAAAGAGACTTATTACGAGAATGAACAGTTCACGGAGAACCGGACAGAATCATTTACCGAGAGCGTTCCCGTGAGCCGGAGCGTCACGGGCGAGCAGGCCCTCCGGCCCGACGTCATATGGAACAACACCGTTGTCCTGTTCAGGGGAAATGAGAACGTCTGGTATTACGGATACAACCTGGACGGCCTGCCCGACCATGATAGCGAAAAAATCCGCATCCTTTTCCTGAGTCAGCTCTATTACGAGAGGGCAGTCATCAGCGTGTTTGACATGCGCTCACAGGGACAGATACTGGCCCACCCGCAGATATCCCCGGCGGACAAGGCGCCGACGGGAGACGTCGGCCAGTTCTGGATAAGCGTTAAAACCGGAAATTACGTCTCCAGTCAGTGGCTGAACCTGGCCAACATCAAGCTCAATCTGGCAGGGATACTGGCGGGCTACTCTGAGCTGGGGCTCAATACTACAGCCAACCAGTTACTTGAATTCGACAGCCGCCAGAGCCGCCATATCGCCATCATCATAAGCGGTCCGCGCAATCCGCAGAACGTCATGTTCAACACTTCCCTCGCCTGGTCGGATAATCAGACTGAGTATGCAAA
Organism: uncultured Dehalococcoidales bacterium; assembly: GCA_964605885.1. Classification (GTDB taxonomy): domain Bacteria; phylum Chloroflexota; class Dehalococcoidia; order GIF9; family UBA5629; genus CAZSED01. Next base: position 74,605 of record CAZSED010000007.1, read on the forward strand.
CGTGACTTCCCAGCGTACGGTGCCGGTGCAGGTGGAAAAGCCGGTTGCCAAAGAGCGGACTGTCCTGCAGACCAGGTCCGTCCCCCTCTGGACGGTGCTTTTCGGCAGGTAAGCCGGGCCAGCACGACGCCAACCAGCTTGTTATATCTTCGTATACGCATGAGCCTGAAGGCTCAAATTCGCTAGCCGTTTGGGTTGCCTTTTTGAGCCTTTAGGCTCATAATACAATTTGTACTGCAAAAACGGGTGCTGTGACGATGGACAAGGCAATCTCAAATCGCGGCCACATGATCTTTGCCCTCATGCTTATGGCGCAGTTTCAATTGTGGGATACCATCATTACGCAGGTGATGGTTAAGAGCGGCCTGGCCAGCGAGGCCAATCCGCTGATGGCGCCGCTGCTGAGCATCGGCAGCTTTACCCCGGTTAAACTGCTCGGCCTGGCAGCTCTGGTTGCAGCGCTTTGGGTTATATTCAGGCACTTACCCAGGGCGGCTATAACTGCAGCTTCCGCTACTGCCGTATTTTACCTCGGCGTAATCACCTGGAACTTCCTGGTATTCTTTTCCAGCGTTGCCTAGCCGGGCCCCTATGTCAAGCGGGTTGCTTATGCGTTTGTAGCAGCCTTGGCCGGCGAGTATTCAAAATCGAAATCGTTTCTTTCCACGACATCCAGCAAAAGGTCAACCACTCTAGGGTCGTATATGCGGTCTCTGCCGTTCCTGAGCTCCTCGATTATCTCTTCCTTCTTGCGCGCCGGGCGGTAAGGCCGGTGCGAGCTCATGGCTTCAACCACATCGCAGATGCCCAGTATGCGGGATTCGGTGCTTAATTTATCGCCTCGCAATCCATTGGGGTATCCGCTCCCGTCCAGCCTTTCATGATGATTAAGCACCATGTCCATGACATTCTCCGGGAGGTCCATATCCTGCAGCATCTCATGGCCGCGCTTGGCATGGGACCTTATCAGCACCCATTCCTCTTCGGTAAGCTTGCCCGGCTTGGAAAGGATGGTATTGGGCAGCGCGGCCTTGCCTATATCGTGCAGTAGCGCTCCCACGCGCAGCCATTCAAGCTGCTCATCAGTCAGGCCGAGCTTTTCGCCAACCATCACCGCCAGGATCGCCAGCCTCTCCTGATGGCTGACCGTGTACGGATCTACGGCAAACATGGCCTTGGAGATCATCTTGGTAAGCTGTACGAAGTGCTGCTTGATCTGGTTGTTGGCCTTCTGGCGCTCGATCGATTGGGCCAGCATGGATGCCGAGGTGGCCAGCAGGTTGATTTCCACCGGTATCCATCCCTTGGACTGCACCGGCTTCTCAAAGCCGATCACTCCGGCAAACTCGGAGTCGACCATTATGGGTAGAATAAGACTGGAAAGATCTCCATTTGAAGAGCTGATTATGGCGCCCTCTTTCCTGGACATCTCCATCAGGCCCTGTCCGAAAGCTTCGTTATTGAAAAGCTCGGAGGTGGCTGATGATTTTCCGTTGCCGTTGTTGCCCTGGTTGATATAACTGATGTACAGCCTGGGCCGCTGTGGCCCGTCGCCGGAATCGCCGGCCTTGGGCTTGACCGAAATAGGGACAATATCGGTGACCCTGCCCAGAGAAACATCATTGATCAGGATGAATGCGCTGTTTATTTCCGAAGTATTGCACAGGATCTCAAGTATCTTCCTGTAGGGTATCTCCTTTTTAGTTTCCAGCAGCACCTGGCCCACCCTGGCGATAGCCTTGAGGTAGCGTTCCTTCTCTTTCTGGACCTTTTCAACTTCCTTGCGCTCCGAGATGTCCCTGGCTATTCCGTGGAATCCGGTAAGCTCATTGTTCCTGTTCCTTATCGGCATAAAGCTCATCTCCACCGGTATCTTGCTGCCGTCCTCTTTCATCACGTCAATATAAAGGTGCCTTCCGGCCACGTTTTTATACTGCTTGAGTTGCTCCATGATGAAGGACCGGTATTCAGGCGTCAGTACGGACTGAATATTGCTGGTTAAAATCTTGTCCAGGCTGCATCCGCTGAAAGTCTCGATGGATTTATTGGCAAAGGTAAAATTGCCCTCGGCATCAAGGGTGAAAATAACATCCTGCGTTGTATCGATAATATGCTGTATCCTCTTTTCAGCCTTGGTGGCCTGCTCCCTCTGGATGGCCAGCTCATTATGTATCTTGTATATTTCCTTGAAGCTGAAATGCACAAGTAAAAATATGATGGACATGCCGAACAGCCAGTCCAGCAGCATCTGCAGGGCTGTTACCCCTATACCTGTGCTGAGAAATACATAGTGAATAATCTGCAGTGAGGCCAGCGTGGCTCCTGCCATCAGGAGTATCAGCGCCTCAAGCTGCCTGAATTGGACCTTAACCTCTTTCTTGACAATTTCAACGGACATTTCGTTTTCTCCTACCTCATTAATTCAGGGGGCCGCATCCTGAACTGCGTTATTGCCCCTCCGTATATATCATTGCTGTCGCCATTCATTCCCTCCCGAGCTGTAACTGTACCCCTGGGCGGAGTAGCCGGCATCGTCCTCAACAGTCTCGTCATCGAACTGACGCAGCCTCCTGATGGTATGTCCTATCCAGAAGAACATGAACCCGAAGAGCACCAGGCCCAGTATTATCAATACCCACTTCACCCAGTCCGGCATATTGGTCAGCACCGTTAAAAAGGTGTGGCCCTTGTAAAAAGAGCTGACCGAAGACCAGGCGCTCTCGTTGGAGGCGCGGTCGACCGCTTTCACGCGCCAGTAATAAGGCTTGTCTCTGCCGGGCAACATCTTGCTATCATCAGTTATATCGATGTAGTTGGCGATAACGTTGGCCTGCGACATTATCACGTTGGAAAACCTCGGGTCATCTGCTATCTCAATGGTGTAAGTGACACCGCTCGGGTCATTCACCATCTCCCACTCGAAATGTATATCCTTGGTCTGCCGGTCTCCGTCCGCCGGTAATGTAGGCGTAGGTGCCAGCGGCGGAGTAGACTCCACGGTGAAAATGACCCGCTGGACATTTATCCCGTCCGAAGCGACGATGGTGTGAGGGCCCGAACGGCTGACCGGGACCTTGAAGTTCTGGGTAAAGCTGCCCACGTCAAGGACACTGGTCCCATCCAGCTTGACATTGTCGTAGGTAAGGGTCACCGGGAAGCCCGGCCTGAATCCCTGGCCCTGCAGCCCTACCTGCTGCCCGATAAAGCCGTTATTCGGGCTTACGATCATAGATGAAGCGATGCTTATTTCTTTGAATGCTTTGTTAATCCGGTCATCAACCTTCACCTTGTGCACACCGTCACTGCACGGTGGCACCTTGGCAGTGGCTATGAACTGGCCGTCAGCCCCGGTTTGCACAATGCTCACGTCGCGGTCATCGAAAGCAATTATGACGTCGCTGACAGCCTGGAACCCGGTGCCCATAATGGTCACGTTGTCCCCTACCGAAGCAGCAGCAGGCAATATGCTGATCTGCTGCCGCACATTGAACACCGCAGTCGCAACGTCGTTTTCAGAATCCTGTACCTTGATATTGTGATTGCCCCTGGCAACCGGGGGTATGGTTAACTTAGCGTCCGAGAACTGGCCTTTGTCATCACTCTCTGCTGTCACCAGCTTCTGGTCATCGATGCCGATATAGACCAGCTTCTTGGCGGCGAAACCGCTGCCTTTTATTACCACGACATCTCCTACAAAGCCGCTGACTACATTTGACAGGTCAATTGAAGGGTTCAGCTTAAATCCGGTAGTTATCTTGTTTACGCCGTCGTCAGCCATGATGATGTAACGCCCGGCCGGGAAAATATCCACCAGGAAATCAGCCACGGCATATCCGGACGTATCAGTCTGAGTTTTGGCAGCCACTATGGTTTTTGTGCCCACGCTGGTGCCGGCCCCTATGGTCGTGCCCGAGCCAAAGGTAATAATGATCTGCTTGCTGGGCTGGTAATTGATGATCCGGACGTAGACCTCGTCACCCACTTTTCCTTCCTGTGGCAACACCTCCACGCTGGGCAGTGCAGTGTTATCGGCAACCACCGGCGGCAGAGGCGGCATGAAGAAAAATAGCAATCCTGCAGCAGCTACGGCACTTATGACGAGAAGCTTTGCGGGTGGAAGGGGGAGGCAGCGGCATACCGGGACGGCATGCCGTAAAGCGCCCGAAAGGTAGGCTAATATATCATGAATGTAATCCCTGAGGTTCTTAAATCGATGTCTATCAATCTTACCTTTCATGGCTCCTCCTTGTTATCTTGAGCGCATTCCACCCAGAAATTCTGCTACTTCGTTGCCAAGCTTCTCTATATTCTCAACGTCCACATCGAACAGATTTGCCGCCAGGTCCGACGTGGCCGAATCTTCTGCATCTTCCACCTGGAAAACACTCATTAACTCCTCGATGCTGTGCTGCTCCTGTTCAGGCTCTTCACCCTCTGTCAAAGTGTCCATGGTGGGCAGGTCGGGCAGCGCTATCTCGGCCATCTCCTGCGGGGCTTCTTCTGCCCCGGCAGCCGCCGCACCTTTTTCACCTTTGCCATTAGCGTGGTCACCCTTGGATTTCTTTGCCGCTTCCTCCTCGGAGCGGGCTTTTTCAGGAAGCAACCTGTCCTCGGGCAACTCTTTCAGCTTGAGAAGTTTGTCTTCACCCTTCTTGGACTTTTTCTTCCCTTTTTCTTTAGTTTTCTTTCCCTTGGCATCCTTATCGCCGGCAGTCTTTTCCGCCTTAACCTTGGGTGGCGCAGGAACAGTCACCACTATTTTCTTGCCGTCCTTAATGATCACGCGCCTTACCTGAGGCTGCATGCTCCTCGTCAGCAACAACATGACGCCGAGGACGCTACCTGCAGCGACTATGATGATTAACAGGTAGACGCCGACTTCATAAAAATCCACAGTACTGCTCCAGCTTTACCTCATTTGCTAACCGTCGGGAATGTGCTGAACATTCCCCTCACCATGTCCGGAACAAATATCATTGCAGCGCCCGTGATCAACATCATGACTGCCAGCAGGTATAAATATTTATAATTGTGGCCTCCATCCACTACCTTAATGGCAGCCGGGTTGGTTACCGTCAACATAAGCAACATGGCGGTCGACATCATGTATAGGATCGTCAGCTGTGCGCCGCCGCCGGAAAAGAAGGCGAAGGTGGGCAACTGCGCTATGGCATTCATGCCCTCCATGCCGGAAGTCTGCATTTTCGACATCGCCTGCGAGAAGTTCAGCATGATTTGATATATGCCTACCAGCAGGACTGCCATGGTGGCATGCATGGCCACGACAAGGAAGTAAAACCCGCTGGAAACCATCTTGCGTTTACCGCGCAGGAGGGCCACCTTCATGGCAAACATCGAGGCCTGGTTGCCCACGGCCCCGGGATCACCTCCCACAGCAACGCCGTCCCAGAATATGCGCACGCTCCTGTTGATCTGCTCGCTTCCCGACTCGCACACCAGCTTTTGCCAGCACAGCTCAGGCCGTATGCCAAATTTCAAAGCATTATTCAGCCTGGTCACCGGTTTTTTGAGCGATGAAAGCGAACCGAAGTCGAGCCTGCTCACGCCCTCGGTGATGGTCGTTCCGACAACCTTGGAAATTCCTCCCAGAGAGCGCAAGAAGCCGGCAACGTCCCCATCATTTTTATCGATTCTCTTGTCATCCCACCAGATGAGTATTCCGGGAGGCATGATAATGAGGGCGCACACAATGAGCGACCAGCCCAGGCTGGCCTTCATTAAGAACAGCAGGGGTACTGCCAGTATCATGAGCGGAATTGATATGTAGAAAAAGCTTTTCCTGGCGATCTGCTGCGCTTTGGACGTCTGCCTCATCCTGTGTGTTTTAATCTCTTTGGGAGCCGCCCTGTACATGACCCACACTCCCAGAATGGTGGAAATGAGCATGAGGAACGTCAGCGTTGCCACAAAGCTGGGCTGCATGGGGAAGATAAGTATTGATACAACACTTATCACCACGACCAGTGAAGCCGAAATGATCAGCGCTGTGTAGGCATCAGTCCACTTCTTAAGGCTTTCGATCTGCCTTTCATATTCTTCAGCGTAGGTCTCGCCTATAACCTCCGATTCGCGTTTAAGGAACTGGGCCTGGTCTTCGCCCGACGCCATGGCGCCTGCCATGCGCAGCAGTATTGCCTTGGGCTCCGCCTCCTTGGTCGTCTCACCTACCATGCGGCAGGCCTCGGAATAATCATAGTTGAGCTTCTTGGCCAGGAAGTGCACCTTCCTCAAATAAACAGAGGAGTTGAGCGACAGCCGTGATGCCAGTTCGAACATCTGCGCCCTGGACAGATCGGAGGTGGCCAGCGCCGACAAATATGTGATATGGCAGAAAAGGTCGCACTTGATCAGGTCAGTATTTAACTTGATCTTCCCGGCCGAGGTGCCGTAAAGCTCCTCGCCGTAATCTCTTCCATTGCCGTTGCCGTTGTCGCTAGAAGAGTCCTTCCCGTTGCGCTTTAGCAATGACTTTAAGGAGATCATAGAAATTCTTAACTCCCTGTTGGCCCAGCTTCTCCAATATTTTTGCGCGCCGTTCGACCTCGGCGTATATGCGTCGTTTCTTATGCGGCGGTATGCCCAGCATAGGGGCTATCTTGTGCTCAAGTATGTAGCTGTTCCCATCGCCGCTGAATACGAATGTATCTGACACGGGATCCCAGCGAAAAGCTTCTACAAAGGAAAACGACTGTGTCAGCGGATCGTAACCCACTATCTCGTTGATGCTCGTTATGCGCCTGCCCATTTTCCCCGTGGGCAGCTTGACCGCCTGCTGGATGATGACTATGTTCAAGTTGTCCATGTAGGACTTGGGCACATTGATCGGTGCGCCGGTCATACGTTGTATCAGCCTTTCTACAGAGGCTGCATGGAAGGTGGCCATCACAGAATGGCCGGTCTGCATGGCTTGGAAAGCTATAGCGCCCTCAGCGCCGCGGATTTCACCGATTATTATTTCGTTGGGCCTTTGACGCAGGGCTGCCTTGAGCAAGTCAAACATGGTCACGCCCGTATCGCTCTCCTCCTTGGTGTTAGAGATGACCTCGCGTATCCAGTTCTGGTGAGGCACCTGCAACTCCGGCGTGTCCTCGATAGACACGATCTTCGAGTTCGGGTGTATGAACGTTGTTACGGCGTTAAGCGTTGTGGTTTTACCTGAAGCCGTTTCCCCGCACACAAAGACATTCATGCCTTCGCCGATAGTGATTGAGAGATAGGCGGCCATTTTATAGTCCATTGTGCCCATCTCCACCAGCTCTATAGCGCTGAAAGGCGTATCGCTGAATTTCCTGATAGTGAAGTTTGACCCGCGCTTGGAAACATCGCTGCCGTAGACGATATTGATACGAGACCCATCAGGTAAAGTGGCATCTACTATCGGGCTGTGCACACTTACCGGGCGCTTGATGCGCTCAGCCAGCCTCATGACAAACTGGTCCAGGTCCTCGTGGTTGACGAAATTGATAACAGTTTTCAGGCTCTTGAAAATCTTATGCTCCAGGAAAATCACTCCCATACCGCTGCAGCTTATATCTTCCACATACTTGTCATAGATGATGGGGTCAAGCACACCCAGCCCCACCTTGTCCCTGACTATCAGGTACCTTACCTTCTCCAGCTCTGCCCGGGTGACTTCCAAAGGCTTGACTCTATTGCTGGTGAACGGCATTTTCTCCAGGAGGCTTACTGCAGTCCTGGCAGAGCCATTTCCGTTGCCTTTGCGCGTTATACTATTGAGGCCTTTCACCGTCACTATCTCGTCAAGGCACTTCAGAAAAGCCTGCCGCTTTTCCTCCTGGGTCTTGACGGAAAAATTACCCAGCCGGTCGGACATCTCCAGCAGCCGCTTCTCCACCTCGTACATGAGCCTGTTAATATTATCCACAAGGATTGGCTCTATGGGTATATAGGTGTTCCTGCCGTCGCCGTGGTCATAGAGAATGTGCGTAAATATGCCCTCCTTCACCGGGTAAATAAGATTAGGGTTGGGATTATTGGCCGCAGTGCGGTCCAAGACCTCGTAAAATTTGGGCATGCCGTAATTTTCTATTGGAATCATCTGCAGATATTCCAACAGGTGCGGATGCTTGGCAACCACAGCCTGAGTCTGCTTGGAAAGCAGGCTCAGGATATTGCAGCTATCAGCTTTTTTCCTGTGAGCTGCATCCGGGATTGGGAACGGCATTATGATTTCGGGCATAAACTAAACCTCATTAATTCCGGTCAGGCTCTGGCTCTACCGAGCGGCATGATACGCATCCCGATACCCGGGTCTACGTCAAAGCTCATGATGTTGCCGGTATTTTTATCAGCGCCACGCACCTTGGCTACTTCAAGAACCTTGACCAGCTTGTCGCCTACCTCCTCAATACGTAATCTCAAATGTGCATCACAGGCCGACCGGATACGGATCAGCACCTGCTCATCGAATGCATAGGTATGGGTAACATTGATAATGGTCTTGCCGCCGTCACACATTTTTTTACACTGCTCAAAATAGTCGATTATCTGGTCGGTGGATGTGTGCGCAATCACCGGCGTCAGTGAATCGACCACTATCAGCTTGTAGGTCGGGTAAGCCATTATCCCGGAAACAATGGTGGAAAAGGTGTTGGTAGCCTTCATCTTGGAAGGCTCAACCTGGAATATCTTTATCCATCCCAACAGCAGCGGGTCCAGGATGCTGAGACCCAGGCTCTCCATCTGGCTGTGCATGCTTTTAACGGTGTTCTCAGTGGTAAAGAGCAGCACCCTGTGCCGCGAGTTCAGCGCACCCCAGATCATCTGTTGTGAAAGCACGGATTTTCCGGCATCCGACTGACCCTCGATCAGCGTCAGAGAACCGACAGGTATGCCACCGCCGAGCCTCTTGTCAATCTCGGAGTGGCCCGTACATATTATTTCGTCTTGCGACCGTTCTTCTTCGTCCGACGCTAATATTTTTGTCATTTCACCCTCTAACTAACCTTATCGTTTTCAACCTGTCACCAGCTAAAAGTCGTCTGGCTTGTGGCGCCGTAAGGCGTGGACACGGTAACCAGGTTGGTCACGTTCTCCGTTACGGCCGGCGACAGTTTTATTACAATGCGCATATTCTCACCCGGGTTTAAAATACTGGGCTCGTATATTTCCGAACCCCCCTGGAAAAAAAAAGCCACCCGTGGTCCACCCCGGTGTAGACGTTGTATACGGTATCCAGACCGTGTCCCCGTCCTGGTACCGCACAATCACGTCCCAGGCGGCGTAATCAGCCAGGGAAGTGTTCCCTTTATTTTCAATATACATGGTCACCGTAGTGCCGGAGCCGGTGACGGTGGCGTTTTCGCAGGCGATGCTGGTATTTACGGCATCCCTTGATAGCGACTCAGACTCTCTGAAGGCATCAGACAGGCTGTTAACGGCACTGAGCGCTGTCATAGAGATAGAGACCGCCCCGGTGATTAAAAGGGCAATACATACAAGTGTGATTGCGAAATTTTCCATGGCCCTCCAAGGCTTGTGCTGTAGATATCCTGGTCGGCTATCCCGTTGGGCAGCACAAATTTGAAATAGTATGAACCTGAAGGTGACGACGCAAGATAAATGGTGACTTTTATAGTGGCGGTAGGCCCCCACTCAGTCCCGTTCTCAACCGTGTAATTCCAGTATGGCGGCGTGGTGGCCGCAGCGCTGTAGGGTATCCTGGCAAAATTACCCTCCGGGCCAAAAAATACGTCGCTCTTGTCTACGCCCAGTATGCGAGAGGCACCGACATTCTTGATCCATGCATAGACCTCACTGCTGCTGTCAGACACTTCAATAATTTGAATCTTGCTCCTGATCCTGTCGTCGATTTTGCCGGTAGCGTCTGCAATAGCGCCTGTGCTCTCGGTGATGGCCGGGAATATGGCATTGACCACCACCATGCAGCAGACGACTCCGCCGATGATCAGCAGAAGGGTGACCATTACTTTATCCACGTTTTGACTCCTTCATCATGGATAGAACAGACAGGAGCGCATTGTCCTGGTACTGGGACCCGCCCATCAGGCTTTCGAGTTGCGCCAGCACTGCCAGATAGTCGGTTGCCATCGGTGACTGTTCGCTGCTGGATTCATAGCGTGATATGCGTACCATCCTGATGAGCACGTCTTTGATGTTGTCGGGGATTCTGCCCATGGCATTTGACATCTCCACCAGGGCCTCGGTCCGGTCTTTGCCCAGCTTGCCCGTGGCCTGGTCGACCCACTGGGTGAGCCCTGCAATCACAACCAGGTCTGCCCGGCTGCTGACCGCTACACCGGTCCTTTTCTTGCCGTTCTTGGGCGATACGCCCTTGGATATCAGCTTGTCCTCGATCTTATCTTCAGGTTCGATATCATCTTCCATCGGCTCTTCGGCTTCCATCTCCGGTTCCATCTCGACCGGCTCCACATTCTTCTTCTTCTTTGAGCTCTTGGATTTCTTGGGCGGTTCAGGCTCGGGTTCCGGTTCCGGTTCTTCTTCTTCCGGCTCCGCAGTCATTTCAGGCTCGCTTCCGGCCCCGGGACCCGGACCCGCTGACAGCGGTGATTCCGGAATTTCTGGCGGCATCCCCGGCCCCGGCTTGGCCTCGTCCTCGTTGGCCGAAAGGTCAGCGAACGGTTTGCCGAAAGACAGGTCGTCAAACTCGGAGGCTGCATCCGGCTGGTTGTCTTTATCAAAATTAAATTCGTCGAGTGGCGCCTCGTCCCTGTCCTTTTGGTCAGGGCCGGCAGGTGGCGTGCCGGTATTGGGCACCATGCTGAAATTAAAGGGGTTCTGTATGTTGAGATACTGCTCGCGGATATCCAGAAGGATGGTCTTCACCTCGTTCTTGAGTATTTTCAGTTCTTCTTCCAGAAGTTTTATTCTTTGTTCTTCATTCATAGCATTTACCCCTTTTTCGCGGTGGGCATCCGCCGAGGCGGACGCCCACCTTTCACATTACCACCTGTAAAACAAGTACTCTGTCATTTGTTTAATGCAGGTCCATCACGGGCTCAATGGCCGGAGGGAGCTGCCTCTGGATGGTGATGGTCGAGCCCAGGTTTGGCTTTACCTGCAGGCTGAATACCTGGTTTACCGTCAGGTTTTCGCTGAGACCGCTGGTGCCGAGGTCAGTCAGGTCAACCGTGAT
>CAZSED010000007.1:85862-97395 GCA_964605885.1 uncultured Dehalococcoidales bacterium
CCGTCAGGTTTTCGCTGAGACCGCTGGTGCCGAGGTCAGTCAGGTCAACCGTGATCTCGAACTGCTCGCCCGTCTCCAGAAGGTTGTTGCCATTGTCATCGCCGATGGCTGCCTTGGACCACTCAACGTTGTTGAGATAGTCGTTCTTGGTCGTCAGGCTGATGACGCACTTGTTGGTGCCGGAGCCGTCGTTCTCGATCAGGTCAATCGGGTTGCCGGCGATGGCGTTCTTGACCGTGAACAGAATGTAGGTGACATTTTCAGTGTTGCCCTTGGCTATGACAGAGCCCGAAAGCTCCATGTTGGATTTGGCCTCGTTCAACCCGGCATAGATGGTCTCCTTGCCCCTCTCTGCCGAGAAGAGGCCTGCACTCAGGACTGCATAGCCGAATACGGCTGCCACAGTCACGAATGCGATCAGTATGATGGCGGTCTCCAGACCGGTCATACCTTTCTCTCCCCTGTGGAGAGCGCCCATTGCTTTCATTAACTTAATCATTCTTTCCTCCTTATTTAAGGTTTCGACCGTTTTGCTTTTCATTCATTAACCAAAACCCGCTGTGACGTTTGATTTGCCCGGATAGGCATTCACCTCCTGTAAATTTCATTTATCTATTGAATATCGAACTGGCTGCACCTCCTTGCACTCAATTCAATGTTAAATCCATATCAGAGCTTAACCAGAGTGAAATTACTACCCTGCTGAAATAAAACCATTCGCCACAGGTGTACGATGCGTATGGCGCCGATCAAATCGTTGCGGCCGACGTCGCCCGTCAGGAATCCCGAAGCACCGCTCTCTATAGCCGGCACCAAGAAGCTCTGTTCATCGTTCAATACGATAATGCCCACGTGTGGCGAGCATTCCTTTATATATGAAATAACCTTGGTGGTATCGGTACCCCGCAGGCTGCCATCCAGGATGACTATGTCCGGCGATACCTTTACTACCAGGTCCAGAGCTTCTTTGCCGTCACGGGCTTCTCCGACTACCTTTATTGTTTCGTCGCCGGCCAGCATGGTGCGGATCCCCTCACGCATAGCCTCACTGCTGTCAACTACCAGTACACGAATTTCGTCTTCAACAAGGTTACCGGTTGAATCTGTAAATACGCCCGTAGACCGTGTAATCATGATCCTCCTCAGTTTCAGCAACTATATGATTCGTAATCCTTGTTTTGTACCTATTTTGGCACGGGCAGCTTCGAGCGGTAAGCCCCAAATGGTTTCATTCTGGTGACCGTGTTAGCTCATAGTTTTGACACCATCTTGTTAGCCCCTGCTACGAGACTGACGGCTAGGTGAAAGGTAATAAAAAAAGGCCCTCGTGCGAGGGCCTTTGAGGGTCTCCTATCTATATATAAGGTTAAAGCATATTCCTTCTATAGGCTTCAGCTACGGCCTGGGTCCGGTCCACGGCGTCCAGCTTGGCGAATATGGTGTTTGTCTCACGTTTAACGGTAGCTTCGCTGACGCACAGCTTCCCGGCTATTTCCCTGTTAGTCACGCCCGCGGCGATCAGCCGTAAAATATCGAGCTGCCTGGGTGTCAGCAGCGTATTCCGGCTCAGCTGCGCTACATTGCCAAACTGGGTAAAGAGCGTGCGCGTGATCGAAGGGGCGAAGGGTGACTGGCCTTCAAATGCCAGCTTGATCGACCGTGACAGTTCATCCCGGCCGATGTCTTTCAGTAGATAGCCCACGGCGCCCGCTTCGGCGGCCTGCGCCAGATATTTATCTTCATACACGGTGAGGATGATAATATTGGCTTTGCATTCTTTGGCTTTGAGCTGACGGGTAGCCTCTATTCCTCCCATGCCCGGCATTCTGACATCCATCAGGATTATATCCGGGGCGAGCTGGTCGGCCTTTTGCACTGCTTCTTCGCTGGATTTAGCCTCACCAACCACCTCTATCCCCTCATCCAGCTCAAGCATACGACGCAATCCTTCACGTACCAGTTGCTGGTCATCGACCAGCATAACTTTAATCAACTTTTTGTCACTGCTCATCGTTTGCCACGATTGAACTGATGTGTATGGTTTCGCTCGCCTGTGAAAGCGGCAGACGCGCGGAAATCTTGGTTCCGCGGCCGGGGGCAGTATCAATATTCAGGGTTCCCCCCAGCATTTCCGCTCTTTCTTTCATAGTGATCAATCCGATACTGCTTTTAGCTACCTTGTCGCTTAAAGCCTCGGACAGGTCGAAGCCCTGCCCGTCATCAGCTATTTCAACTATGGCATATTCTAAATCAAATTTCAAAACAAGGTCAACGTGTGAAGCCTGGGCGTGCTTGCGCACGTTGTTCATGGCCTCCAGTATTATGCGATAAATGCTTACTTCCTGTACCAGGGAGAGCGTGGTCATGTTGCCGATAATCCTGAAATCGCATTTAACGCCGTTTTCCCGGTTAAATCCCTCTACCTGTTTACGCAGCGCCTCTATCAGGCCAAGCTCTGCCAGGGCAATCGGGTGAAGGTCAAGAATTATGCGCCGCAATTCCTTGATGCTCTGGTTGAGTATATTATTGGTTCGTTTAATTTCGCTCAGCGTGTCGTCCTGCCGCTCGGACGTGAGAAAAGCCTCGCACAGCTGCATGCCGTAAGAGGCGCTCACCAGCCACTGCGCCAGCCCGTCATGAAGCTCCGACGAGATCCTGCGGCGTTCGTCTTCCTGGGCCGTCAGGGATTTTTTCAGAAACCGCTCAAGGTTTCTCTGCTGCGACCTGATGCTGTCAAACAGCTTGGCATTCTCTATGGCAATTGCCGCCTGCCCGGCCAGTATGTACAGCAGCTCGAGGTCGCCCTCGGTAAAAGGCGTACGAGAGGTGATTTTGCTGCAGTTTATCACGCCTATAACCTTTTTCTTTAAGAGGAGGGGAACGCACAGCGAAGAGACTATCTCCGGGTTCCCGCTGAACTTTAATTGCCTGGCCTCCCCGTTCAACAGGATGGCCCTCCCGGTTTCGACCACGGACCATGCCACGCTGTTGTCAGATATCTCTTCCGCCTTGCCTATAAGGTCACCGGGCAGCCCTATGGCAGCCTTAATGATCAGTTGCTGCGTGAACTCATCCAGCAGCATCAGTGAAACGCGGTCGGCCCTGGTCTCGATGCAGACGAGATTAACAATACGCGGGAAGATCCTGTCCGCGTCAAGTTCAGATACCAGCGATTTATTCAGCTCAAACAGCGGCAGCAGCGTCTTCAGACGCATATTTTCTTTAGCCAGCCGGCTGCGCTGAACCACTTCCTCCACCAGCTTTTTAAGGCTCTTGATGTCCACAGGCTTCTCCAGAATAGCCTGCGCCCCGGCCTGGAAAGCTTTGATAAGCAGGTCCGGAGAGTCATTCTGCGTCATGACAATTACGCCCAGCTCGGGGCTGAGGAAGCGCGCCCGCTGCAGAATGTCCAGACAGCTGCTGTCCTGGATGGAGAGGTTGAAAATAAGAACGTCGATGTTCTTCCTCTGGATTATGGAAAGCGCTTCTGTATAGGAATCGGTCTTCATGACCGCGTAGCCATTATTGGCCAGCACATTCTTAATGGCGACCGATGTGGTACGTTCGTCATCAACCAGTAGAATATTTTCTTTATACATTAGCGTACTCTAAAATAAGTCCGCCTGCTTTCAAGTTATATTATATTATTTCCTATTTTTTCTTGGGCCACCAGCCCCACCAGTTTTCCTGTCCGCATTTGGTGCATTTAACTTTTACCGCTACAACTCCAACTGACCCGCAGGAGCTGCAGTTAAATATTTTCTGGATGTTATACCCGGCCGTCCCGCGTAGGCCTTCCGAAATCACCTCCACCTGACTGCTCACATTTTGTATCTGCTGAATAGCAGCCTTTATGGTTGACGGATTGATCTGAGTAGCCGGATTCGTGCTGTTCTGCTCGAGCTTGGAGATCATCAACTCCATCCTGGAAATCCGGTTGACGATCTCGGCCATTCTCTCCTGGAGAGAATTGATATCAGCGGCCGCAATACATTCGTCATGGCTGTGTCCGCCGCCGCTGGAAGGCTCCGGCGCGCTCCTGGAAGCTGGGACGCTTACCCTCTGCACGTTCTGCACAGGTGGCGGCTCTGCGGCCGCCGGCTTGGCGGCAGCGGCAGACACCGTCATTCTATGACCGGGCGCAGGCTTACCCGTAACGCTCCTGTTCACCAGGGCGTCGATCTCGTCCTGCGTTAGCATTTTGCTAGTGTCTTCCATCAAACACCTTCAGCTTCTTTATCAATAATCATTTATTTCGCTGATAAGAACATTTTTCTTATTATCTTTGGCCAGGTCTATTTCCTTCTTACCCTCTTTTTTACCCGGCTTCTCATCGCATTCCAGCTCACAACCCGTGCAAATATCCGGCACTTCCTCAACAATTTCCCTGGCAGTACCATTGATTATCCTTATTTTCGGCCTCTTCAGGCATTCCGGGTTGGACTTGCTGACAATGCCTATGCGGCCGTCGTTCAGTTTGACCATCGCCCCGGTAGGATAAACCGGGACTACCCTGGCAAAAACCCTGACCATTTCAGGATCGAACAGCTCGCTGCTGTAGGCAAATATATACTCGATGGCGTCCTGTGAAGAGACGATGCTATGCTCAATGGCGAACGCCGGCAAAAATTCCTCGCGGTGAGGCCTCTTTGAGGCCAGGGCGAAGCAGACATCGGTGATGCCCAGTATCCTGGCCGGCACGCAAATACTATCCTGCTTGAGGCCGAACGGATACCCGCTTCCATTCCACCGCTCATGGTGCTGCAGCACGATATTGGCCGCTTCGGGGCCTATCCCAGTATAGCGCGCAAGTATCTGTGAGCCATATACAGGATGCCGTTCCACTGCCTTCATTTCCGCATTGCTCAGGAATCCGGGCTTCTCCAGGATTCCCTGGGGCAGAAGCACGTAGCCCACATTCTGGAATAGTGCAGCCATGCCCAGCTGCTTGATCTCGCGCTTGTTCATGCCGCTGGCCTTACCCATCAGCATGGACAGGCCTGCCACCTTTACCGGGTGAACGTAGTTGTAGTCCCGCAGCGAAAAACAGCCGGCTATGGAGGCGTCTCCGGTCTGGCCCAATATCAGGGACTCCATCAGGTCGTCCATCAAATTGTTCACCAGGACCAGGTCCACCGGCTGCTGGTTCCGGCTGGTAAGCATAGTGTGGCATTCAATCAGGGCCCTGCGCAGCGCCTTGGAGATCGCCCCTTCAAGCTCGGGAGATACCAGTGGCAGTATCTGGATGTCCACGGTCTTCTTGTTGTCCACAAACAGCTCGCCTACACCGATGTCGTCGATCTGGGCTATATCACGGGCATCTAGCACCGTGCCCTTCTGCAGGACCAGGTCGCCCCAGTTATCATAGATGGGGCTGGCCAGTTCCATCCCGGGCTTGGCGTATATGGCGGATATGCGCTGCAACTGCTTAATACCTTCCTCTAATTCTCTCCAGTAACGTTAATATTCCATCACCTGCACTATTAATTTTCTCTGGTGCTCGGCGTCTGCCAGGTTGATGTCCGGGAATTTGTCCATCTCCCTCAGCTCGCTGTCATAGCAAAGCCGGACCTTGGGCCTTGAAAAATAACCGCAATTGGCATTTGAAACTATCCCCACTTCGCCGGTATTGAGCTTGACCATGATACCGGAAGGATAGGTCGGCAACTGCTGGGTGAAGATCTTGACCAGCTCGGGATCGAAAAGCTCGCCGCTGTAGGCGACTATAAATTCCATGGCCTGGTGCGGCCTGAGGAAATCGGCATCACCCAGGTCGCCGGAAAAGGCATTAACGAAATCCTGGGCCTCCTTGGGAAGTATGCAGCCGCGGTGCGGCCTCTTGGACACCAGCGCTACCACGCTGTCGGTTATGCCCAGAATCCTCGCCCCGTGGCAGATGTTGCGAGCCTTCAGGCCCTGAGGGTAACCCGTCCCGTTCCAGCGCTCATGGTGCTGTTGAACAATAAGCGCTGTCTCCTGTGCCGCCTGGCCGTAGCGCTTGACGATCTCTGCGCCGTAGGCGGCATGCTTTTGCACCGTCAGTACCTCGTTTTCCGTCAGCGGGCCTTCCTTGTCAACCAGACCCTGCGGAAGCGCGGCATAGCCGATGTTCTGCAGAAGCGC
The DNA here is from genome assembly GCA_964605885.1 of uncultured Dehalococcoidales bacterium. Taxonomy (GTDB): domain Bacteria; phylum Chloroflexota; class Dehalococcoidia; order GIF9; family UBA5629; genus CAZSED01. Next base: position 91,986 of record CAZSED010000007.1, read on the forward strand.
AGCCATGCCGAGGTTTATCAGTTCTGTCTGTCCCATGCCGGCCGCCTTGCCTATCAGCAGGGAAAGGCTGGTTGTCTTAACGGGGTGCACAAAATCATAATCTTTCATTGAATGGCAGCCCACAACCACGGGCTCTCCCATGGCTACGGGGAACAGCTGCTGCACCATCTCAAATACGCCTTGCCTGACATTGGTCAGGTCAAGCATCTGGGCTTTGCCAGAGCTGATTATATGCTGGGCCTTATTGAGCACCTGCCTTAATGAAACGGCAATGGCTCCTTCCAGTTCAGGGGTTATAAGCGGCCACGCCGTAACATCATCGACTCTCTTGTCCATGATAAAAAGTTCACCCACACCCAGTTCCTCCAGGTTTTCCACCTGCTGGGCTGACAGCTTGGTTCCTTCCTTCAAGAGCAGCTTCCCGAAACAATCGTAAAGAGCCCGTCCCAGGAACATTGTCGGTTTAGCGTATTTAGCGGAAATCCTTCTCATCTCTATACTTTCTCCTGATAAATTAGCACCTCAAGTCCTCGCCAGAGATGCGGTAGCTTTCTTCTGATAGAAACACGTGCCAAGCTTGCTGTAGCCGATGGAGGACGCATTCACCATGAACTCCGTAGCGCCAACGAAGAGCACCCCGTTGTCTCGCAGCGACTCATAGAAATGCTGGTTCAGCTTAAGCTTGGCCTCCTCGGTAAAATAAATGGTTACGTTGCGGCATACAATGATATCGAATCCCTTTTCAAACGGGTCGGCCAGCAGGTTGTGCCGCTTGAATACCGCCCTTTCCCTGATTTCCTTTTTTACCCAGTAATCGTCTTTGTCCACGTTAAAGCTGGCTGCCACCACGTGTTTGGGTACATTTTTCAGTGCGTCTTCCTTGTACGGGCCGCCGGCCCTGGCCTTGGCCAGGCTCAGCTCATCCATATCCGTGCCCAATATCCTGAAGTTAAGCTTTTTCCCGCAATCATTGAGCACCATGGCCAGCGAGTACACCTCAGCACCGTTGGAACAGCCCGCACTCCAAAGGTTGAAATATTCTTTTTTCTCCATCAGCGGAGGCAGTATGTTCTTCTGCAGGTCCTGGAAGGCCCAGGCATCGCGGTAAAACTCTGTTACGTTGATGGTCAAAAAATCACATAGTCTCCTCAGGCTGGTCTCATCATTCTCTATGGTGCGGCAATAATTGATGACATCCTTGCCGTTGGAGTTCTCGATGAAAGCCGACAGCCGGCGACGCATCTGCTGACTCTTGTAGCTGTCCAGATCGATGCCGGTCATATTCAAGACCTTTTTCTTTAAAAATATATATTCCTGGTCAGTCATGGCTATATGTTCACCATAGATTCCATAGGCCTTCCACAGGCCGCTTTGATCTCATCGACCATCCTGTTCAGCGGCACTACTTTATCCGCCAGCCCGGCTTCTGCGACACTCCTGGGCATTCCGTATACCACACAGGTGGACTCATGCTCTGCCAGTATCATTCCGCCACCTGCCTTTATCATTGCGGCGCCCTGTGTGCCGTCATTGCCCATTCCGGTGAGGATTACGCCTACACAGCGTGAGCCGTAAATTTTAGCAGCCGCCCCCATGGTTACGTCCACGGCCGGGCGCAGGCCGCAGCGAGGTTTGTCCTGATTCAATACTATCTGGCCGTTGGCCTTCATGACCATATGAAAGCCACCCGGGGCAACCAGCGCCTGTCCGGTGCTGACGCAATCGCCGGGTTCCGCTTCCTTAACCCGAATCAGACTTATCTCATCTAATCTTTCGGCTATCGACCGGGTGAATTTAGGCGGCATGTGCTGAACGATCAGGATCGCTGCCGGCAGGTCTGATGGTAAGTTGGGCACTATCTCGTAAAGGGCTCTCGGCCCACCGGTTGAGCTCCCTATAATTAACAACCTGTCCACCTTTCCATTCCTGCCCTGGCGTGCCTGGCGGGGCTTGGTCTTGCTTCTATGAAGGTCGGCCACTATCCTCTGCAGTCTGGAAGTGACCCGCGCTACATCAACCCTGGAGGCTTGCTTAATTTTCTGAACGAGCTCGCCGTCCATATCGTCTGTTCCAGCGGGATTAATCAACGAGGGCTTAAGGAAGAAGTCTACGGCGCCGATCTCCAGCGACCTTATGGTAACATCGGCTCCTGCAGCCGTGAGGTTGCTGAGCATCACCACCGGAGTGGGACAGTCGGCCATGATCTTTTCCAGTGCGGTCACGCCGTCCATTTTGGGCATCTCAACGTCCAGGGTAACCACATCCGGTTTGAGCGCCTTGATCTTATCCAGCGCGTCAATCCCGTCGCGGGCGGTGCCCACAACTTCAATTGATGGATCGGCCGCCAGGTGTTTGGCAATCATTATCCTGGCAAAAGCCGAGTCATCCACTATCAGGACCTTGACATTTTTATCCTGGCCATTCATGTTCAGTCACTCACTCCTATAATTGTCCTCAGCTGATCATTTTCTTTACGGCGGCCAAGACGCGGTCTGCATCAAAAGGCTTGACCACAAAATCCCTGGCGCCCGTTTTGAGGGCCTCCATCACCATGGACTGCTGGCCCATGGCCGTCACCATGGCCACCCTGGCACCCGGGTCCATTTTGATCAGCTCTTTAAGTGTTGACAGGCCGTCCATATTTGGCATGGTGATATCGAGAAGGACGCCATCGGGCTTTTGCTCTTTGTATTTCTCGATGGCTTCTGCGCCGTCAGCTGCTTCCGCAACGTCAAAGCCATTATCAGCAAGCAGCTTGCTGCATCTCATTCGCATGAAGGCTGCATCATCAACGACAAGTATTTTCGCCAATCTATACCTCCTTTAAGATTTCTCTCAGTTTCCTTTCTTTTTTACCTGCACTCCTGCTTCAGTTAAAAATTGCCCGGATTCTAATTTATTTTTACAACAGCCTTCGCTCTATACAAGGGTCATCAGTTTACTTTTGCCGAGCCAAAGGGCTATTACTTACCTCCGTTCATTTTGTACTTGGCAACTATATCTTTGAACTCGTCAGCCACCTTGGACAGCCTCCCGCCGGAAGTCACCACCTGCTGCATCTGCGCACTGATCTGCCCCGCGGCAGCTGATACCTCCTCCGTGGCTGCGCTGTTCTCCTCGGCCACACCGGCCACCTCCTCGACCGACTTGGACACCGTCTTGGCCGTGGCCGACATCTCTTCTGTAGCCGCCGTGTTCTCCTCTACTATGGCGCTGATGTTGTCGCTCAGCTTGACCATCTCCGTGCTCATGGCATTCAGCTGCTGCGCCGCCGCTGATATCTGTTCCACCTGCACTCCCATGTCCCCCGACTGCTTGAGTATCTCGTCCAGCGACTGCCCGGCACGCGTGGCCAGCTCATATCCATTGGCTATCTGCTCTGTCCCTTTATCCATGGCCGATATGGTCTGCGATACCCCCATCTGTATGCCGCTGATCAGCTCCGCTATCTCCTTGGTCGAGGTCGAGGACCTCTCAGCCAGCTTCCTCACCTCGTCAGCCACCACCGCAAACCCGCGCCCCTGCTCTCCAGCTCGCGCCGCCTCTATGGCCGCATTAAGAGCCAGCAGGTTGGTCTGATCCGCTATATCATTGATCGTCGCCACGATCTTGCCGATCTCCCGCGACCGCGTGCCCAGCGTGCTGACCTTCTCCGACACCACGTCTATGGTGGCCCTTATATCCTCCATGCCCTTGATGGTCTTCTGTACCATGTCAGTGCCCTTGCGCGCCGTCTCCGTGGCAGACCTGGCGTTGGATGCCGCTTGCGCCGTATTGGACGATACCTGCGTGATCGAGCCCGATACCTGCCCCACCATGTTCACGTTCTTCTCGATTAGCTGCGACTGCTCCTGCGCCCCCCTGGCTATCTGGTCTATGGCCCTGATCAGCTGGTCTATGGCCTTCATCGTGTCCTGGAGGGCCGTGGCCTGGTCTCCCGCACCCGTTGCCACCTGCTGGCTGGCGTTGGCTATCTGCTGCGCCGCCTGCTGCGCCTGCTGCGAGGCCTGGCTCAGGTCAGTGCCAGACTCCGCCAGCTCCGCCGATATGCGCTTCAACAGCTGCATGGATTCCACCTGGTGCCTTAAAGCCCTGATGGCTGCATCCCTCAGCACCACCAGGTCGCCCTTGAACTCACCCTCAAGCTGCACCGTCAGATCGTAGTTCGACTGCTGCACCAGCAGATCGGACACAGCCTTCAGCGGGTTGACTACCGCATCCAGAACCTTATTTACGCCGTTAATCATGTCTGCCCAGACGCCCGTGAACCCGCTGGCATCACCTCTGACATTGAGCTGGCCCTCGCCTGCGGACTGGACCAGACTTTCAATTTGAGTCGTCACAGCATTGATAATGCCGATGATTTCCTTTCTTTTTTGCGTACCTTTTGCCCAGACGCCCTGCGTATAGAGGCTGTCCCAGTCCTTCAGGTTCGTTTCGCCGGCCCCGATCTTTTCAATCAATTCCTGGTACGAGGCCAAAGCTCCCCTGAAGCCGTCTACCAAAATATTCATGCCCTTGGCAGCCTTGCGCAGCACGCCGTCGTATTTCTTATAATCGAAAGTGGCTTCAATGCCCTTGCCGATATCCATGAAGACCTTGCCAGCCTCAAGTGCATAGATGAGCTCCCGGCTGGCGTCCGTAAGATATTCAATGACCCCCACTATGTTTCCGCTGCTATCTTTCACCGGTGAGCAGTAGCAGCGGTAGTACCATTCGCCTTTGGGGCCTCCTTTGATCGTCACCTCGCCGCTGCACTCTTTGCCGTCGGCATAGACCTTGCGTGCAAGGCAGTTCGGCGTGTTGCAGACCGGAAGTTTGAGTATGTCGAAACACTTCTTGCCTAATAGTGCCTCTTTGGTGCTGGACATTATCTCAGCGCCTGCAGCGTTCACACAGCGTATGTTGAATTCCCTGTCTGTCACGACTGCGGGCACAGGCAGCACGTCCATGTTGAAGACGTCCTGGTCTTTGGCCCTGAATTTCTTCACGGCCTGGGAAGCTTCATGGCCATTCCCGTTATGCTTTTTTTCTTTCACCATGCTCGCCATATACAGCCTCCAGTATTATTCAACAAGTATTTCAGTCTCCTTTTATTTACCGTTCATTTTGTACTTGGCAACTATATCTTTGAACTCGTCAGCCACCTTGGACAGCCTCCCGCCGGAAGTCACCACCTGCTGCATCTGCGCACTGATCTGCCCCGCGGCAGCTGATACCTCCTCCGTGGCTGCGCTGTTCTCCTCGGCCACACCGGCCACCTCCTCGACCGACTTGGACACCGTCTTGGCCGTGGCCGACATCTCTTCTGTAGCCGCCGTGTTCTCCTCTACTATGGCGCTGATGTTGTCGCTCAGCTTGACCATCTCCGTGCTCATCGTTTTCAACTGCTGGGTAGCTTTGGATATCT
>CAZSED010000008.1:0-70878 GCA_964605885.1 uncultured Dehalococcoidales bacterium
ATACCGCCAGGTAGCGCAGCACCTCGTCTACGTCCAGCACCTTCTCTATTTCCTGGGGGAAGGTCTGGTCTGGTTCGTTGCAGATAACATCCACCAGCTTGAAAAGGGCGGTGTGATTGGGATGTTTTTTATTGGTGTCAAGCCCGAGCAGCAGGTCGTCCAGCCACCAGTCAGGCCGTTGAAGTGGTGAAGTCTGGTTATGGCTGATCCTGGGCTCCTGTTGCTGCAAGGCGGCCAGAAGGTTCTCTCTAACTGTCACATTATCGGCTGAGGCAGCCAGCTTTTCGGCCGTCAATATGCTCCTGATAGCCGCAAGCTGCTCTTTGTTCCAGTTCAGGGGGCCTGCGCCCCTGTAAAGGTTGCCGCCGTCCTGCTTGTAGTTTTTCTTTAGAAAGGCCTTGTCGATCTCCTCCACCTGTGTATAGACACCCAGGTGGTCGTTATTTACCCACAGGTTGACGTGCGATTCACGTGGGGCCGGCACGCCCATCTGCTGGAAGAGTTCGCTGGCCAGGCGCTCACGCACATAGGAGGGATCTAAAAAGCCGTCATCAAAGTTGAGCTTCTTCAGCCCGCGAAAGCTGCGCTCGGAATCAAGCAGATTGAAGTCTACCGTGAGGCTGAAACGCGGCGACCCCAGCTCATAGACGGACTGAAGGGAGCTTGCTCCTTTGGGCCTGACCGCCACTCCGCTCACCAGCTCGCCGTCGAAGCGCATGTCCGCCATCACGTACGGCTTCCTGGTGGCGTTCTTCTGCATGAAGGCCCAGTCCTCCGGGCTCATGGTGATGCGTACCTCGACCACGCGGTCGTAAATAAAGGCGTCCCGGTTCCCTGTTGGGATTATCTTGGATAAGCTGTCGCACCCGGGAACGACGGCGGCAAGGACAGCGGTGGTCAGCGACACCGCAAGTATTATTATGCTGCTTCTAACTGTTTTTCTGACCATCAATGTTATGGCGGATGCGATCATGCCACCCCTAAAACAGCGGTAGGATACCAGTTTAAATAATAGCAAATAACTCCGGCCCGTCAATAACGGGCGGCATCGGTTGGACACAGGGGAAATGAACGCCACTTTCTACAGCAACCTGCGCGGCCGGGTTGAATAAGGAGAGGACTTTGTATATAATCCATCGGCTTTTCCAATATATAACCGGCTCATCAGCCAAAGACAGGTTAGTTGCATGGCTAAATTCGGAAGGTTATTCAGTGCGCTTCTCCTATTAGCCGTACTGTTTTTTGCTCTTATACCGCCGCTGCCTGCATGGGCGGACGGCCCCGGCTCCAAGATAAGCGGCGACCTGGAACGCGTTATACTGTTGAAGCAGAGCCTGAAAATGCCTTTGCCTGCCGGTGCGGCCAGGTTGACACAGGGTGTGAACGGGGATATGGAGAACCTGCTGGTTTTCCTGTATATGGAAGGGCAACCTGACGCACACAAGCTGGCCGAGCTTGCGGCGCTGGGAGTTACAGCCTACCCTGCTTCATGGATACCGCCCGTCGGCGCGCATGCCAGGGGGTTTATCACGGCCAGCGTCCCCATAGGCAGGGTAGCCGAGCTGGCCGCCAGGCCGGATGTGGCCTGGATCGACAGCGCGGAGAAACAGGTGCACGCTTGCAATGACATGGCGGCGCAGGTCACAGGGGCGGACACGTTCTGGCCGAGCGGCTTTAACGGGGCGGGTATCACTGTAGCTGTGCTTGATTCCGGGCTCGATACCACACACCCCGATATTCCTGCCTGCGTTGCCTCCAAAGACTATTCACAGTATCCGGTGCTGGGCGACAACATTACCACGCACGGCGTGCACGGTACCCATGTGACAGGCAGCGTCTTGGGGAGGGGAACGTTATCCGGCGGACGTTACAAGGGCATGGCATGGGGCTCCAAACTGGTTTTCCTAAAAATAGAAGATGATGCGACGGGCAGGGCGTCCTCCGCAGCGATGGCCGCCGCACTGAGGGCTGCCGCCGATACCTACTCGGCCAATATCATCAATATGAGCTTCGGAGGGTTCAGCGGATTTCATGACGGAAGCGATGCCATGTGCCAGGCGGTTGACTATGCCAACAGCAGGGGCGTGCTTGTATTTATATCTGCAGGTAATGAGGCCGGCAACGCCCTGCACTATTCCAAGCTCGTGCCCGCCAGGTCGACTACCGCCCCCATTAAAATCAATATATTCAACTCGACAGGCAGTAACTGCACGCTGAGCCATAACGTGGTCTGGTTCGACGGCAAAAACACGAATAACTCAATTACCGCTGCATACTATGATACCGGTATGAACCCGCTTGCTATGGCGAGTACAACATGGAACAAAGACGACCGGGGCACGTCCCAGCGCTACTGGTGGTGGGGGGAGGAGTCGGGACTGGAATATAACATACCAGCCGGGGCAACCACCTGTTATATGACGCTGACCAATAACTCCGACAACCAGCAGCTGTGCCATATATACTTTAACGGCACGGCCAAAAACGGCGGCTCTGTAACGTTCGATCAACCGGATGTGTTTTATACACTGGGCTCTCCGGCGGAGGCCGACAGCGCGGTGGCTATAGGATGCTATACAGATCGCGGTTGGTTCGTGAACTACCTCGGGGATAACAGGACAGAAAACGAGACACCCGGCACGGTGTCAACCTTCAGCAGCAGGGGGCCGCGCGTTGACAGCCTCTCGGTCATCAAGCCGTTTATCGTCTCGCCGGGCAGCCTGGTTATATCCTGCCGTGACAGGGTCGGTTCCGCGCTGGGGCCGGATTCGGTATCGAACAACGGCGTTAACGATGGCTCGGGGCCTGCCGATTACCTCGGGATACAGGGCACCAGCATGGCATCGCCCGTCGCAGCCGGCTGTGCAGCGTTGATACTGCAGTCATATCCGGGACTCAAGGGGAAGCCTGAGGCGGTCAAGCAATACCTGAGGCAATCCGCCAGCCGCCCTTCCCAGCCCGATTTCACCTGGGGATACGGCCTGTTTAGCCTGAAGCGCATACTTCAAATACTGCCCAAGGCAGCCAGCATCGAGATACCCGGGGGACAGGGCAGGATAACATACAGTACCGATCTGGGAACGGTCAGCAGCCTGACCGTATCCAGTTCACAGTCGACCTACAGCAACGGGCTGAACCTTATGCCCTGGGGCACCTACACTTACCGGGTCTCCCTGCTGGATCCATCAGGCTGGTCTCATATATATGTTGAAATGCCCAACGATATACCTGACGAATACCTGGCCTACGAAGACGGGCTTTGGGAGCAGGTACCCCTGTCGTCCGACATTGGCAATGAGATTAACTTCCGCTTGCAGGATGCTGGAGTAGGCGATACCGATAATCAGTCGGATGGCAGCATAGAGGCTACCGGCGGGCCGGCTATAGCAGGCGACACGGGCATTTACACTGGCACGCGCACCGGGAGCGGTTCCTCCACATCGGCAACACCCTCCATGACACCGCCTGTTATAACGCCGACCATCGTGGTCCAGAGCGCTTCGCTTTCCGACAGGGCGGTCATGCCCGGCCAGCCGGCCAGCCTGGCCGTACGCCTGTCCAACACAAGCACGGTCAACGGCCAGGCGCCGTTGCGGGTCTATGTGAATGGTGAAGTGGACGCGCTGCAGGCGGTCAACCTTGCTGCAGGCCAGGCCGTTTCTCTGGTGTTCTTAATACAGCGTGACGAGCCCGGCACATACTATGTCCAGGTTAATAATATGGCCGCAGGCACCTTTACGGTGGAAGACCCTGTAGCACAGGCACTGCCCGTCATGCTTGTTTTTATGGCCTTTCTGCTAAGCATCGCCTATGTGTCGGTTCTGCTGTGGAAGCGCTGCAGGGCAGGCGCCTGATATTGCATCCGCTGGTTAACGTCCCTCCGCCCAGGACTCCTCGCGTGGGTCGGCCCCGCCGGTGAGGTGGCCCGTATCGGGGTCACGGATGATGGCATTGGCCGCACCGTACTTGTTGTCCCAGGTATCGCCCACCTCAATTTTGTAGCCCATGGCCTGCAGTTGCTTGCCGACGGACTGGTAGAGCGGCAGCTCCAGCCCGATGGTGCCCGGCTTGTAGATGTGTGGGGCGAAGGAGTCGGGGAAGTTGAATGACTGGAAGCGCGGCGCGTCGACGGCCTGCTGCGGGTCCATGCCGAAGACAACGATATTGAGCAAGACCTGCACGTTGGTCTGCGTCTGCGTATCGCCGCCGGGAGTGCCGAAGCTCATGAAGAGCTTGCCGTCCTTGAGCACCATGGGCGCGTTGGGCGTTATGCGCGGCCGCTTGCCGGGTTGCATGGCATCGGGATGCTTGGGATCGAGCCGGAACTGGTTCATGCGGTTGCCTAGCGTCAGGCCTGTGCCGGGAACCATGGGCGTCTGCGGAAAGTCGCTGGGCGTTAGTGATACGGCGTTGCCCTGCGCATCTACGATGCTGATATAGGTGGTATCCTTGCCGAACTGCACCTCCTGGTTTGTGGCGACAACAGCCTCTAAATCTACCGGATTACAAGACGAAGGCTGGCCCTCGTATTTCCAGGGATCGCCGGCTGGGGGCATCTTGCCGAAGGCCTTGCCCGGCGTGATCATGCGCCTGCGCTCGGTGGCGTATTTGGGGTCCAGCAGACCTTTGGCCGGCACCTTGACGAACCTGGGGTCGGCGAAGTAGGCCTCCCTGTCAGCCATGGCCAGCTCGATGGCCTGCGTAACGGTGTTTATGTATTCAGGCGAGTTGTGCCCCATGGCCTTGAGGTTAATTCCGTCCAGAATCTGCAGCACCATGGGTACGACCGCGCCCTGGTTCCAGGTCTGGTTGGCGTAAATGGTATAGGGGCCGTAGGTACCGGAAAGCGGGGTTTCAAAATTACCGCTGTAGCCGGCCAGGTCGGCAGCGGTGAACAACCCTCCCTTCTGCTGGTGGAAGGCCACTATCTTCTCGGCAACAGCTCCTTTGTAAAATACGTCGCGCACAGCCTGCAGGCCCTCTTCTCGCGAGCCTCCCCTGGCCAGCACATCCTGCTCGGCCTTTGCCATCAACTCCCAGGTGTCGGCCAGCTCCGGCCGGCGGAAGACCTCGCCGTGGTGCAGCGGCCGCCACCACTGGCCTCCCAGATAGACCTGCGCGTTGTAGGGCATGAGTATCTGGTAGCCCAGGCGGTCGATGATGCTCAGGTTGAGGTTCTTAAGCATGGTATCGTGCACGGGGAAGCCTTCCCGCGCCAGCTTGATGGCCGGTGCGCTCAGCTCGGTGAACGACTTGGTGCCGTATTTTTTGAGCACTGAGACAAGCACGTCGGGCGAGGCGGGAAGAAGCTGCGACCAGATATCCAGCTTGGGCACCGTGCTCCAGCCGCGCGAGCGGAAAAGCTCGATGGTGGCCTTGGCCGGGGCCGTGCCGGCGCCGGTATAGCTATCAACCGTACCGGTCCTGGCGTCGTAGATAAGTATGGGGGCAACGCTGGGGAAGCTGGCTGCCTCTCCGTAGGTGACGTTGACGGCCAGCAGTGCGGCCACGGCTGCGTCAACCGCGTTGCCGCCGTTTTCCATGGTATCCAGCGCCGCCTGCGTGGCCCAGGGCGTGCCGGTTGCTGCCATGTAGTGGTCGGCAGTGGCGGCCGGCCGGTCCTTCAGGTGCGGGTCGTCAAATGGTACCAATTCCCTCGGCCCCTGCGGCAGCAGGGCCCAGGTGACGGCGAGTATAAGGATAATGCCGCCGATGACGGAGCCGAACCAGATAAAAAAGTTGCGCAAGCGGCGTTTTTTCATAGTGCCTCCGAATTGCTCATATAAGAATTCGATTTATTACTATCAATCGACTTGAGAAAAACGGGCAAATCTAACTAATATTTTAGATGTTCACTTTAAGCAAGCAATAGAGTTGATATACCTTATTTTTGTTTCCTATTGTATTTGCGTTTATGCCTCTTATTTATTGATGCAATCTCTTCAGGCGTCAAAATCATATTAGGGTAATCAAGGGAGCTGAGGCGAAGAAGTTCTACAAAAGTTGGAGGTTTAACTCTTGCCAGCATTTCAATATCTACCATAAGTAATGCGCCTATGTGTACGACTATAAGGTTGAACTTTAATTTTGGCGGATATAATTTAATTACATTACGTGGTAGTTGAGAAAATTCATTGATTTTTTCTGATATTATTTCATTATCAAAGCTCGTATTACCTATAATGGAATGGGCAAATTTGTTTCGGATTTCGCAAATTATCTTAAGATCATGATAGATTACTTCTGGTATTAGGCCCGAAAAGTAGGCAATATTAATTTTATTGTAAAATGATTGAAGTAATTGATTATTCTTGAATAATTGACCGATTTTTTTATCCTTGATATATGCTGTACGAATCAACCGTTCTAATATATTGTCAAGATAAATCGCTGAAAGCACGGCCAGAGCCCTATCAGTCTCTTTCGACATTGAAGTTAAAACTTCGTCTTTCAGTTGGGATAATTCTTTGAAGTAGGGGCTCTGTTCTTTAAGATCTTTTTCTTCCATTTCACCTTTTTGATAGCATTAATTAGCTGATAGCATAATTAATAATGAAGCATGAGGCAGGTGCGGGCGATAATCTCGTCCTTGGCGGCGACCGGCAGGTCGTCGAAATAGGCGCAGTAGCCAGATACTCTGACCACCAGGCCCGGGTATTTGCCGGGATGGCGGCGTGCGTCCTTAAGCATCTCGGGATCGAGCACGTTGAACTGCACCTCCATGCCTCCTGATCCAAAAAAGCCCTGCGTCAGCGCCATAAGGACATCGGTGCCCCGCTCACCGGAAACGGTGGCCGGGTCGAAGCGCAGGTTCAGCGCGTAGCCATTGGGCGCCAGTCTGGAGTCTACCTTGGCAGTCGAGTTCATTATGGCCGTCGGGCCCAGGCGGTCGCAGCCGTTAGCGGGGCCCAGCCCGGGGGCGAAGGGCTTCCCCGCCGGTCTGCCGCTGGGGAGAGCGCCGGTCTGGCCCCCGAAAGCAACGTGGCAGGTGACCGTGTAATAACCCGGTGTGTAGCGGCCTCCACGAATGTTGTGCTGACCTGAAAGCGCCTGGTGGAAGATGTCGGCCACCCTGCCCGCGTAGCCGTCTGGCAATGGGTCGTCGTTGCCGAACTTGGGGGCAAGTTTAAGCTCAGCCTGCATAACGGCATCTTGGACAAAATTCTCCCGGAGCGCTTTTACGACCTGTACAATAGAGTACTTGCGCTGCGAGAAGACTACGGTCTGCAGCGCTGCAAGGGAGTCGGCTACATCTGCCACCCCCACGCCTTGGATGCCACTGGAGTTATAGAGCGCGCCGCCCTGGCTGAGGTCCTTGCCGGACTGCAGGCAGCCGTCAACCAGCATCGACGAGAAAGGGGTGGGGTGATAGAGGGCATTGCCCTTTTCCACAACTTGCAGGTCGCTTATCATACGGCCGGCCATCAAATTCACCTGCTTCTTGAAAGCATCAATGACCTGCTCTATGTCCTTGAACTGTGATGGGTCAGGTGTATTACCCCCGATACGTGGGCCGCCCTTCAGCCTGCGCCCGCGGTTGAGCGCCAGCTCAAGGCAGACCGGCAGATTAAAAAGCCCGGCATCCGTAGAAAAGAAGCTCTTTCCCGGCAACGCCAGCTCCACGCAGCCGACGATGCCGTAGTTGCGCGCCTCCTCCAGGGGGTAGCCGTGCGCCACCAGCGAATTGATAGACGCTTCATCACCGAACATAGCTGGCACGCCATTACCCTTCTTGACCACCTCGCAGGCACGCCTAACAAATTCCCTGGGTGAGCCAGGATGCAGCCGCACCTGGTAGTTGGGGTCTCGCAGCCCGGCCTGCTCCATTAAGTCAAGGAAAAGATAGGAAAGTTCGTTAACGGCATCGTTGCCCTGCCGGTCCATGCCTCCGACCACCGCCGCCTGCACCACCAGATATCCGCCGTGGTACTGGCTGACCTTTTCGGAGATAAGAAAAACGTGCTCGGCGCACTTGGCCGTGAAGCAGAGAAGCAGCTCCAGTGCGCTTTGAGGCGTGATACGGCCTTCCTCCAGGTCACGCTGATAAAAGGGATACAGGTACTGGTCGATCCTGCCGAAAGAGATGGCCGAGTTGAGGCTCTCCAGGCAGACTGCCATGTGGGTCAGCCACAGCGATTGCAGCGCCTCGTGAAAGGTTTCCGCCGGCCCGGAGGGCACTTTGCGGCAAATGCGTGCAATCTCATTTAATTCAAGGGATCTCTGTGGGTCCTTTTCCTCATCAGCCAGGCGCTGTGCCTCGGCGGCTACCCTTTCGGCGTAGGATACAAGGCCCGAGCAGGTGATGCGCGCCGCATCGTAAAGGGGGCCGCTTTTTCCACGGAAAAGGTCCAGGTAGCCCCTGACGCCCAGGTTCAGCATCTTCTCGTAGTTGGGCAGAAAATGGCCGATGCCTCCGGCCTCGTTTATCAGGTAGTAGCGGGCGTTGAGCTGGTCGCTTACGTAGCGCAGCAGCCTGCCGGCGTCCGGCATGAATGCCTTGAAAGGCATATTACGTGTCAGCCAGTAAGGTATTACGTTGAACAATAGTTTGAAGCGGTCTTTCCATGAGCATTGCAGCGGCGTGGTTTTACGGCGGTCTATGCCCGGCAGCTCAGTGGCCATGAAAACGCCGGCCAGCTCAGGCTGGATGAGCGCCGAGATCCGGCTGCTGCCGATATTTCCGGCAATCAGCTCGTCCGGGTATATGCGTACGGACTTGTTTTCCAGGATGAACTTGAGCGCTTCAGACTTGCGCACCGGCATGGGCTTGTGCCGGTCGTCATGGTGTTTGAAAAAGTCCGTGACGAGGTAAGCCCGCTCCGGACAAAGGTGGACCCGGTTGGAGATTAGCTCCTGCTTGATTCGCTCGAACCTGGCTGAAGCCGGGCGCTGTTCGGCTGTCAGGCTGCCTTCCCGCATTTGGCACCTCCCGTAACAACCTAATTTACCACAGCAGCGGGCTTAATTGAAATCCCCTGCAACCAACATTGACATATATAAGAAGCACATGGCAGAATAGCCAAACAGACCGATATTTTTACATATAGTTCAGACACCGCGATTTTATAACCGGGAGGTAGACCAATGAGGGCGAATTTAAGAGGTGTCCACCGGTCCACGGGTATTTTCAGCCTATGCTTGTGCCTTGCCGTGCTCTGCAGCGTTTTTCTGGGTGCGGCGGACAGCAACGCCGCCACCGCAGCGGGAAGCGCGCCTGACATAAAGGTTTTCAGCGCCGATCCGATGACGCTGCCGGACGGCGGCTCGGCCACCTATCAGTTCGAAGTTGTGGGAGCTACCTACATGCAGCTGACCGAGGCGGGAGCAGTGCTCAGGGAGATTAACAGCCCGCCTTTTACCAGCATCAAGGGCAACGCCAAAGGCCAGACGACCAACGAAATACGCACCGGAGACATGAACACGTTCGATGCCATATTGATAGCTAGGAACAGCGCCGGCGAGAGGAAAAAGTCGCTGACGCTTTCCTTTGCCAGCAAGATCCAGCCTCTGTCCACTGATAACAAGACAAAGGCCAGGACGCCCAAGTGGGGTCCAACCTCCATCACGCCGCTCACTTTAACACCTTCCGCCACCAGGAACCTGCCTGCGCCGCAGTTCACGAGTTGCACCGAGAAGTGTAACTATTGCCTGAAGCCGGACGAGGCAGCGGCACGGGGCTTTACCGATAAATGTTCTGAGGCTCTATGCTACTACTCTCCCGATAACCAGCAGAAGTGGTATTGTTACAGCAAGCCGCCGACGGTCTGGTGCTGCGCCAACGGCAGGGTTCTGGAGATGACCAAGGCGCAGTGCACGCAGGCCGGCGGCACTGGTTTCAATACGCAGTCCGAGGCGCAGCAGGCCTGCCTGGGCTGGTGCTGCAAGGACCAGAAGGTCGGCCAGACTACGCAGACCCAATGCGCCCAGCTGGGAGGCTACTGGTACGAGACCCAGTCACAGGCTATACAGGCCTGCCAGCAGATGGCAATGGGCTACTGCTGCAGGGACGGCCAGATCGGCTCGACCACACAGTCGCAGTGCGCACAGCTGGGAGGCACATGGTATACCACGCTTTCGCAGGCCCAGGCAGCCTGCCAGCGCACGGTCTACTGGTGCTGTAGCAATGGCCAGGTCTTCCAGACGTATAGCTATACAGCCGGCTGCTATAAGACCCGGGAGGAAGCGGAGCAGGCCTGCCAGTCGACATGCTGGTGCTGTAGCGGCGGCAAGGTCTACCAGACCACGCAGGCCGCCTGTTCCAGGGCGGGTGGCGCCTGTTATTCCTCGCAGTCGCAGGCGGCGGCCAACTGCCGTTACCAGACTCCTCTACTTAAGTAAGGGCCTTTATTTTAGCGGGAGATCCATGTCATTGACTAAATTCTGGAGGTAGCGAAATGAGGGCAACGAATTTGAATAAAGGACAACGGGCGGCAAGCTTTTTCAGGCTGTGCCTGTGCATAATAATGTCATTGACCTTTGCCTTGGGCGGGACAATGCTCAGTCCGGAGCCTGCCCATGCCACGGCCATCAACCCGGCAGGCCCCGTTGCCTATGACGTTCCGGTCTGCCAGCCGTGGCAGCAGCAGTTTACCATCGTGCCGTCATGCCCGGCGGGATCGATCATTTTCTACTGGCTGGCAGGCGGCCCCATACCCGCCTTTGTTACCCTTGACCCCAATACAGGCCTGCTCACGGCCTGCCCCGATGCGGCCAGCGCCGGGACCAGTGCAACGTTCCAGGTTACATGCAGCGAGATGATGTTCTTCCCCTTTTGCATAGGCTCTGCCACCGCCGATGTGACACTCAATTTCAAGGCAAATGCGCCCTGTATAACGGATATCCTGCCCACCTTCTATCCCGTGGCCTGGGAGGGTTTGCCGTTCTCAATGACGCTGACCGCCGTAGGCGGCGCAGGCACCTACAGCTGGAGCGCAGCGGGACTGCCAGTGGGCCTATCGGTAACGGATGCCACCAACGGGGTTATCTCGGGCATACCGGCCCTGGGCACGTGCGGCATCTATACTGTGACGGCCACCGTGACCGATAACGGGACCTGTCCCGCCTGCTGTCCCCCCGTAAGCCGGCCGTTCTGGCTGATCGTGGACTGTTTTGCCAACTACCTGTTCCCCTATATCACCAGCAGCTATGATTTTGTCGTCCAGATCGGGCCGGGCCTGGCATCAGGCCAGACCAGCGTGTTCATCAACGGGTCGCAGATGGCCTCGCTCTCAGGAGGGAGCTCCCAGACCTTCACCTCGCCGGCCGGGCAATACAACCAGGTGACGGTGGATAGAAGCGTGCAGGGCTATGACTCCCAGACGAGATATGCCGTCAAGGGCTCCAATGAATTCACTGTAACGGATACGAGCACGCTGGCCTTTTTCGACTATGCGCCCGAGGTGATGATACAGACGGGCAGCGACCCCGGCGGCGTGGCTTCGCCGCCCGGAACAGGCTACTACGCCGTGGGCGGGACCTTCACCAGCAGCGCGCCCAGCCCGGTCGAACTGGGCACCCAGCAGGGAGTACGCTACCTTTTCCGGGACTGGGCCTTGCCCGACGGCAGCAGGAATGTAAACAGGGACCTGGTGTTCACGGTCAGCCGGCCTGGCAATGTAACAGCCGGGTATGACACTTACTATAAGCTGACCATAGTATCGGATTATCCAGCCCTCAGCCAGAGCTCATGGGAGCTGAAAGGCAGCACGGCCACCTACAACGTGGCGCTGCAGCCGATACCCATTCCCAATTTCTGGGGAGTGATCGGCGGAATCATGCGCCCGATGAATGCCAGCGGCACGCACGTAATGAACGGCCCGGATACCATAAAGATCGAGTGGATCTACGACTACACCATCCCGATCATCATCATCGTGGTCATATTGCTGATTATCATCGGGCTGGTGGTATTCCTGGTGACGCGCGGCAAGAAGACCGGCACGGCAGCAGGCATTGCGCCGCCCCCGCCTCCACCGCCTCCGCCTCCGCCAATTACCGAGACCAGGACCACGCCCGTTGTGGCTGCAGGGGAAAAGAAAGCCTTGACCGAGGGAGAACCGGAGAGGCCGAACTTCTGCCCGAAATGCGGAAGCCCGGTGGACAAGGACGCGGAATTCTGCAAGAAGTGCGGCAACAAGCTGGTCAAATAGGGCCAGCTCTTACAGGCTGACGATAGACGGGCCCGCTGAAAATGCGGGCCCGCTTTTTATTTCGCCAGGTAGAGCTTGAGCGCCTGCGCGTTGTTGATCTTCTCCTCCTTGGAGCTGAAGAGGAATGTAACGGGCCCTTTCTTCATGGCGGAAGTGAGCTTGTTCACCTCGTCGGGCATCCTGTTCAGCTCGGCGAAGTAACGTCTCTTGAACTCCTCCCACCTGGCAGGCTCGTGGCCGTACCACTTGCGGAGCTCGTTGCTTGGCGCAATCTCCTTAGCCCAGAGGTCTATCCTGGCCTTCTCCTTGGTCAGGCCCCTGGGCCACAGCCTGTCAACCAGAATGCGTACGCCGTCCCCGCTCTGGGGCTGCTCATAAACGCGCTTTATTTTTATATCCATGCCTCACCCCTTTACATTGTGCCACGCGGCCCAAAAATTAAGCATACCTACGCATTAAATAATACCTCTGCTTATGTTAAAATCGAACTATCTATCCGAGGGAGGTACGGCTTATGAAGAAATACTGGGCGGAACTCATCGGGACTTTTGCTCTGGTGCTGGTAGGCTGCGGGACGGCAGTAATATTCAGCAAGTTCGCGGGCAACCTGGCGGCGGCGCAGGTCGGCATAGCCCTGGCCTTCGGGCTGACGGTGCTGGTCATGGTCTATGCCATCGGACCGATCTCCGGATGCCACATCAACCCGGCCATCTCACTGGCCATGCTGGTGGCAGGCAGGTTGAGCTGGAAGGACACCATCTTCTACATAATTGCCCAGTGCATCGGCGCGGTGCTGGCGGCAGGGCTGCTTTGGCTGATACTCAGCGGCATGCCGGGATACTCGGTGGCAACCGTGGGGCTGGGTCAGAACGGCTATGAGGCCCTGTCTCTGGCCAAGTTTTCGATGCTGTCATGCTTCGTGGCAGAGCTCATATTCACAGCCCTCTTCCTCTTCGTGATATTCGGCTCCATCAGCAAAAACGCGCCGGCCGGCTTTGCCGGGCTTGCCATCGGCCTCACGCTGGTGCTGATACACCTGGCCTGCATACCCATCACGGGCACCTCGGTCAACCCGGCGCGCAGCCTGGGCCCGGCGGTCTTCGTGGGCGGCGAGGCGCTGGTTCAGCTGTGGCTGTTCTGGGTGGCGCCGATAATCGGCGGCATACTGGCAGCCGTGATCTGGAGATTCGGGTTCAAGAACGCGTAACCGGAATATCTGCAGCAGGTTACTGCTGCTTTAAGGCTTTTATCTCGTCCATGGCCTGCTTGAGTAGCGGGGTATCCGTCGAGACGTTGACCGCGGACTGGAGGTCGGCGATGGCGTTGTCCGGCTGGCCAAGGGCCTTATAGCACAGCGCCCGGTAATAATAGGCGTCTGCGTACTTATCGTCCAGACTGATGGCCGCGTCCAGGTCGGCCATGGCTGCATCGTACTGTTTTAACGCGTAGTAGCATTGTGCGCGGTGGCAGAGCATCTCGTAATCCTCCGTGTCTAGTGAGAGCGCCCTGTTGATATCGTCCAGCGCCTGCGTGATATAGCCCATCTTGTAGTAGTACCAGCCGCGGCTGTCCCAGATCGCGCCGTCATTTGGAGCGAGAGTAAGAGCTTTCTCCAGGTCCGGCAGCGCGGTAGTATAGTCACCCATCTCCAGGTAATACCAGCCGCGGTTGTTGAGGTAATAGCCGTTCTCGGGATCGAGCTCGACCGCCTTGTTGATATCCTCAATGGCCCTGCCGTAGTCCTGCTGGCCGTAGCGGCACATGCCGCGCAGGCTGTAGACATCGGCTGTATTCTTGGCCTTCAATTCTAAGGCCGAGTCCAGGTCCTGGATGGCCCTGTCATACTGTTTGAGATTGAAATAGCAGCCGGCGCGGGAGAAGTAGTAACTGCTGTTCTTGGCGTTAACCTCTATGGCCTTGCTGAAATCGGCCAGAGCTTTATCAGGCGAACCGGTCCAGTTGTAGAACCAGCCCCGCTGGTAGTAGGCATTGCCTGAAGCGGGATTAACCTCAATGGCGTGGTTCAGGTCAGCCAGCGCCAGGTCATCCTGCTTGTTCCAGTGATAGGCCATGCCGCGCGCCACATATTGATAGGGCTTGCTCGGATCAAGCGCGATGGCCCTGGAATATTCAGCAATGGCCTGCGGCCACTGCTTTTTATCGTAATAAGTGCCAGCGCTCTTGAAGTAATCATCGGCTGAAGGCATGCAGGCAGTCAGCACCGCTAACGAAATAAGCAGCAGGCCTGCAAACAACAGGAAGAACTTGCTTGAGCTCATTTTTCTATTGTATTAATGGGCGTCGCTGCTCTCCCAGGCCGAGCGTGTGTGTTTGAGCAGGCCCACCAGCGGATTGAGCAGCCCCTCACGCACGAATGTCCGAACTAGCTCGTTCTGCGCAATGAACTCGGCCAGCGGTGGGCTGAGCCTGTAGTAGGTCTCCACAAAGGCCCGGCCAGGGGCACTCTGCATGAGCACGCCGTCGCGGAAGGAGCGCAGCGTATCAAGCTCGGCCGACGTTTGGCTGCCGTAGGCCGCGGTGGCGATGAAACAGCTCAGGGGACCGATCTTGATTTTTTTCTGCGAGCTGTCCGCCGAGCCGCCTATTTTAATCTTCTTGGAATAGGAGTCAGCTCCGCCCTTGCCGTCGGAGACGGAGAGCTCTATAACGTGTCCGCCCGAAGATGGATTGCTCCATTTCCAGCCTGTCTGGCCGGCGTACTGCGTCAACGTCTTGCCGTCCAGCTTCCAGGAGTAAGTGAGCGTGTCCCCGTTGGGATCGGTGGCCTGGGCGGTGACCTGAACCTCCTTGCCTGCGGCCGGCTCAGCAGGATTTAAAATGAATGAAGCTTTGGGAGCCTGGTTGCCGGTAGGCAAAATGGACGGAGCAGATGAAGGTTGTGCCGAGGGTGCTGTTGGCTGTTGCGGCTGCGGGACAGGTTGTCCCGGCTGGCCCACCGCAAACTGCATCTGGTAGTTATTGCTGCCGCCCCTGCCGTCGCTCACCTGCAGCACAACGCTGTGTATGCCTTCGGAGGGGTTGGCCCAGCTGAGGTAAGCCAGGTTGGTGGGATTGGGGGCCGGATAACCGTCCTTGAACCATTCATAGGTAATATAGTCACCGTTGGGGTCGGTGCACTGCCCGGTTGCCACGACTGTATCGGTGGTGGTCGGTGATGATGGCGTCATGGTGAAATAAGCCGTGGGGGGCTGGTTGGGTCCGGGAGCCGGGGTTGGAGTTGGAGTTGGAGCTGGAATTGGAGTTGGAGTTGGCGTACCGGCCTGGCTGACATAGAACTGCGCCTGGTATGAATTGGAGCCTCCCTTACCGTCGCTCACCAGCAGGCCGATAGTATGGCTGCCGGCTTGCGCGCTGGGCCATGTTATATAGGTTGAGTTGTTGTATTGAGCCGCCGTTGTGCCGTCCAGCGACCATGAATAAGTGAGAGTATCGCCGTCAGGATCGGTGCACTGGCTGGTGGCCGTTATCGTATCGCCCGCCACCGCTGACTGCGGCGTCAGCGCGAAGTAGGCCGTGGGAGGCCGGTTGTACGAGGGTTGGACGGGCGTCGGTGTTGGCGTTGGTGAAGGAATATAGGCGCTCTTCATACTGCCGTCCCAGCTTCCCACCCAGGGGCAGGAGGCGTATCTCCAGTGGCCCACGAAGGTCTGGCCGTCAGCCGACATGTCAAATTGGAAGGAGCCGGCATCCTTGGGCTCGCTGTAGCTGGGAGACTTCGACCAGTTGCCAGTGAATGACGCCGGGCTGGCTGTGCCCTGCAGCCTGCCGCTGTTCAGCGTGAAGGTACCCGAGGCGCTGGTGCCCGACTGCGTGATCTGCATGGTGCCCCAGTCAGTATTCCAGATGCCGTTCCAGTCAGTCGCAGCAGGTGCCGGGATGGGTGCTGGCGCCACGGCGTTGCGTGTGCCTGGGTAATGCAGCGGATACCAGCTTGAGCTGGACGACATGGAGTGGGTATAGCGCCCGGTGAATGAGTTGCAGTCCGGGGAAACCGTCAGCTCGATCCGCCCGGCCTGGCTTGCATCTGACCATGTGCCGGTCATAACATTGCCGGAAAGCGTGCCATCCACGGTGCCTACATAGTTCCATCCGGACGGAGTAAAGTCGCCTGACACGGAATTTCCTGTTTGAACCAGCTTGAGGTCGTTGGACCAGTCGAAGGTCCATGAGCCGGTGAGGTCGCATGTAGGAGCGGAGGAAATAACAGATATACCTTTAGCCGCAGCCACCAGGGTGCCTTTCCAGTCATTTTCGTACCAGGTGCCCGATGAGTCGTAGCGCCAGCGGCCGTTCATGCTCTTACCATCGGCCGATATGGTCAGCTCCACCTCGCCTGCGTCGTTGGGCGGGGCGTAAGTGGGCGCTTCTGACCACGTTCCGCGCATGACATTTCCGGAGATAGTGCCGCTGATTCGGCCGCTGTCATGCTCATAGGTGCCGCTCAAAGAGCTGCCGCTCTGATCGAGCGTCATCCTGCCCCACTCTGTGTCCCATATTCCTCCCCAGGGGCTGTATGGCAGGGGTGGTATGGGTGTGGGTGTTGGAGTCGGGGTTGGCGTGGGAATTGGCGAAGGAGCAGGTGTGGGTGATGATATTCTGGTTCCTCTTATGACGCCTTCCCAGTCGCAGGAGCCGTACCTCCACTGGCCGGTGAAGGCCGTGCAGCCGCTGGAGAGCGTGAATACGAAATCACCGGCGTCCATGGGCGGCTGGTAGGTCGGCGATTCGGCCCAGGTGCCGGTGGCAGTGTTGCCGCTGACCATACCCTGCAATCGGCCACCCTGATAGGTGCCGCTGAGGACCGTGCCGGTCTGGGTAAGCTGTACTTCACCGAACTGGGTGTTCCAAGTGCCGGTGAATTGGCATGCGGTGGGGGTCGGCGTTGGTATATACGGCGTGGGTGTTGGAACATAGGGCGTCGGGGTGGGAGTGGGTGTCGGAGTCGGTGTGGGTGTCGGCGTGGGCGTAGGCGTGGGTGTGGGTGTGGGTGTGTACGGAGTGCTCGTCCTGACGCCGGTAACAGTGAAGCGGGAGTCCCAATTGTAATGGTACTGCCCCTTAAAGATGCCGCTGAACGAGTTGAGTGACGGATCGACAGTGATATTGAACTGGCCGGTGGTGTGCGGAGCAGCATCCCACATGTTGGCCATTGAGTTCCAGATGGACGGCAACTGCGGCGCGGACCAGGTGCCGGTCAGGTTGCTGCCGGACAGGGTTCCTGTGAAGCTCCAGTTATAGTAACCTGTGGCACTGGCCACCTGCGTGCCGGTAACCTGCGAACCCGACTGGGTGAGAGTCATGTCAAACTCAAAGGTGTCCAGTTTGCCGTACTCCATTATTGTCCAGCGGGTATGCCAGGTGCCGCTCAGGCCGGACTCGGGCCGGTCACTCCCGAAGAGGGCATCTGCCCGGGGCGTATTCAAACTGAATATAAGAAAAAGAAGGATAAATAAAGACAGGATGCCGGATGCCCTTCTCATAATGCGCTCCTCTGCGGCCTGCGCCAAGCGGATGCAGGCCTCGCCTCTTAATACTTCCGCAGCAGGTCGAAAATGTGCTCAGGGAAGGGTCTGCTCAATGCCGGATAGCTGCTGCCGATACAGAATACCAGAAACCGCCGGATTTAAATAGTCCATTGCATGCCGCATAACACACGGGTTTGAAAATCTGCCTGACTTGGCTTATCATTTTCCTCTGGCGTGCTTTCTTCCCTTATATGCCTTGTAAAGCCATAAAATAATCGGAGGTTTACCAATATGTTCGATTTATCCAGATTTTCGTTGAAAGGCAAGACTGCCATCGTGACCGGCGGCGGGCGCGGCATAGGCAAGGCCATTGCCGTGGGCTTTGCCAGGGCCGGGGCAAAGGTGGTTATAACAAGCCGTAAAATTCAGGACCTGGAGGAGACGGCGGCGGAGATTAAAAAGGCCGGGGGAGAGGCATTCCCCCTTCAGTCTCATCTCGGAAAGTACGAGGAGATCGGCAAGATGGTGGACGCCGCACTGGAGAAGCTCAGCGGCAGGATCGATATACTGGTCAACAACGCCGGAGCCAGTCCCGCCATGGCCAGCGTGCTTAAGTCGGATGAGCGGCTGTGGGATACCATCATAAACCTCAACCTCAAGGGCCTGTATTTCACCAGCCAGGCCGTGGCTAATATCATGAAAAAGCAGGGCGGAGGAAAGATCATCAACGTCGCCTCCATAGACGGTTTCAAACCCGAGCTAGGTGTGAGCGTATATTCCATATCCAAGGCCGGCGTGCGCATGATCAGCAAGGCTTTTGCTACGGAACTGGCCGGCTGCAATATACGGGTCAACACCATTGCACCGGGGCCCATCGATACCAAGATGATGAACTCTCACTGGTTTCATCTTTCTCCCGAAGAGGCAGCCAAGCAGAAAAAGGCCCTGGAAAGCATGCTTCCTATGGGCCGCCTGGGTGACCCCGATGACATAGCGGGCGCAGCCATCTATCTGGCCTCTGACGCTTCGAGCTATACCACCGGCACCGAGATAATCATCGACGGGGGCGTGCTGCTGGGAACGTTCCAACCGGTGCAGGACTGAATATAACTTTGTCACAAACCAGCCCGGCGGCGCGGCTTTCTCCTGCGCCGCCGGGTTTTTTATTAGGCGGAAAAGATATAAAATCTCTAAAGCAGCGTGGAATATAAGTTTCTGGGGCGGCATGCAGGATATTAAGTATCTTTTCGAGCCCCGCTCTGTGGCGGTCATAGGCGCTTCCGCCAAAGAGGGGAAGCTGGGCAATAGCCTTATGAGCAACCTGGTTGCCGGGGGCTACCGGGGTAGCATATACCCCGTCAACCCGGCGGGCGGAGAGATACTGGAGCTCCCGGCCTACAGGACGGTGGAGGAGATACCGGGCGAGATAGATCTGGCCGTGGTCATAATACCGGCAAGTGCGGTGTTCAATGCCGTTAAGAGCTGCGCCGATAAGGGAGTTAAGTTCGCCGCCGTTATCACATCCGGCTTTTCCGAGGTAGGCAATACCGGGGAAGAAAAGAAGATAGTAAGCTACGCGTGTGAACACGATATGCGCCTGCTCGGCCCCAATATCATCGGCATCTACTCGGCCGTCTCGTCCATGAACGCCACCTTCGGCCCGTCCGGCATCACCGCAGGCAACGTTGCCATCGTTACGCAGAGCGACGCGCTGGGCGTGGCCATGATAGGCAAGACGAAAGTGGAGAACATCGGCCTTTCGGCCATCGTATCTATGGGCAACAAGGCGGACCTGGACGACGACGACATTCTGCGCTACCTGGCGGCGGACCCCAATACCAGGGTGGTCATGATGTATATCGAGGGCGTGACCAACGGCGAGAGGCTGGTGGACGTATTGATGAGGACCACCAAAATAAAGCCGGTCGTGGTGGTTAAATCGGGCCGGTCTAAGCGCGGTGCCATGGCTGCGGCCTCCCATACCGGGTCGCTGGCAGGCGAGGACAAGGTATTCGACGACATAGCCAGGCAGTGCGGCGTGATCAGGGCGGAGGGCATTCAGGAGGCCATGGACTGGTGCAAGTTCCTGGCCAGCACTCCCCAGCCTCAGGGCGAGAACACGGTGATCATAACCAACGGAGGAGGCATCGGCGTGCTGACGGCCGATGCCTGTGAGAGATACGGAATCAACTTGTATGACAACCTCCCGGACCTGAAAAAGACGTTTAGCAGTGTCGTGCCGGAGTTCGGCTCGCTGAAGAATCCGGTGGACCTGACCGGGCAGGCTACAGCGGATAACTATTTCACAGCTATAGATGCGGCCCTGCAGAATGATAACATCAGCTCCATACTCTGCCTGGGGTGTGAGGCAGGGGTCTTCCAGCCGGACAAGTTTGCGGAGCAGGCCGAGCGGCGCTTCGCGGCGGGAGTCCTGCAGAAGCCCTTGATGTTCTCTTTTGTCGGCGGCGAGCGGGTGGAGGACACGGTCAGCCGGCTAAAGGTGCTGGGCCTGCCTATTTTCAACGAGGTGCTGGAGGCCGCCTCCTGCCTGGGCGCAATTTACAATAACTACAGGCAGAAGAAGGAACCCATTGAAGCCATCGAGCCGATTGAGATAGACGGTAAAACTATTAAAGGCGTGATCGAGGGGGTGAGATCTGATGGCAGGCGCTTCCTGCTGGCACAGGAGGCTCAGCAAATCATGCATGCAATCGGCATAGCCGGGCCGGCCAGCAACATAGCGCATAGCCTCGAGGAGGCAGTGAATCTGGCAGAGGGCACGGGCTACCCGGTGGTCATGAAGGTGGTTTCCAGGGATATCGTGCATAAGAGCGATGCCGGCGGCGTGGCCTTGGACATCGACAACAAGGACGAAGTGGCCGATGCCTACGAGGCCATATTGCAGAACTGCCGGCGCTATAACCCGCAGGCGCGCATCGAGGGAATCGAGGTGGCGGAGCAGGTCAGGCCGGGCGTGGAGACGATTGTGGGCGCCCATCGCGACATCTCCTTCGGGCCGATAGTTATGTTCGGCCTGGGTGGGATCTATGTTGAAGTGATGAAGGATATCAGCTTCCGCGCCTTCCCGTTGGGCAAGAGGGAGGCGGGCCGTATGATCAGCGAGATAAAGACCTATCCACTGCTGTTGGGCGTACGGGGTGAGAAGCGCAAGGATATAGATGCGCTGGCGGATGCAGTGCTCAGGGTGGGCACGTGCCTGAAGCAGTTCAAGGATATCTCGGACATTGAGATAAATCCGCTGGTGGCCTACGATTACGGTGAAGGAATACGGGCTGTCGACGTCAGGATACTACTTAGCAGGCAGGAGGCGATCCAATGAAGAGTCTGATTATCGGGTCTATGGACGACAACGCGGGCAAGACGAGCGTGATGGTGGGGCTGGCCAGGGCCTCTGGTATGAGCTTCGGCTATATCAAGCCGCTGGGCGACCGGTTGGTATACCGCAAGAAACGGGTGTGGGACTATGATGCCGCACTGATGACCAATATCTTCGGCCTGCAGCAGGACCCTGAGGACATGACGATGGGCTTCGAGCACCTCAAGCTCAGGTTTAAATACGATGAGGCCGGCGCCAAAGGCCGCGTGCTTCAGATGGCACAGGAAGTGGGGCGGGGCAAGGAACTGCTGCTGGTGGAGGGTGGCAAGGATATCGAGTACGGGATCTCCTTTTACCTGGACGTGCTCTCACTGGCGCAGTACCTGGAGGGAAAGTTGGTGCTGGTCGTGGGCGGAGACGAGAACTATATCGTAGATAACGTCATTTTTATCAAGAAGCACCTGGAGCTAAAAGGCATAGATTTCGCCGGCGTGATTATAAACAAGTTGCACAACGTGGCAGACTTCAAAAACGTGTTCGTGCCCATCATCGAGAAAGAGGGCGTGAAAATACTGGGAATACTGCCTTACAGAGAGGAGCTGACCTTCTTCTCCATGGAGTACCTCTCGCAGTACCTGCTGGCCCGGGTGGCGGCGGGTGAGGAGTGGCTCAACCGGCGCATCAGCAACATATACGTGGGAGCGGCTTCCGTCGAGTCGGCCTATTCCGATCCGGCTTTTCACCGGGAGAACAAGCTGGTGGTCACCAGTGGCGACCGGGCCGATATGCTGTTGGCCTCGTTCGAGGACCGCTGTACGGCGGCTGTGGTGCTGACCAACAGTATCCTTCCGGCGCAGAACATACTGGCCAAGGCGGCTGAGAAGAAGATACCCGTATTGCTGGTCTCGCCCGGTGTGTACGAGACTGCCAGGCAGATCGAAGCCCTGACGCCTCTCATCACCAGTAAGGACAAGGCCGAGATCGAGCTGCTGGCCGGGCTTATCAAAGAAAACGTGAATCTGGACAGTTTGATTAAAGGCTAGCCGCGGCAGGCCTTTACATATTTGCGCCCGTATATGCAGGCTGTTATAATCAGTGGCACTTTGCGACTGTACGTTCAGATATAAGGCGTACCTGACGAGCAACCTCCCGCTGCCACAGGCGTGAGGTTTTTATTTGGACTGGAAGGGAGTTTAGAAATGGCAGAAGAAGGTAAATTGACCGAGCTGGAAACCATGCGTCACTCGGCCAGCCATGTAATGGCCGAGGCTGTGAAGTCGCTATTCCCTGAGGCCAAGTTCGGCATCGGGCCGGCCATCGAGGACGGCTTCTACTACGACTTCGACCTTCCCAGGCCGCTGGTGGCGGAAGACTTGCCGGTCATTGAGGCAAAAATGAGGGAACTGATAGCTGCTGACCTGCCCTTTGAGCGCGAGGAGATAACGGCCAAGCAGGCTCTAAAGCTCTTTACCGACCAGCCCTACAAGGTGGAGCTTATAAAGGACCTTGGCGAGGACAAGGTCTCGATCTATAAGAGCGGCATTTTCACCGACCTCTGCCGGGGCCCGCACGTCAAGTCCACCGGCCTGATAAAGGCCTTCAAGCTGACCAGCGTGGCCGGCGCCTACTGGCGCGGCGACGAGAAGCGGCCCATGCTACAGAGGATCTACGGCGTGGCCTTCGCCGGCCAGAAGGAGCTGGACGAGTACCTGGAGCGCCTGGCAGAGGCTGCCAAGCGTGACCACAGAAAGCTGGGCAAGGAGCTTGACCTGTTCAGCCTGCACGAGGAGGCGGGGCCCGGCCTGGTCTACTGGCATCCCAAGGGAGCCACAGTAAGACAGTTGATCGAGGACTTCTGGAAGGCCGAGCACAGGCGCCGCGGCTACGATATCGTCTATTCTCCACACATAGCCAAGGTCGACCTGTGGAAGATCAGCGGCCACTGGAACTTCTACCGTGAGAACATGTACTCGCCCATGGAGATCGACGAGATCGAATACGTGCTGAAGCCCATGAATTGCCCCTTCCATATATTGATGTACAAAACGCAGATACGCAGCTACCGCAACCTGCCCATGTGCTATGCCGAGCTGGGCACAGTCTACCGCTACGAGAGGTCGGGCGTGCTGCACGGGCTGGCCAGGGTGAGGGGCTTCACGCAGGATGACGCCCATATCTTCTGCCGGCCAGACCAGATCGAATCCGAGGTCAGGGACGTGGTAGAGCTGGCCCAGTTCATGATGAAGTCCTTCGGTTTCTCGGAATATGAGATGATGCTTTCCACCCGGCCGGAGAAGGCCGTGGGTAGCCAGGAAAGCTGGGATATGGCCACCGCAGCTCTGCGCAACGTGCTGGAGAAGCTTAAGATCGCCTATCACGTCGACCCGGGCGAGGGAGTATTCTACGGGCCCAAGATTGACGTCAAGCTGAAGGACGCTCTGGGCAGGTTGTGGCAGGGGCCGACCATACAGGTTGATTTCCAGATGCCTGACCGCTTTGACGTCAACTACGTGGCCGAGGACGGCCAGGAGCACCGCACGGTCATGATCCACCGCACCGTGCTGGGCAGCATGGAGAGGTTTTTCGCCTGTCTGACCGAGCACTACGGCGGCGCTTTTCCCGTATGGCTGGCGCCGGTTCAGGCGGTGGTCATCCCCATAGCCGACAGGCACAATGATTACGCCAGGAAGCTGTTCGAAGATATGCGGTCAAAGGACTTGCGGGTACAGCTGGACGACCGCTCCGAACGAATGAACCTGAAGATAAGGGAGGCGCAGCTCAATAAGGTTCCCTATATGCTGGTTGTGGGCGACAAGGAGATGGAGAGTAACACGGTCTCGGTCAGGCTGCGCAGCGGGGAGGACCTGGGTTCTCAGAGCTATGATGCGTTCCTGGAGCGGCTCAAAGCCGTGGCAGACTCCCGCGAACTGAACAAACTTTGATTTATAGCTATAGAATATGATATATTTTAATTCGTAAAATCTTAAATAACAGGAGGTTTTGAACAACATATTTAAGGAGTTGAATATCAATCACCGCATCCGGGCCAAGGAGGTAAGACTGATAGGTGAAGGTGGCGAGCAGGTCGGCGTTCTGCCGATCGAAAAAGCCCAACAGATGGCGAATGAGAAAGGATTGGACCTTGTAGAGGTGGCGCCGACAGCTACCCCTCCCGTATGCAGGATCCTGGATTACGGTAAATACAGGTACGAGCAAACCAAGAAAGAAAAGAAGGTACGCAGCGGTCAACGGTCCGGCCTGCTGAAAGAGATCAGAGTAAGGCCGCAGGTTAAGGACCATGACCTTGGTATAAAGATCAACCTGGCCAAGAAGTTTATCCTTGAAGGAGATAAGGTCAGGGTATTTGTGGTATTTCGCGGCAGGCAGATGGTGCATCCGGAGCTTGGCATCAGGGTGCTGCAGAAGGTTGCCGCTGATTTGAAGGGCATTGCCCAGCTTGACGGCCAGCCGGTGCATGAGGGCAGGATCATGAGCCTGATACTCTCTCCTATCTCCGCCAAGCAGGCGCAGGCCAAAGAGGTCAAAGAGCCCGCAGAAATAAAAGATATTAAGATCAAGGAAACCGTATAAATGCCTAAACTTAAGACACACAAGGGAGCTAAAAAACGTTTTCACTTCACGGGAACGGGCAAGATCATGCGCGTCAAGCAGGGCAAGAGCCATTTCCGGCGTAAGAAGTCTGCCAGCGTCAAAGGCCTGTATGACGAGACTATCCCCGTGAACAAAGCAGACGTCAAGAGACTAAAGAAAGTATTACCCTATCACTAGGTATTCAGGAGGAGTCAATTGCCGAGAGTAAAAGGCGGGATTCTGACCCGCAGACGCCATAAGAAAGTATTCAAGCTGACCAAGGGCCACAGGGGCAAGCGGCATTCCCTTTTCAGGATTGCACACGAGTCCATGCTCCATGCGCTGGACTACTCCTATGAGCACCGCAGGGAGCGCAAGGGAGATATGCGCAGGCTGTGGATCGCCAGGATCAATGCAGCTACCAGGGCCGGCGGCCTGACTTACAGCCAGTTCATAAATGGCCTGTCCAAGGCAGAGGTAAATATCAACCGCAAGCTGCTGGCCGATATCGCCGTGAAGGACCCGGCTAAATTCTCTGACCTGGTCAAGCTGGCAGCCGAACAAGTAAAAGCTGAACCCGCATAAAGACCAGCGATGTTGGACCAAGTTGAAGAAGTCGCCGCGCAAGCCAATGCAGAACTACATAAGATAAGCAGCCCTGAAGAGCTGGAAGCGTGGCGTGTTCGCTACCTTGGCCGCAAAAGCAAGCTGATCACCATTTTACGTTCCCTGGGTGACGTACCAATAGAGGAAAGGCGCGCCCTGGGAGCAAGGGCCAACCAGGTCAAGACCAATCTCGAAGCTTTGCTGGAAGAGCACAAGAGCAAGCTTGTCAGCACCAGCCACCAGAAACTGGAAAGCCAGAAGATTGACATAACCCTGCCGGGCGAGCCGCAGCAGATAGGCCGTCTGCACCCCACCACCCGGGCCACTGAAGAGATCTGCGATATTTTTATCAGCATGGGTTTCCAGGTTGCCGAGGGGCCGGAGGTGGAGTGGGAGTATTACAACTTCGAGGCCCTCAACATGCCTGCCGAGCATCCCGCACGCGACAGCTTTGCCACGCTGTGGGTGGACTACAGGACCGACAGCGGGAAAATGCCGATGCTGATGCGCACACACACCTCCCCTATGCAAATACGCGTAATGGAGAAGACCAAGCCGCCGCTGCGTGTAATTGCTCCGGGAAGGGTCTATCGCTACGAAGCCACGGATGCCACACACGAGTGGATGTTCTCCCAGGTGGAGGGCTTTGCGGTTGACAAGAATATCACCATGGCCGACCTCAAGGGCACGCTGTTTGAGTTCGCCCGCAGGTTGTTCGGCCATGACCGTAAATGCCGCTTCCGCTGTGACTATTTTCCCTTTGTGGAGCCGGGCGTGGAGATAGCCATTGACTGCTTCATGTGCGGCGGCAAGGGCTGCCGGCTGTGTGGCAACAGCGGATGGATAGAGATACTGGGGGCAGGCATGATACACCCCGAGGTGCTCAGGGTGTGCGGCATAGACCCTGAGGAATATTCAGGCTTTGCCTTCGGCATGGGCGTGGAAAGGATACCGATACTGCGCTACGGCATAGACGATATCCGCCTGTTCTACGCCGATGACCTGAGGTTCTTAAAGCAGTTTTAACGCAGGCCGATGAAAGTACCGCTTAAGTGGCTCAAAGACTATGTGGACGTGGACGTCCCCAACGCGGAGCTGGCCGACAAGCTGACTCTGGCTGGCCTGGAGGTATCGGACATCCATGTCATAGGCGGCAGCTGGGATAACGTTATAACCGGAAGGATAACCGAGGTCAAGCCCCACCCCAATGCCGACCGGCTCAGGCTGGCTACCGTGGACCTGGGCAAGGGCCAGAAGACCGTGGTCTGCGGCGCCCCTAATTTGGTGGTAGGTGACATAATCGCTTTCGCATCGGTCGGCGCAAAGCTCTACGACGGCCATACCGGCCTGCTGGAAGAGCTCAAGCCGGCCAAGATACGCGGCGTGGTTTCTGAGGGCATGATCTGCTCGGAAAAAGAGCTGGGCATCTCGGACGACCACGAGGGCATCCTGGTATTGCCCGCCGGGTTCGAGATAGGGAAGCCACTGAGCTCTTACCTGGGCGACGCCATCTTCGACATCGACATCACGCCGAACAGGGCGGACTGCCTTTCTATCACCGGCATTGCACGCGAGACCGCAGCGCTCACGGGCAAAAAGCTGCGCCTGCCTGATATGACTTATGCCGAGTCCACTAAAGCCGTGGAGTCGTATGCCAGCGTGGAGATCAAAGACCCCGACCTGTGCCCCAGGTACTGCGCCACGGTCATCGACGGCATCAAGATAGGCCCCTCGCCCGCCTGGATGCAGGACCGTTTAGCCGCCTGCGGCATGCGGCCTATAAACAACATCGTGGACGTGACCAACTACGTAATGCTGGAGCTGGGGCAGCCGCTGCACGCCTTTGACTACAAGCAGATAAAGGGACAGAAGATCATTGTCAGACGCGCCTCCGAGGGTGAGGTGATGTACACGCTGGACGAAGTCGAGCGCAAGTACACCCCCGATATTTTACTGATTGCCGACGCCGAGCGGGCCGTGGCGGTGGCGGGCATAATGGGTGGACTGAGCTCGGAAGTGCGTGAATATACCACAACTATTTTATTGGAGTCAGCCAACTTCAGCCAGGCTGCCATACACAGGGGCAACCAGAGCCTCAAGATGAGCAGCGAGGCATCAGCCAGGTTCGAGCGGGGATTGAACCCCGAGCTGGCGGCCATGGCTGTGAAGAGAGCGACGCAGCTGATGGTAGACCTGGGTGGCGGAAAGGCGGCAAAGGGGATTATAGACGTATACCCGGGCAAGGCCAAGAGGCAGCCTGTAACCATCACGCCGCACGATGTGAAGCGGCTGCTGGGCATTGAGCTGGGCGCCAGTGCCATAAAGGGATGCCTTGAAGCTTTGAGCCTGGGCTGCACGCTGAAAACCGGCGTGATCGAGGTGTCTCATCCTTGGTGGAGGAACGATATCAACTGCACGGCCGATCTAGTGGAAGAGGTGGCCCGCGTGACCGGCTACGATAATATACCCACCTCAATGCTGAGCTCTGCTCTGCCCGAGGGGGAAAGCGCACCGCTGTTCACTTTCAGGCGCGGGCTGCGGGATGTAATGATTGCCTGCGGATTCCAGGAGATCATCACCTATGCTTTGACCAGCCAGGAAGCGCTGGAGAAGCTGTCGGCCAGGCCGGGCCTGGCTGAAATAGGGCCGCTCAGGATATTTAACACTATGAGCCGCGAGCTGGAGTTTTTACGAACCAGCCTGAGGGCGGGCGTGCTTTCAGTGCTGGCGCGCAACCAGCGCGGCCGCGAGAGCAATATTCGACTATTTGAAGTGGGCAAGGTGTATATACCGCGCAAGAAGGACCTGCCGCGTGAGAAGGAGATGCTCTGCGCCGCGGTCGACAGCGTAGTTCCGGAGAACTACTGGCAGGTTAAACCCCGGTCCGTTGATTTTTACCTGGTCAAGGGCGTGGTGGAAGCCATGCTCGACAGGTACGGGATCCAGGCCGATTTCATGCCCGGTGAAGACCCGTCATTGAACCCGGCCAAATGCGCCGATATCATGGTTGGGAAAGCCAGGCTGGGCGTCCTGGGAGAGCTTCACCCCAAAGTCCTGGCGGCCTTCGATATCAGCGACACCGCCTTCCTGTTTGAGCTCGATGTGGATAAGCTGGCCGAGCTGGCCTCCAAGCGTCCCGTCTATCAGCCGGCCTCAAAATATCCCAGCACTACACGGGATATTGCGCTGATTGTAAGCGACGAAGTGACGTATAAGACGCTTCTCGGCATCATGCAGGGCTTCAGCCTGGTTGCTGAGGTGAAACTGTTCGATCTTTATGCCGGGGAGCAGATACCGGCCGGCAAGAAATCGATGGCCTTCAGGCTCACCTACCAGGCGTCCGACCATACCCTGAAGGACGAAGAAGTGGACGCCGAGCAGAAAAAACTGCTGGACAGGCTGGCCAAGGAAACAGGCGCCAGCCTGAGATCCTGAGTCGTTAGGGCGTTGAAGAGGGACACCAGTCCCCTAAGATAATAAGAAATCCCCTCTCCTGGGAGAGGGGCCAGGGGTGAGGGATTTCAAGTCCCTCTAAATATATGCAGAATTTCTTAGACCGCTTTTTGAATCCTAAAAGCGTAGCCATCATCGGCGCTACCCAAAATCCTTTCTCCGTTAACTATCACCTGGTCAACAACCTGCTCAAGCTCGGCTACAAGGGCAGGATTTATCCCGTCAATCCCAGGTCGGAAGATATTATAGGGCTGAAAACGTATAAAAGCTTCAGCGATATCGGGGAGTACGTTGACCTGGTCGTTATCTCGGTGCCGGCGCGCAACGTGCTGGACGTTGTGCGTGATCTGCCGGCAGATAAGGTGGGAGCCGTAGTGCTGGTCGCCGGGGGCTTCGCCGAGATAGGAGAAGAAGGCAAGGCAACCCAGGACGAGATAAAGAAAATTCTGAAGGAGAAGGCCGTCAGGACCATAGGCCCCAACGCACTCAGCCCCATCAACAGCCGCAGCAATCTGGCCGTCAGCTTCTTCCCTTTGAATGAGCTGCCGGCGGGAAACGTATCGTTTATCTTCCAGTCCGGCCTGTATGAGCCCAGGTTCAACTGGCTGTTGCAGGACTTTCACCTGGGCCTCAGCAAGCTGATCGACCTGGGCAACAAGATGGATATCAACGAGGTTGAGGTGCTGGAATACCTATCACAGGACACGGAGACTGAGGTCATTGGCATACACCTGGAGATAATCAAGGGAGACGGCCGGAGGTTCTTTGAACTTCTCAAAGAAACCTCTCGGAGGAAGCCGGTGATCGTTTTGAAGGGTGGCAGGACGGAAGCAGGCGCCAGGGCCGCCATGTCACATACCGGATCCCTGGTGCGGGGTAACGAGGCTGTCTTTGATGCCGCCCTGAAACAGGCGGGAGCCATCAAGGCCGAAACGCTGGATGATTTCTTTTACCTGGCCAAGGCCTTTTCCTTTCTCAAGCCGCCCAGGGGGAACCGTGTTGCACTGGCTACCTTCCCCGGCGGCGAGGCCGTGCTGTCCACGGACGCCTGCCTGAAGAACGGACTTGTACTGGCCCGTCCCAGCGAGGCCAGCTACGAGAGGTTGAAGGGCTCCCTTCCACCCTGGAAGATTTCCTTGAACCCTTACGATTTCGGCATAATCTACACTTTTCACGGGCTGGTCAATAATCACGGCGCCTTTATCGAGGCCATGGCTGACGATGACAACGTGGACTGCATGGCGGTGCAGCTGCCGCCCATGGGATTTCCCGTGGATGCGGAGATGCTGTGTATGCCCTTTCTAACGGCAGCCAAGAAGGGCAAGCCGCTGGTGACCTGGCCGCCGCATATGCTGAAGATGGACACGGAAATAAATATCTGGCTGGAGACCCATTCAATACCGGTCTTTCCCTCAGCGGTGATCGCCATCAGGTGCCTGGCGGCACTGTATCAATACGGACTCAGGTCAGGGCCTTCTTAACAGCCGCGGTCAGGCCGGCCAGAGGCAGTATGTCCGCTCCCTTCTCTTTACGCCACTTGACCTCCGCGCTGTCGCTCTGCAGCGTGCGCGGGCTGATCACCACCCTCAGCGGTATGCCGATCAGGTCGGCATCGTTGAACTTGATGCCCGGCGATTCCTCCCTGTCATCATAGAGGACTTCTATGCCGGCTTTTTCGAAGTCTATGTAGATTTTCTCAGCGGCTTTGGCAACCTTGGGGTCTTCCATCTTGAGCGGGCAGAGGTAAACCTGGTAGGGTGCTATGGGCAGCGGCCAGATAATGCCCTTTTCATCGTGGTTCTGCTCCACAGCAGCGGCCAGCAGCCTGCCCACGCCGATGCCGTAGGTTCCCATAACAATGGGCTTGGTGACGCCGTCCTTGTCCAGATAGCAGGCGCCCAGCCTTTCGCTCAGGAAGGTGCCCAGCTTGAAGACATGGCCTACCTCGATACCCCGCTGCGTGAGCAGCTTGCCTTTGCACTTGTGGCACGTCTCGCCTGCGCAGGTCCGGGCGATATCGGCCATGACGTCAACCTTGAAATCCCGCGGATAGTTAACATTTTTGAGATGGGTGTCGGGCTTATTGGCGCCAGCCACCAGGTTGACGCCCAGCTTGATGGAGTCATCGCCGACGATTTTAACTCCCTTGATATCCATGGGAGAGGCATAGCCTGCCACCAGCCCGGCGGCATTGACCTCGTCCTCGCCGGCCATGTGCAGGTCGCTGCACTTGAGCACGTTCTTCAGCTTGATTTCGTTCACGTCAAGGTCGCCCCGGATGACAACGAAGATCACGGCACCGTCGGCCACGTAGAAGACGGCCTTGAGCGTCTGGTTGGGCTTTATACCCAGGAAGGTTGCCACCTCGTCGATGGACTTCAGCCCGGGTGTGGACACCTCTTCTATGGGCAATAGCTCTTCTTTGGGATTGGCGGTCTTTATGCTGACGGCCTTCTCCATGTTGGCCGAGTAGTCGCACTTGGAGCAGGAGATGATCTCGTCCTCGCCGCTCTCGGTGATGAGCATGAACTCGTGCGAGGCCTTGCCGCCGATGGCGCCGCTGTCGGCCTCCACCATCACGGTGGGCAGCCCACAGCGGGAATAAACGTTCTTGTAAGCCTGCACCATCTTCAGGTAGCTCTGCTCCAGCCCCTCTTCATCGATGTCGAAGCTGTAAAGGTCCTTCATGAAAAACTCACGCACGCGCAGCAGCCCGCCGCGCGGCCTGGGCTCGTCCCTGAACTTGTTCTGGATCTGGTAGGGCATCTGCGGCAGGTCCCGGTAACTTTGAACCGTGCGCCTGACCAGGTCAGTGATGATCTCCTCGTGCGTGGGGCCGATGGCCAGCCTGTGCTCCTTGCGGTCGGTGACGATGAAGATGGTCTTATCGAAGGAGGGCAGCCTGCCTGACTTCTCCCACAGCTCTATGGGCTGCAGCGAGGGCATCATCAACTCCTGCCCGCCGGCGGCATTCATCTCCTCGCGGATGATCTGCTCTATTTTCTTCAGCGCCCTCCAGCCCATGGGCATAAATGCATATACGCCAGTGGCCACCTGCTGTATCATGCCGGAGCGGACCAGGAATTGATGGCTGATACAGTCCGCGTCGGAAGGCGGCTCTTTTAAGGTCCGGCCCAGCAGTCTGGAGAAACGCATATCTTAAACCTCTCAAGTCAAAGTATCAGCGTATTTTAGAATATTTCCCGGCCAATTTAAAACTGGATGGGTTAGTTGGCCAGCCTCCTGATCTCCCCGACCAGGGCCTGGTAGAAGTCCGCCTCGTCCACGCTGCGCAGCACCCTGCCCTTCCTGAAGATGGCCCCGCGCCCTTTACCGCAGGCGATTCCCACGTCGGCATCCCTGGCCTCGCCGGGACCGTTCACAATGCAGCCCATGACCGCTACTTTAAGCGGTTTATCAACCTTTTCCAGGTATTTGTCCACTTGGCGCGCCAGGCCGATGATATCAGCCTCCGTCCTGCCGCAGCTGGGGCAGCTCACCAGCACCGGGCCATGCCGGCGCAGGTCAAGGGACTTGAGGATTTCATAGGCGGCGCATACCTCTTCTTCGGGAGGAGTTGTCAACGATACGCGGATGGTGTCGCCGATGCCCTCGTTCAGCAATATACCGATCCCGACCGCGCTGCGGATAATGCCGGCCGGAGGAAGGCCTGCCTCCGTGATGCCCAGATGTAACGGGTACTGCGTTTTACGGGCGATGCTCCGGTAGGCGGCAATGGTGGTGGGGACGTCGAAGGCTTTCAACCCTATCTTGATGAAGTTGAAGTCCATGCTCTCCAGCAGCCTGACCTGTTCCATAGCCAGGTTCACCATGTAGCTGACTGTGGTTACCGTCTTTTTACGGGCGGGCAGGCTGCCGAAATTGACGCCGATGCGTATGGGGATCTGCCTTTCTTTGGCTGCCTTTACGACTTTCTTAATTTGCTCGGGATCGCGAATGTTGCCGGGATTCAATCTGAGGCCGTCGGCCCCTCGTTTCATAGCTTGAAGCGCCAGGCGATAGTCGAAATGAATATCTGCAATAAGCGGTATGGAGACGCCCTTTTTAATGCGTGATAT
The DNA here is from genome assembly GCA_964605885.1 of uncultured Dehalococcoidales bacterium. Lineage (GTDB taxonomy): Bacteria > Chloroflexota > Dehalococcoidia > GIF9 > UBA5629 > CAZSED01. The sequence goes on from CAZSED010000008.1 coordinate 32,702, forward strand.
GGCCTCTGCGGCCTCGCTGTCCGGCACGGCCACCCTGATGATCTCACAGCCGCAGCTTTCAAGCTTTTTTATCTGTCTGATGGTGGCGGAGACATTCCTTGTATCGGTCTTGGTCATGGACTGGACCGAAATCGGTGCGCCGCCACCGACTATGACCTTGCCGATGCGCACCGGTATAGAAAAGCGTCTGTTTTTCAAGGGAGCAGGCTTTCCCCCCTGATAAGCCTTGATACGTCAAAGTAGCTGATGACGAGTATCAGCACTATCAGCGCAATGAAGCCGATCAAGTGCACCAGGCCCTCCTTCTGGGGGGATATGCGTTTGCCGCGCCTGACCCACTCCAGCAGCACGAAAATGAGCCTGCCACCGTCCAGCCCGGGTATGGGAAGCAGGTTGAAGATGCCCAGGTTGATGCTGATCAGCGCCGTGAACTCCAGGTAGGCGCTGAAGCCTGACTGAACCACGCCCTCCGTCAGCTGTGCGATGGCAATTGGCCCTGCCAGCTGTGGGGTGGTCTGCCGGACGAACCAGCTGATTACCTCGTTCTTGAACAGGGCCAGTATATCCCAGCTATGGGTGATGCTGGACGGAATGGCCTGCCAGAAGGGCATGGATTCAACCACAGTACGGTTGTCCGAGTAGGTCAGCACCACTCCGGTGGCGCCCTGGCCCTGCGGCGGTTTCCAGCGCGGCATCACTACTACAGTCTTCCGGCTGGAGTCGGGCTGCTGCAGTAGCATGCTGATCTGATTGCCCAGGTTAAGCTGTATCTGATAGCTGACATCAACGCGGTTCTTAACCTCGTGGCCGTTTATCTCCAGTACCCTGTCACCGGGCAGTATGCCGGCAGCCTGGGCTGGCGAATCGGTGGCGACATCTTGGATTATCACGTTCTCCAGCGTCATATCGTGGGGAATCATAAAGCTGAGGGAGAAGAGCAGTACGGGTAATAGGAGATTTAGCAGCGAGCCGGCGCTGAGTACGAAAATCCTGGCGGGGATGCTCTTACTGGCCAGGCTGCCAGGCTTGGAGGGGTCCTCTTCGCCCAGCAGCTTGGTGAATCCACCAAAGGGAATGGCGTTGATCGAGTAGATCGTCTCGCCGCGTTTGAAACCCCATATTCTGGGGGGAAAGCCGATGCCAAACTCCTCGACCTTGACCTTGCACATCTTGGCGGCGGCAAAATGCCCCAGCTCATGCGTAAGCACCAGGACGATCAGCAGTACAGCGAAAGCCAGTATGAACATTAATAGTTATCCTTTGCAACTTTTAGCGCTGCATCCCGCGCCCATTTGTCAGCCTGAAGGATGTCATCAAGCGAGGGTTTGGACAGACGCTTATGTTTGCTCAATGTTTTATCGATTATTTTGGAAATATCTAAAAAGGTTATCGCTTTTTTAAGGAATTGTTCAATGGCGATCTCATCCGCCGCGCAGAGAACGGCCGGGCATGTGCCGCCGTCAGATGCTGCCTCCAGGGCAAGCTTGAGGCAAGGGAAATCGCTATATTTAACCGCTTCAAAGGTAAGTTTTTTGATATCGGGGAAATGCAGGCGGGCGATGTTCTCGTTGGGCAGCCTGCGCGGGTAGAGCAACGCGTACTGGATGGGCAGATGCATGTCAGGCGTGCTAAGCTGCGCCTTGATAGACCCGTCCACGAACTCCACCATGGAATGCACGATGCTCTGGCGGTGTATGATGATCTCAATCTTCTCGTAAGGGATATCGAACAGCCAGTGAGCTTCTATGGCTTCCAAGCCCTTGTTGAACAGGGTGGCAGAATCGATGGTGACCTTTTTGCCCATGTGCCAGGTGGGATGCTTTAGCGCCTGCTCAACGGTCACGCCCTTGAGGTAGCTGCGCGGCTTCTTATAGAACGGCCCCCCGGATGCGGTCAATATCAGCCTGTGCAGGCCAGTTTCACCCTGCAGGCACTGCCAGATGGCGCTGTGCTCGCTATCTATAGGAACGATGGTGGCTCCGTGCCTGGCGGCCATTTGGGTTATCAGCTCACCCGCCATGACAAGTATCTCTTTGTTAGCGATGGCCAGAGTTTTACCGGCCTTCAGGGCAGCCAGCGCAGGCGCCAGCCCGGCCTTGCCCGTAGTGGATATTACCACCGTATCAACGTCCGGGTGCGAGGCGATCTCTTCCATCGAGGCGCGCCGCGTTCCTGCCGGTAAGCTGATTTTCCCGTCGGAGCAGGCCAGCCGGGGTTTGAATTCACGCAACTGGGCTTCAAAGGCTTTGACATTATTGCCGCAGGCCAGCCCGGTTACCTTGAACTCGCTGCTGAACTTTCTGGCAATGTCCAGTGACTGCCGGCCGATGGACCCGGTTGAGCCTAAAACGGCGAGTTTGATAAGTCGACTTTCCATGGATACGAATAGAACCAGTATTATGTTACATCAAATTGAATTTGGAAGCTATTGTGAAGGGAAAGCCTGGCCCCGGTGAACTTAGGGAATCCACCGGGGCGGCATCTGACTCACAGGTGCAATATTAGGACATTCCCTCAAACTCGAGGAATCCAATGGCAAAGAGTATGGCAATGCCTATCACCAGCACGATGTAGATAACCGTCAGAAGGATGCCCCAGATTAACATGGACCTGGCTTTCCTGGGGTCCTTGTTCCTGTTGACCGCCCAGGCTATGATGCCGCCGATGAAGTTCCAGCCTCCAAAGAAGATTGGCAGGATGACCAGCAGCCACCAGGCACCGCTCACGGGCTGCAGGGCCGGTGTTGCAGCTGCGGCAGGCGTCGTTTCAGTCACGGCCGGCTGTTCTGCCTGTGTCACAGGTGCTGCGGTTGCAGCCGCAGCCGGCTGCGCCTCTGACCGCAGTACGAAGAGCTGGTTGGCACAGGACGGGCAATATATCTTGTCATGAAGCTCCGTCCGGCAGGCCTGGCACACCATTTTCCCGCAGTTGACACAGCCCCCAACAGCCTCTTTTCCGGGGTGGTACGAACACTCAGCCATGAAGAACCTCCTGCTTTGATAATCGGCGGTTGATAGCTCGATATTATAGCCGCCGCATATAACGATTGCAATGTAATTACACTTTGATTGAAGCTCGTGTATAATGTCTGAGGTTTGAGGTGGGCCTTATAACAGGGACAGTTTAACTCGTTTGAGTTATAATGTACGGCGAAATTAAACAAACAAGGAGGTATTATGGCTTACGATACTCTCATATTGGAAAAAGATGGACCGATCGGCATTATTACCCTGAACCGACCCCCGGCGCACCCGTTCAACTATGCCGCCGTGGATAACCTCAGCAAAGCTCTGACCGAGTTGGAGAATGATAAAGCAGTCCGCTCGGTAATTATTACAGGCTCCGGAGAGACGGCTTTTTCGGCCGGCTTTGATGTCAAGAGCTTCGGCGACGCCATGAACGTGTGGATGCCGCGCTACGGGCACATTACATATAACCGCATTGAAAGGTTTCCCAAGCCCGTTGTAGCAGCCATCAATGGCTTTGCGCTGGGCGGAGGTTTCGAATTAGCTCTTGCCTGCCATTTCCGCGTCATGGTCGACGCAGAGAAGGCTGTGCTGGGCCTGCCAGAGATTAACCTCGGCATCATCCCCGGCTGGGGCGGCACGCAGAGGCTGCCCAGGCTGATAGGCCGTACCAGGGCGCTGGAGATAGCCCTGATGGGCAAGAGAATCAATGCCAAGGAAGCCTATGACTGGGGCCTGATCAATAAGGTTTCCAAGCCGGGCGAAGTACTGGCCAATGCCAAGGTATACGCGGGCACGCTGGCCAAGAGGGCCCCGCTGGCGCTCAAGGCTATTCTAAACGCAGTTGTCCTGGGGCAGGATACCAATATGGCCGCCGGCATCGAGATCGAGCTGGCCGGCTCTTCCATAGTGAGCAGCTCAAAGGATGCCATCGAGGGCATGACCGCTTTCATCGAGAAACGAGAAGCCAAGTTCACGGGCGAGTAAAAATATTATAAAGGAGAGCATGGTCAAATGAAGGTTGAAGACATTAAAACAATTGCAATGGTCGGCGCCGGCGACATGGGACATGGCATTGCCGAGCTGGCCGCCATGGCAGGTTACAAGGTTAACCTGTACGACATCAAACAGGAGTTTGTCGACAAAGGCGTCAGCAAGATGAAAGACAGCCTGATGAAACAGGTTACCAAGCAAAAGATGACGCAGGAAGCCTTTGACAAGGTGGTCGCCAATATAACCGGCTTTACCGTCCTGGCCGACGCAGTCAAGGACGCACAATACATGATTGAAGCCGCACCGGAGATACTCGAGCTCAAGGAGAAGATATTTAAGGAAGCGGACCAGTATGCACCCAAAGATGCCATACTGGCTTCAAACACATCCAATATGAGCATCACCAAGATCGGTGGCGCCACCAAGAGGCCGGATAAGGTCTGCGGCCTGCATTTCTTCAATCCGCCGGTCATGATGGCGCTGGTGGAGGTCATCCGCGGCGACAAGACCTCCGACGAGACCATGAACGTGTCCAACGACCTGGTGAAGGCCTGGAAGAACTTCAGGGGCCCGATGGTCGCCATCAGGGTTGAGAAGGATAGCCCGGGCTTCATCTACAACAGGCTGGGCGCACCGGCGGGCCTGTACCTGTCCTACCTGCTGGACAAGGGCCTGGTGGTTCCCGAGGCTGTTGACGCCAAGGTAAGGTCCATCGGCGCACCGATGGGCCCTTACGAGGTCATGGACTTCGCCGGGCTGGACGTGGCACTGCACAGCATGGAATATTTCGGCAAAGTGCTTTCACCTGAGTTTGGCCCCAAGCCCTGGATTGAGAAAATGAACAAAGAAGGGCACTTCGGCAAGAAGAGCGGCAAGGGCATCTTCGAGTGGCCCGGCGGCGCCCGACCCACCATCGATCTGAGCAAGGCTGATCCCAACTTCGACCCTATGGACGTGATTTGCATTCAGGTCAACGAAGGAACCAAGCTGCTTGAGGCCGGCGTGGCCAAGAGCGCTGCCGAGATTGACCTGGCAATGGTCAATGGCGGCGGCGGAATCTTCGGGCCCTTCGCACTGGCCAAAGGTATGGGCTGGGACAAGGTTGCCGAGAGATGCGAAGCCATCTCCAAGAAGACCGGCATCAAATGGTTCATGCCCACCGAGACATTGAAAAAGGGCAATATCACGCTCTAAAAGGGCAAACTGATAAAGTAGTTTCGGACAGGGTTGGCTGTCGCAGTTAATGGGGCAGCCAACCCTGATTGTTTACCAGCAGTATCAGGAAATAAGCTACCGGCGCCACCAGCAGGTGGCTGTCTATGCGGTCGAGTATACCGCCGTGTCCCGGCAGGAGGCTGCCCGTGTCCTTGGCCTTCATGTTGCGCTTTAAAAGGGACTCTATCAGGTCGCCCATCTGAGAGAAAAGGCTGATGATAATACCGGCCAGGACCATCTGCCACCAGTTGAGCGGGAGGCCGAAAAGCAGGCCCAGCAGGACAGCAAACAGGACTGAAGCAGCCAGCCCGCCGGCCGCACCCTCCCAGGTCTTGCCAGGGCTTACCGAAGACGCCATGGGGTGTCTGCCCAGCGTGCTTCCCACGGCATAGGCAAAGACATCGCACAGGGCGGTGCAAGCCAGCACCAAGAATATCCATCCCATGCCGTTTTCAAACTTTCGGATGAGTACGTAGAAGGACAACAGCCAGCCGGTATAAAGTACCCCTGCTGCCGTCCAGCCCCAGTTGATGAAGGCGTTATCCTTGTTTTTCTGAAAGAGCACCCATATCAGCGGCACAACCGTAAGCAGGGCAAAAAGCAGGCTCAAAGTGATGCTGAAGGGGCTGTGGGCATTCAGGATGAAAAGTACGGAGAAAACGACGCCCAGTATTGAGAGAGGCTGGATATTTTCAGTCCTGACGATGCGGTAAAACTCCAGGCAGCCCAGTGCGGCAACGGCTATGGCAGCGAGGGTAAACCAGGGATCGCCCAGCCAGATTATTACTCCGATAAATACGGCAATCAGGACGCCGGTGATTATCCTTTTAACTACCATATCAATAAGATACCAGCTTACAGTATCAGATTACGCAGTCTAGCTGTGGAGGACCGTATCGTTACCAGCCGGAGCACGGCTGACCTCTTTATACCTCCAGTATTTCCGCTTCTTTATCTTTGCCGATTTTATTGATTGACTCGATGTAGCTGTCGGTCAGCTTCTGCAGCTGTTCCCCGGCGCGAATGCTCTGGTCTTGAGAGAGCTCCTTGTTTTTCTCGGCGGATTTGAGCTCGTCCACTATCTCCCTGCGAACATTGCGTATGGTTATGCGTGATTCCTCCAGCCTCTTGTGGATCAGCTTGGTGAGATCTTTACGCCTTTCTTCCGTCAGCGCAGGGATCTGTATGCGTATGGTATTTCCATCATTGATGGGGTTAAGGCCGAGATCTGATTTCAAAATAGCTTTATCGATGCTGTTGATGATTGTGCGGTCCCAGGGGTGAATAGCTATCAGCTTGGGCTCGGGCACCGAGATGGATGCCAGCTGTACCAGCGGCGTCAAGACGCCGAAGTAGTCCACTTTAATATGCTCCACCAGGGCTGGCGAGGCACGTCCGGTGCGTATGCCCGCCAATTCCTTGGTCAGGGCTTCAATAGTTTTTTTCATCTTTGCATCAGCATTTTTCAGTATGTTATCAGTCATTCCTTATCCTCACTGGAAACCGACGTTCCTATGTCTTCACCCTCAATGACTTTGATAATGCTGTCCTTGGCCTGGAGGTCGAATACAATTATGGGGATCTTGTTCTGCTGGCAGAGCGAGAAGGCGGTAATATCCATCACCTCGAGCTGCAAGTTCATAGCTTGCTTGTGCGTCAGCTTGTGGTACCGCTTGGCTGAGGGGTTCTTCCTGGGATCTGAGTCGTAAATGCCGTCAACCTTGTTCTTGGCAACCAGGAGCACGTCGGCATTTATCTCAATGGCCCTCAGTGCCGCGGCCGTATCGGAGGTCATAAACGGATTGCCCGTGCCGCCGGCGAAGATGACCACGCGCTTTTTTTCCAGGTGTCTGATGGCCCTGCGGCGTATATGGGGCTCGGCGATGGCCTGGATGGTGATGGCTGACTGCGTCCTGCTGACAACGTCGTTCTTTTCAAGGGCGTCCTGCAGTGCCAGGGCGTTGATAATGGTGGCCAGCATTCCGGCATAGTCTGCCGTGGCCCGGTCCATTCCCGAGGCCTCTGCTGATGCTCCCCGCCAGAAGTTTCCTCCGCCTACAACAATTGCCACTTCCACATCCTGCTGGACGGCACGCTTGATCTGCTTGGCTATCGAGTCCAGCACCTGCGAATCTATACCGAAGCTGCAGTCGCCCATCAGGGCTTCGCCGCTGAGCTTCAGCAGGACCCTTTTAAACCTTGGCTTCGAGCTAGACAATGTTAATAACCCAGTTCAAAACGTACGAATCTTCGGACTTTTATGTTCTCACCAGTCTTGGCGATCGTTTCCGTGATGATGTCCTGGATTGTCTTTGCCGGGTCTTTTATATATGGCTGCAGCAGCAGGCAAACGGCCTGCTTGTCCGCCTTGTCATCGGCCGGCATGTCTTCGGCGGACACATATTGCGGAGCCATGGCCGATATTTGAAGCGCGATGTTGTGCGCCAGCTCTTTAAATTCGGGTGTGCGGGCGACGAAATCCGTTTCGCAATTGACCTCTACCATAACGCCCAGATGGTTGCCGGTATGCAGATAGCACTCTATCAGGCCCTGTTCTGCGGTACGTTCGGATTTCTTCTTGGCTATAGCCAGTCCGCGCTCGGCGATTATCTCACAGGCCTTCTCAAAATTACCGCCAGCATCCATGAGGGCCTTCTTACAGTCCATCACCCCCGCGCCGGTTTTCTGGCGAAGTTCTTTGACTTTATCGGTTGAGATATCCAACTCTGTCCTCCTTTGACGTGTCAGGATAGGTGCATGACCGGGTAATGCGACGGGACAAGAAGAGCGTTTTACAGGACAGCCGATTCGGTTGAATCCGCCTCTTCGTTCTCGGACTCTTTCACTTGCTCAGCCTCCGCCAGCATCTTGCCCTCAATCACTGCATCGGCAATACTTGTACAGATGACCTTGATAGCCTTAATGGCGTCATCGTTTGCCGGTATAACATAATCTATGCCGTCGGGATTGCAGTTCGTATCTACGGTAGCCACTACTTTCACACCGACTTTTTGCGCCTCGCTGAGAGCGATCTTTTCCTTGGTGGGATCAACGATAAAGAGGGCGCCGGGTAGAGTGGTCATTTCCTTGAAACCGCCCATCAGTTTGTTCAGCTTGGCCATCTCTTTCTCGACCTTCAATTTATCTTTTTTGGAAAGGTAGTCGAGCTCGCCGCGGGAGTTCTTATCCTCCAGCCTGACCAGGTAATCAATGCGTGCCTGTATGGTGTTGAAGTTGGTGAGCATGCCACCCAGCCAGCGCTGGTTGACATAAAACATACCGCACCTTTTAGCTTCTTCCTCGATGATATCCTGCGCCTGCTTCTTGGTGCCTACAAACAGGATTGTCTGGCCGTTGCTTACCAGCTCCCTTACATAAGCACAGGCTTTATTCATCAGGGTAACGGTCTGTTCGAGGTCAATAATGTGTATGCCGTTCCTCTGCGTGAAGATGTAAGTCTTCATCTTGGGATGCCAGTGTCCTGTCTGGTGGCCGAAGTGCGCACCGGCTTCCAGTAACTGCTTTACCGTAATCGTATCTGCCAAATTAGGTTAACCTCCTGAAAAACCGTGTGAAAGTATAACATAATATCAATAGCAGGGCAATTTAATTGCCACTGTAAATAAAAACCCCCCGCCAGTCATGCGGCAGGGGGTTTTTACTAGCTCACTGTGATCTATTTGAGTCCGATCTGCTGGGCAACCATTTCCCTGTGGAAATCGGTGCTGCCGTAAGCAGTGTCAGCTGCCTTGGCGCGCTGGTAGTACAGCGGCACATCATGGTCCGAGCTGGTGCCGATGCCGCCGTGCAGCTTTACGCCGAGGGCAGAGACCATTTTATAGGTCTCGTTGATATAGGCCTTGGCCATGGACGCTTCCTTGGCATTGGGCAGGCCTTCGGATTCCATCCAGGCTGCTTCATACAGAAGGTATCTGCTGGTGCTGAGCGCTATCCACATATCTGACATCTTGTGCTGCAGGGCCTGGAATGCTCCGATCGGCCTGTCATACTGCACGCGCTCCTTGGAATAGGCAACCGTCATTTCAACCACGGTCTGCAGGCCGCCCAGTGATTCTGCAGACTTCAGGATCGAGCCCTTCCTGACGATCATTTGCAGGATGGGCCAGCCTTTGTCGACCTTGCCCAGCACGTTCTTGGCCGGGACGGCGACATCCTTGAAGGTGACCTCGCAGGTGTGGTCATGGGCTATGGTGGGGATGACCTCTGCCTTGACTCCGGGGGACTTGGCATCCACCAGGAAGAGGGTAATTCCATCAGCGCCGTTGCCTTCCTTGGTGCGGGCAACCACGATCATCCAGTTGGCAACATGGCCGCCGTCCACAAACATCTTGGTTCCGTTCAATACGTAGTCATTGCCCTTGTGTACGGCTTTCATGGCGACACCGCCCGCGTCGAACAGCCCGCTCTCTTCCAGCCAGGCCAGGGTGAGTATGCACTGGCCGTTGGAGATCTTGGGCAGGAGGTCTTTCTTCTGCTCGTCTGTGCCGTCGGCGACTACGGCGAAAGTATTGACGACTGTGCTGATGTAAGGGCCGGGCAGGATATTCTTGCCTACTTCCTCGATGTGCATGGTCAGGTCTTCAAAAGAATAACCCATGCCCTCGTAGTCCTCAGGGATATTGAAGCCGAGCCATCCTAGCTCAGCCATCTTCTGCCAGAGTGCCGGGTCATAGCCCTTGGGATCCTTTTCCATCTCCCTGACCTTGGCTTTGGGGCACTCTTTGGTGAGGAAGTCCTTGGCTGACTTCTTCAATATCTCCTGCTGTTCTGTAAATCTAAGGTCCATTTTTCCTCCTATATGAATATATCTCTAATTATTTCATTCTGGGCAGGCCGAGGCCGTACCAGGCGATGATATTGCGCTGAATTTCGTTGGTGCCCATGGATACTATAGGCACAAAGCAGGCCTGATAGTTGTATTCTGCTATGCCGTTGAGCTTGGAGAACTTGGATTGCTTGATCTGCCCATAGGGTCCCAGTATATCTGTTGCAAGCTGTCCGAATTTTTCCAGCAGCTCGCTGGCAAAGATCTTTACCGCTGCAGCATCCATCAGTCCCATCTCGTTCCTGTTTTGCTGGTCGGCCACACGGTAGGCCAGCGTACGCACTGCTTCGATGCCGCAGGCCAGTTCGGCCAGCCTGTTGCGGATGAGGGGATCGTCCGCCAGCATCTTGCCGTTCTTCTTGTTCTCGTTGCAGAACTTCACCAGCTCTTCCTGAGCGCGGATCAGGCCCATGACCATGTCGATATTGGACCTTTCGAAGCCTGCCAGAACGTTCACGACCGCCCAGCCCTCGTTCTCCTGTCCTACGATGTACTTGGCCGGCATGTGAACGTCGTCAAGATAGACCTCGTTGTAAACATGGGAGCCGTTCATATACGGAATAGGCTTCACGGTGACGCCCGTGCTCTTCATATCGCAGAGCAGGAAAGTCAGGTTATGGTGTTTCTTGCCGTTGGGGTCGGACTTGTAGACGCCGAACGCCCAATCTGCAAAGTGCGCGCCGGTGTTCCAGGTCTTCTGGCCGTTGACGATGAACTCGTCGCCTTTGCGGATGGCGGTAGCAGCGAGATTGGCCAGGTCTGAGCCGGCATTGGGTTCACTCCACAGCTCGCAGAACATGATTTCAGCGTTGGCGATCTTGGGGAGGAACTCTTTTTTGATCTCCTCGCTGCCGGCAGCCAGCAACGTGGGGGCGAGCATGGCCACGCCAAAGATATCGGAGCCCGGCAGCTCGTAGTAGCCGCGGGCCTCGGCAAAGAGCACCTTATCCATCATGGTCCCGGTGCCGCCGTACTCCTGCGGCCAGCCGAGCGAAAGCCAGCCCCTCTTGGCAAATTCCTTGGCGCAGAAGCGGTGGAAGGCCCAGCCCTCTTCGTTGTCGAAGGGGCTTTCGAATCCCAGCCAGGTCTTGGGCTTTTTCTTTTCCAGTTCTTCGCAGACCTTGTAGAATTCCTTCTTGCGGGCCAACTGTTCTTCGGTCAGTCGAAAATCCATATGTACCTCCTGAGAGTTAATTAATTTCTAAGATTATAGAGCCTTGTCTCGAGTCGGCACCCGGCAGACCAATCAATCCAGCTTCCGGCGCCTTTTTATACCAAAACCATACTATTATAATTTAATGCGATCAATAATTAAAGTGGCAGCTATCTGTACTGCACGTTCAGCTCCTGTCAACATTCATAATTTTATATTTGATGATGCCTGACGGGGCGCTTACCTCCAGGGTATCGCCAACCTCCTTGTTGAACAAGGCCTGTCCCATGGGTGAGACAATGGATATCTTACCCTGCTGAATATTGGCCTCCTGGGAGCTGACCAGCGTGTAATTGATTTTCTCTCCCGAGGCTGCATCAGCAACCGTGACGGTATCTCCCATGGTGATCTTAAGGCCGTTTTGCTTAGAGGCCTCGATTATTTTGGCTTTTTTCAACGTGTTTTCCAATTCGAGTATCTGGCCCTCAACGTGTCCCTGTTTCTCACGTGCCGCTTCCAGCGGCGCATTTTCCCTGAAATCTTTGTCCGAAGCCGCCCTCCTCAGTTCCTCAGCTATTTTCGGCCGTTCCTCCATAAGTGCAGCCAGCTTTTTCTTCAGTTCATCGTAGCCCTGTCTGGTAAGCACTATCTCTTCTTCAGCCTTGACCGAAGTGGAGGACTGCGACTTCACACTGGCCTTTTTAACCTTTATATGGGCTGCCAGGTTAGAGCCTATGTATCCCTGTTTAAAAGCGAAGGATAAAAATTGCTTGACTGCGTTCAGGTGGGCTGCCGCCTGCACCGTCGGCAGCTGAAATTGATCGGAGTAGTTGGCTATTTCCTGGGAGGTGATGGTGCGTATTTTTCTTTCGCCGCCGTACCACCTAATGAACTTGAAGACCTCCTGCTGTGTCTCTGAGCTTGTTTCCGAGGGTACGGTCAACAGGAATCTGGTAGCAGTGTCTCCCAGGCTTGTTTCCGGATCGGCGGGCTGGTGATGTTGTTTCGGGGCCATATTTTTCGCTAAACCGAAAAATATTAAACAATAATTTCCCTGCTGTCAATCTCGCCGCCGTTGTAAAGGCCGGGGGAAAACACCTTATTCCCCCTAGCTTTTTTAGAGGCAGTAGCCTATTAGCTTGTAGATGAGCTTGGCGGCAGTATAAGAGCAAGCCCAGTTGCTCTGAACAGGACAAAGCTCAACCACATCGAATCCGATAACGTTCCTGCGCTCCGCCACTGTTTTCAGCAGGCTGATAACCTGATGCCAGAGCAGGCCGCCCGGCTCGGGAGTTCCCACTGCCGGCATGATTGAAGGGTCGAAAACGTCCAGGTCTATCGTAATATAGACATCCTGTTTCAGTGAATCAACTATGCGTTCCGGCGACAGGGGATCGTGTCCCTGCTCGATAAAGAAGGGTTTTAAATTATTCTGGCTGACGAACTCTTTTTCTTCGCTGCTCATGCTGCGGATGCCAACCTGAGTAATGGGGCACAGCTCAATGATGCGCCGCATCACGCTGGCCTGGCCGTACTTTGTGCCCAGGTACTCGTCCCGCAGGTCCAGATGAGCGTCCAACTGCAGCACGGAGCAGGCAGGGTATTTCTCCTTATAGGCGCGGACTGCTCCCAGGCTGATGGAATGCTCGCCACCCAGCATTACGACGAACTTCGACCGCTGCAGGAGATGTCGGACCGCCTGGTAGACGTTTTGCGACATGTTTTCGGGGCCGTTTAATACCGGTTTCATCTCTGGCAGCGTGTTGATGCCGACCTTGAACGGCTCCTTGTCCAGCTCTATGTCGTACCACTCAAGAAAATAGGATGCTTCGATAATAGACGCGGGTCCTTCCCTGGATCCGCTGTGCCATTCGGCGGTAGTGTCATAGGGGACAGGGAGTATGGTTACTTTGGAGTTTTTGAAATCGGAGAACTGTGGAGGTAAGCCGGCAAAATTTCCTGAAGAGGAGAGAAGGGGATCTATCTCGCTCATATGGAGTTCAGTTCCAGCACCTCATCGCACTCTTTAAGCTCGTCGGGGTTCCATTCTCTGCGCACCAGGCAGCTTCTCATGCGCACCAGCTGGAACTTTTCCATCATATCCCTGGCCACGCGCTCAGCGTCGAACTCCTTGCAAGAGAATATGTCGATATTAATAAAGCTGCGCTCGACGAAGGTATGAAGGCTTATATGGCTTTCTGCGATAAAGACCAGTCCGGATACGCCCCAGTCTTCCGGCTTGGAACCGGAATACCTGAAAACGATAGGGTCGGATATCTTGGTCATGCCTATATTGCCTGGATAGATATTCAACAGGTCATAGATAAAATTTTCGTCCTGTAAAATGGTTTTGTTCCTGCCGAAGCCGTCAATAATCAGGTGCATGTTATCTCCTACTGCATGATTTTTCTTAATTCGAATAGGGCAGAAATAGCTGCACGCTGTCTTATTTGCGCACGGGTGCCCGGTAATATTCGCTCGAATACATGGTTATGAACACCGTTGTCAATTCCTATGAGCACAGTGCCCAACTTGTATCCGGGATCCTGAGTGTCCAGTATTCCAATCAATCCGAGGCCGACCGAGGTGTTGAAGCGCCTGCGGATGGCTGTGGCCATCTCCCTGGCCGTCTCCTTGCTGGTCGCGCCGTACTGGGAGATGATGGTTTCATTAACACCAAACTCTTTCGTCATGTTGCAATGGCTAACCACTATACCACATTTATAAAATTTTGGGCTATCTACCACGCTGGTAATATTGTTGGCCAGCACCCCGCCCGTACCCGCTTCCAGGGTGACCAGCGTAAGTTTTTTCTCAATAAAAATTTTGGTCACCAGCGTTTCCAGCGTATCCGAGCCGCTGCCCCATACCTGGTCGCCCAGTAGTTCTCGGATTTCCCGGGTGGTCTTGTCAACGAGTTTGCGTGCCTGTTCCACAGATTCGGATTTTGCCGTGACGCGCAGGTGAATTCCATCGGCCTTGGCATAAATGCCAACTGTGGGATTATTGGCCAGCAAATATGGCTTGGTTATTTCACCGATGGCCGCTTCAGTCATCCCGAAGACTTTCAGTGTATCGGAATAGATGACGGCGTCGCAGAATTTGCTCTGTATCCTGGGGGCCACTTCGGCAGTCCACATCTGCTGCATTTCTCCCGGCGGGCCGGGCATGGCCACGATTACGTGCTTATCGCGCTCTACCCACCATCCGGGCGCCGTTCCGCGCGGGTTGGGGATGATCTGGCAGGAGGGGATGACCGAGGCCTGCTTGATGTTGCTTTTCGGCATCTCCACGCCGAACTGCTTGAACAACTGCCTGAACTGCTGAACCAGGGATTCATCAATGGTGATCTTCTCGTTGAAAAATTCGGCGATGGATTCCCTGGTGATATCGTCCTCTGTGGGGCCCAGGCCGCCGGTTGTGATGATGATATCCGATCTCTGCCAGGAGTGGTTGAGGGTTTCAATGATGCGCTGCTTGTTATCGCCTACGGTTGATATGAAATGCAAATCTAATCCGAGTAACGGTAGCTGACTGGCGAGGTAAGCGGCATTCAAGTCCGTTATCTCGCCGAGTAAGAGCTCAGTGCCGATCGAAATTATTTCTGCCTTCATCTACTGACATGGTACCCCTTAGCATTTAATGGCTGTGATTCCAAGGTATTTCTCTACCAGGTCCATGGCGCAATAGTCGCCGCACATACTGCAGGCGCGTCCCTTGACCGCATACTTGTCGTGTACCTTCTTGAACTTCTCTGGATCAAGCGACAGCTCGGCCTGCTTCTGCCAGTTCAGCTCCTTCCTGGCCATTGACATGTTCCTGTCCCACTCGGCAGCGCGTCCGCCGCTGCGTAAAATATCAGCGGCATGCGCAGCTATGCGTGAGGCGATTACGCCGTTTTTAACGTCCTCGGCATCAGGGAGTGAAAGGTGCTCAGCCGGCGTCACGTAGCACAGGAAATCAGCGCCGAAAGCACCGGCTACGGCGCCGCCGATGGCGCCGGTTATATGGTCATAGCCTGCTGCGACGTCCGTGACCAGGGGGCCGAGTACGTAGAAGGGAGCTCCCTTGCAGAGGCTTTTTTGTATTTGCATATTCATGCCGATATGATCCAGCGGCAGGTGCCCCGGGCCCTCTACCATGACCTGGACGCCTGCCTTCCAGGCCCTTTCCACCAGCTCTCCCAGTGCCAGCAACTCCTGTATCTGGGGCCGGTCAGTTGCATCCGCCAGGCTGCCGGGCCTCATCCCGTCTCCCAGGCTAAGGGTGACATCATATTTGTGCGCAATATCCAGCAGGCGGTCGAAGTGCTCGTACAGAGGGTTCTCTTTCTGGTTATAGATCATCCAGCCCAGCAGGAATGCACCTCCGCGTGAAACTACATCGGTCACGCGGCGCTGGCTTTTCAGTGCCTGGACAGCCGCCTGAGTGACCCCGCAATGTACCGTGATAAAGTCCACGCCTTCCACGGCCTGCTGCTCTATGGCGCTGAAGATATCGTCTTCTGTAGCCTTTACGATCGGGCCGTATTTATTAGCGGCCTCAATCATGCATTGATAGATCGGTACTGTTCCCACGGGCACCGCGGCTGCCGCCAGGACGGCGCCCCTGATGGCGGCGATATCGCCGCCCGTGCTCAAATCCATCACGGTATCAGTCCCATACTGCTCTGAAACCCTAAGTTTTTCCAGCTCGCTGTCGGTGTTGCCCATATCCGATGAGGTCCCAATATTGGCGTTGACCTTGATGCGCAGGCCTGCGCCGATGCCGCAGACTTTGGGGAACTGCCGGCTGGTATTCGCGGGTATAACGACACGCCCGGCTGCGACTGACTGAACAAGAGAAACCTCGTCGATGCGCTCTTGTTGAGCCACGTGCTTCATCTCTGCTGTGATGATGCCTTGTTTTGCAGACTCTATCTGTGTCATTCTTTTCACCAAATAAAAAACCAAGAGTTAATGTTCGTCAACTTAACCCTTGGCTGGTAACCGCTTCCCTACGCTCGAATTACCAAGGGCAGGTTTCGAGGGTTCTCCGCCGGGCGGAGTCTCAGCTTATTAAAGCACCCCTAGCGGCCAATTATAATTTTGGCTTTTTAACTATAGCATACGTTCTTTCAGAAAAACAAGTAAACGCGCCAACCGGTTTTCTACTCGGAGCGGCTTCGGCTGATTAAGGCCATTATTCCGAAGACAATCATGCCCAGCAGCAGGATAACGATGGTGAAGGCCATGGCTACGGACAGCAGCGAGCCGGGTTGCAGCTGGAAAGACCATATGTTGGACCAGGGGCTGGCCTCGCCGGAATCGTTGACTGCCCTGACGCGCCAGAAATAAGTTCCGCCGCCCGGCAGGCTTGATTTGGTCAGGTCGTAGGTTGTGAAGGGTATCTTGTCCCTGTTAAAAACCACGTTCATAAAGTCCTGGCTGCTGGATATTTGCAGCGAGTAGGTGAGCCCCGTCTGGTCTGCATTAACAGCCCAGTTCAAAGTGACTGCAGTAGTGTCCCCCATACCCTTTGCGCCGCCCGCCTGTTTACTGAACAGACCGGTGACGAAACTGAACATCCTGGCCAAAACGTCCATAACCGAGTCGTTGGACTGAATGCTAGCGCCGGGGCCAGGGTAGCGCAGATCCGGTGTAGGAGGTATAAGAACCGTCAAAGTGTGAGTAGCCGGCGCCGATGCCCCTTTATTTCCCGTGGCAATGACGGTGTGGTCCTTGCCCGGGCTGTAAGGCGTCTGGAAAGTAAGGTTAAAACTTCCACGGTCATCCGTGGTCGCGTTGACGTTGACGTTTATTTTATCGTATGTGACTGCAATCTGTTCCTGTGCGTTGAAGCCGGCGCCGTCGATTCTGACGTCCTTGCTGTTCTCTATGATGCTGGGCGTCAGCTTGATGCTGGGGGTGACCTCGAACTCTATATCAGGCACAATGCCCTTGGGTGTAAAACTGCTGCCGTAGATGCCGATGGTATGCTTGCCCCTGGTGCTGGGCGGTACGATTATGGGGTAGCTGAAGGTGCCATTGGGCTCCGCCACAAAGTTAGTGTCTATGATGGGGCCGTCCCAGGTGAAGGTTACGCCGTCTTCGCCCGGCCGGAAGCCAACACCGCTGATCATGATCTCGGTGCCCACCGGGCCTGACAAAGGCGTTGCCTTGCAGAACGGGCCGATGGTGAACATCAGCGGAGGGACTTCAATGGCCCTGGTGCTGTCTCCATAAGCGCCAATGGCATATTCACCCCTGCCCAGGCCCGGCACATCGAAGTTGGAGTGCCAGGCGCCGTTCTTATCGGCGTTAACCGGGGATTTGGACAGCTTCTGGCCTTCCCAGGTCGTAAAAATACCGGTCTCGTTGGGCACGAAACCGCTGCCGAAAAGCGTGATTAAATTAGGCGACCTGCCCCAGGGGGGTTCGGCGGTGATGCTGGGCGTTATAGCAAAGCTGACCGATGCATTAACGTTCTCCCAGTTGCTGTCATCGGTCACCTTTACGATGTGCAGTCCCTTGGCCGATGATGGAGCTTCCACTACGTAGCTGATCTGCCCTTCCTTGCTGACAGGGATGTTCTGAATCAGCTTCTTATCGTCCCAGTAGATGGTTGCCAGGCGTCCCACAAAGCCGCTGCCCGTCACAGCTATCCTGGTGCCAACCGTGCCGGTTGCCGGATCGACTGAGATATTGGTGGCGTAGACAGGCGAGGGGACCAGGCCAAAGGGCAGTGATATTACCGTCAGTAATACCGATAGGAGCAAAGTAGTTATGCGGAAATTCACGAGGCTCTCCTCAT
This sequence comes from uncultured Dehalococcoidales bacterium, assembly GCA_964605885.1. Lineage (GTDB taxonomy): Bacteria > Chloroflexota > Dehalococcoidia > GIF9 > UBA5629 > CAZSED01. Next base: position 50,667 of record CAZSED010000008.1, read on the forward strand.
AGACCACATACATGGCCGCAATCAGAACCTAGCTTATAATAAATACGAATAAAAATCAAAAATTCTCATATGGAATGCGGTTTGACACCTGTGATGAGGTATTGATAGACTTTTAACGTCACCCCGCTGGTTCACAGCTTCAATAAGAGTGTCTGGCCCCGTGGTGTAGCGGTCAAACATGCCACCCTGTCACGGTGGAGATCGTGGGTTCGAATCCCATCGGGGTCGTACCTTTTCTATGACTTGACAGCTATAGCTATTTTATTTAGACTTGCCGTCAAGAGGCGATTGTAGCTGTATAGAGGTATGAGGGCGCAGCAATGGAAACAGTCTGGTTCATCGGGTTGGCGCTGGCTGCCTTCTTGCTTGGCGCCTGTCCCTTCTCCGTCTGGATAGCGGACCTGGCGCTGCATAGAAATATACGCACTGTCGGCGACGGCAACCCCGGCCCCACCAACGTTTTTAAGGCGGGCGGTAAGTTTTGGGGGGTTGTTGCGCTTATGGCGGATATCCTCAAGGGCGTGCCCTTTGTATTGGCAGCCAGGTTGCTAGGCCTGATTACCCCAATACCCTATATCGTGGCGATTTGCGCCATCCTGGGGCATGCCTACTCTCCCTTCCTGGGCTTGCGCGGCGGCAAAGCTCTCTCTGTGGCAGCCGGCACGCTGATAGGCCTGGCCCACTGGGAAATCATTCTCATGCTGGCTATCCTGTACTTCATCGGATTTCTGCTTTTTTATAATGATTCCTGGACGGTGATGATCGGCACGGTCACCACGCTGGTGATATTGATTTTGCTGCGCGTGGACATGTGGGAAATACTCTTTATGTGTTGCGTCACACTGATATTTTTTATCAAGCAGGCCCACGATTTAACGATGGGCCCCCACTATCCCGGCCGGCTGGTGAGCTGGCTGCGGTCAAGGAAAGGCGTCTAGAGAAGTTTGGAGCAGTTGACGTTTGATTTACCAGTTGCTGGTTCTGACCGTCATAGTCCTGTTCCTGATTAACTTAAGCCTGAATCTCCTGTCGCTCAAACATCCCTCTAAAAAGGCCAGGCTGCCGGAGAAACCGCCCAGGGTATCGGTATTAATACCGGCCAGAAACGAAGAGGACAACGTAGGCAAATGCCTGGAATCCATTCTCAGACAGGACTACCCGAACTTCGAAGCGCTGGTGCTGGATGACAACTCAACCGACAAGACCTCTCAAATTGTGGGTGAGATAGAGGCCAGGGACGGCAGGGCGCACCTTATCAAGGGGAAGCCGCTGCCTGAAGGCTGGACGGGCAAGTGCTTTGCCTGCCACCAGCTGTCACAGCATGCATCGGGGGAATGGCTGCTGTTTGTGGATGCCGATACTGTCAGCGAGCCCCACATGATCAGCGGCACCCTTGAAATCGCCGTGCAGAACGGCATCGCCATGTTGTCTGGCTTCCCCCGGCAGCAGGTGCCGGGCATAACACAAAAGGTTGTGCTGCCCGTGCTTTTCTATTTTGCTCAGATGACCTGGTTTCCCATTTGGTGGTTCCACCTGTCAAGGAAACCGAGGCCGACCATGGTGATAGGCCAGTTCCTGTTGTTCAACCGGCAGGACTATTTCAGAATAGGTGGCCACGAAGCGGTACGCTCCAAGATCATCGAGGACATGTGGTTCGGTATTGAGATGAGCCGCCACGGCGGAAGGACATTGTCAGTGGACCTGTCTAATACGTTGAGCACAGGTATGTATAACAACGTGGCCAGCATGACCGAGGGCTGCATTAAATGGTTTTATTCCATAGCAGCCATCTCTCCACTGGCCCTGATAGGATTCGTGGTTGCCGCCTATATTTTTTATCTGGCTCCCTTCTACTGGCTGTATATAGCCCCCTGGGACGCTTTCATAGCCGGCCAGCCTGTACATGCCATCAGCATCGTCATCGCCGCTCAGGTGTTCTTGCTGCTGCTGATGCGTTTGTTTACCGACTTGTATTTCAGGGGCTCGGCCATATCATTCATCTTTCATCCGCTGGGGGCGGCATTCTTAATCCTGGCGGTCATTTATGGCGCATTGCGACGTTTCATGGGCGCCGGTGTGGCCTGGAAAGACCGCGTATATCAGAGCATCACTCATATCAAATAGACCTGCAGAGATAGCGCCCAAATACCCAGTTTAAAATCTTGGCTGCGGCATGTTACCATTAAGGCCCGAGGAGCTGACATGGATTTCGAATTTAGCGAGAAAGAAGAGCAACTGCGCAAAGAGATACGTGAGTTTGCCAGGCGTGAGATGGCAGGCAGGGAGCTGATTACCGGACTGGAAGAGGAAAGCCGGGACGAGGACTGGGAGTTCGCCATGCAGATGTCCAGGAAACTGGCCCGCAAGGGATGGCTGACCATGGCCTGGCCCAAAGAGTACGGGGGCAGGGACGCCTCCTTTTTTGAACAGCATGTCTACATGGACGAGGCCAGCTACTGGGGCATACCCGGCATGCAGATGGGTGTCAGCGGCATAGGATGGGTCGGGCAATCGCTGATGCTCTTTGGCAACGACGAACAGCGCAAGAAATACATACCGCCCATTGCTGCAGGTGAGCCCGATGGAGTCTGGTGCACGGCTTACAGCGAGCCTAATGCCGGCTCTGATTTTGCCAACATTCAGACCCGTGCAATTAGGCAGGGAGACGAGTACGTCCTGAACGGGCAGAAGATCTGGACCAGCTGCGCACACCGGGCCAGGTGGTGCTGGCTGGCCGTAAGAACGGATGTCGACGTCCGCAAGAAGCAGCACGGCATCAGCCTGATAATCGTCGACATGAGAAGCCCGGGCATAACGGTTAAACCCATCTACAACTACGCCGGCGTTCATATCTTCAACGAGCTCTTTTTCGATAATGTCAAAGTACCTGTGTCCAACCTGGTCGGCACCGAGAACAGGGGCTGGTACCAGCTGATGCAGTCGCTGGCCTTTGAAAGGCACAGCGTGGCGCCGCAGTTCTACGGCACGGCCAAGAGGATACTGGAAATCGTCATAAAGTATGCCGCCAGGACCAAGTTGCACGGCAGGCCGCTGGCGGCCGACCCGTTGATCAGGCATAAGCTGGCCGAGAGGGCGATAGAGCTGGAAACCCTGAGGCTTTTCGGCTACGAGATAACATGGAAGTTGAGCAAGGGGCAAATACCCATATATGAGGCGGCGCGCAACAAGGCTTACTGCGATTTTGTCATGCAGCGCATGGCCATCACCGGCAGCGAAGTGACCGGTGCGTTTTCGCAGGTTGACATGTGGTCCAAATGGGCAAAGCTGGATGGAGCCATAACGCGTCTCTACATGATGTTCCCGGGCATGTCGATCGCCGCAGGCACGGATGAAATACAGAAGAATATAGTGGGCCAGTTCAAGCTGGGACTGCCCAGGCCGTATTAAAACCGCTTAAGAGGTTAGCATGGATTTTGATCTGAATGAGCAGCAGCAGATGCTGAAGACCATGGCCGGGGACTTCCTGGCACATGAATACAGCAAGGCCAGAGTCAAGGAGCTGGAGAAGGACAGCCTGGGATATGATCCGGGGACGCAGGCCAAAATGGTCGAGCTGGGCTGGACGGGCCTGATAGTGCCTGAAAAATACGGAGGCTCGGGAGCTGGCCTGCTTGACCTGGTTATCCTTGTTGAGGAGATGGGTAAAAACATAACGCCCGGGCCCTTTTTCTCCACTGTTGCGCTGTGTGCTTTGCCACTGATGAAGTTTGGCACGGAGCGGCAGAAAGGTACTTTCCTGCCCGCTATCGCCGGCGGCCAAAGCCTGTGGTCTTTAGCCATCACCGAGGAGAGTGGCCGGTATGATATTCGGGATATTAATTGCCGGGCCAGCCTGGAAGGTGATGGTTACCTGATTAACGGCACCAAATGGTTTGTGCAGTTTGCCCACGCTGCCGATTACCTGATCGTGCTCTGCCGCACCGGGAAGGAAGGCGAGCTGACGACCTTCATTGTTAACAGGAAAAGCCCGGGGGTGAAAGTGGAGCGGATACCTACTACCGCCGGGGACGGACAGTGCAAGGTCAGGTTTAACAACGTCAGGGTGACTGCACGGGACGTATTGGGCCGGATAGGGAAGGGGAGTGACCTGTTCAATTACAGCATGCAGACAGGTGCGATCTTGAAGTGCGCTGAAATATCAGGCGCCTGCCAGGCAGTGCTGGATATGACACTGGCTTACGCCAAGGAAAGGGTGCAGTTTGACCAGCCCATCGGCTCCTTTATGGCCATCCAGCACAAGCTGGTGGACATGCTGACCGAGGTCGAGGGGCTGCAATACATGGTCTACTATGCTGCATGGCTTCTGAGCAGCGGACGAAAGGCCCTAACCAGCATATCCATGGCCAAGGCCAAGGCGGCCGAAGTTTATCAGCAGATTTGCATCGACGGAATAAAAATACACGGGGCCATCGGATTCACCATGGACCACGATATCGGCTGTTACTTCCGCCGGATTAAATCGGCTGAATTCATGCTGGGCGGCAGGGACTTATATCTCTCCATGGTCGCAGACGGTATTGGGCTTTAATTGAACCGTCAATAAAATATCAGCTTCAAATCACTGGAAAACTGCCAAAATCTGAATACGATAATGTTCGTATAGGTTAGTTATAGTTTACGATAAGATGATGTAAAATCGTTCTTTGGTGGCCGACAGCCAATCTTGAAAGGCAGCACCTGATAAAGGAGGGAAAATGGTAGGCATTAAATCGTATGGAGCGCACATTCCCAGGTTTCGTTTGGACCGCAACATAATGCAGCTGGCGCTGCTGTTCTTGGGCTTCGCTCCGCTCAGGGGTGAAAAGGCGGTGGCCAACTGGGATGAGGACAGCATAACAATGGCGGTGGCCGCTGCCGTGGACTGCCTGAAGGGGGAGGATACCAACGCGGTTGACGGGCTTTATTTTGCCACGACGTCACAGACATATGCTCTCAGGCAGAACGCCGGCATCGTGGCTGCAGCGCTGGACCTGAGGACCGATTGCAGGACTGCGGATTTCACCGACTCGACCAAATCCGGCACGGCGGCCCTGCTGGCTGCGGCCGACGCCATCGCTTCTGATTCGCTTAAAAGCTGCCTGATATCGGCGGCTGACTGCAGGGTCAGCAAGGTCGGCAGCAATGGCGACTACACGTATGGAGACGGGGCGGCTTCCTTCCTGCTGGGTAAAGACAATGTGATTGCGAATATCGAGGGGGCTTTTTCCACCACCCACGATTTTGTCGACCGCCGGCGTCTGGTGGGTGAGCGCACAGAGCATATGTGGGAGGAGCGTTTCATCCGCGATGCGGGCTATATGCAGTTTATTCCCGAGGCGGTCAAGGGCCTGGTCAAGAAATATAATCTGAATATTAATGATTTCTCCAAGGTCATTTATGCCTGCGCCTTTGCCGGCGCGCATGGCGCTCTGGCTAAAACTCTGGGGTTGACTCCTGAGCAGGTCCAGGACCCGCTGCTCAGCAATGTTGGCGACACGGGCGTGGCGCAGCCTCTGATGATGCTGGTAGCAGCGCTGGAAGAAGCCAAGCCCGGAGACAAGATCATGGTGGTGAGCTTCGGTCAGGGATGCGATGCCTTCTACCTGACTGTCACGGATAACATCACCAAGGTTAAGGGCAAGAAGGGCGTCAAAAACGGCCTGGCCAGCAAGGCTGCGCTGGGCAGCTATGAAAAGTACCTGGCATTCCGCAAGCTGATGCCGGCTGAAGTGGGCATCCGCGGAGAGGAAGTGCTCTACACATCGTTCTCGATCGTGTCCAGGGATAACAGGGAGCTCTACGGTATGGTGGGCACGAAGTGCAAGAAATGCGGCACTCCGGCCTGGCCTGCCCAGAGGATCTGTCCGAACCCGGATTGCGGCGCAGTCGACCAGACGGAACCTTACAAGTTTTCAGATAAAAAAGCCAATATCTTTACCTATACCAGCGACTTCTTGGCTCCCAGCATTGATCCGCCTTCATCTTACGGCTTCATAGATTTCGTAGGCGGCGGCAGGACCGGCGTGGATTTTACCGACTGCGATCCCAATATGCTTAAAGTCGGCATGCCGTTGGAGCTCAGTTTCAGGATCAAGTTCTCGGATGAGAAACGGGCGGCGGTGAACTACGGGTGGAAAGGGATTCCCATAGTATCGTAGTCATCGGAACAATAAGGAGGATATTGAAATGGCCGAGGGAATTAGCGATAAAGTAGCCATAATAGGAATGGGTTGCACCAAGTTCGGCGAGCGCTTCGACGCCGGCCCGCAGGACCTGATCGTGGAGGCCTTTGTGGAGTGCCTGGAAGACGCAGGCATGGATAAGAAAGACATCCAGGCGGCCTGGTGGGGCGTGCACATGCCGGACATCAGCGTCGGTCGCGGCGCCACCATCCTGGGTCATACGCTTAAACTGCCCTTTATACCTATAACCAGGGTGGAGAATTTCTGCGCCACGGGGTCGGAGGCTCTGCGCGGGGCTGTCTATGCCATCGCCTCCGGGGCTTATGATATCTGCCTGGCGCTGGGGATGGAGAAACTGAAGGATACCGGCTACGGCGGGCTGCCCGTGGCTGGCATGCTCGGTTATAAAATGCCCCTATTTAATTTCAACCTGACCGCCCCGGGCGGTTTTGCCATGATGGCCACCAAATATTTCTCGCAATATAATCTTAGCCCACAGGAGGGCAAGGCCATGCTGGCCAGGGTATCTGCCAAAAGCCATAAGAATGGCATCCTATCTCCCAAGGCGCACTTACGCAAAGAGGTAACCGTAGAACAGATCATGAATGCGCCGATAATCGCCTGGCCGCTGGGGCTATTCGACTGCTGCGGCGTGAGCGACGGCGCTGCCGCTGCCATCGTATGCAGGGCAGACATGGCCAAGAAGTTCAGGAAGGACCCGGTCTACGTAAAATCCCTGCAGATCGCAGTCTCTTCCGGCGAAGAGATGCTTTATACCAAATGGGACGGCGCACACGTTGAGCCGGCCTACCGTGCCGGCATAGCCGCCTATAAAGAGGCCGGAATAAAGAACCCGCGTGAAGAGGTGAGCATGGCGGAAGTGCATGATTGCTTCTCCATCACGGAGGCGGTCACCATGGAAGACCTGCAGTTCAGCCCCCGGGGCAAAGTGAGGCAGGACATTGAAGCGGGCCGTTTCGACCTGGACGGCGCCCAGCCCATCCAGCCTGACGGCGGCCTGAAATGCTTCGGCCACCCTATAGGCGCCAGCGGGCTGAGGATGATGTACGAGATGTACAAGCAGCTGCAGGGCAAGGCTGACAAGAGGCAGCTCAAGGACCCCAAGATCGGCCTTACGCATAACATGGGCGGCTTCCCGTCAATGAACATAGTCAGCGTTTGCATCGTGGGCAAATAAATAGCAGGGGGCAGTAACTATGGCTGCTTTTGTGGTTCCTGACAGCTTGAAGCAATTAGTGGGGCAGGCCGAGAAGCCCTTTGTCCTGAAAGTGGAGGAAGGCGCCATTCAGAGGTATGCGCGGGCCGTAGGAGACGCCAATCCGCTTTACAACAATGTCCAGTATGCCGCCCAGAGTAAATGGGGGCGCCTTATGGCGCCGCCGGCATTCGGCGGCTGGCCCGTGGAGGCCGAAGGCTTTGACATGATCAAGTTCGTGGCCAGGCTAATCGGCCTGGGAGCTCCCGCCGGATTGCTGGACGGCGGGGTGGATTACGAGTTTTATTCGGATGTGGGTGCGGGCGATACGCTGGTCGCCGTAACCAGGGTGGAGAGCATAGAGGGTCGTGAGACAAAGCTGGGAGCTACCATGATTACGGTGGTTGAAACTACATTTACCAACCAGAAGGGCGCCAGAGCGTTCGTTATGCGCAACACCTTCCTGAACTTCTAGCATTGCCGATAACGGTATGACGAGGTGAACGATGGCCAAGCAGATTTACTATGAAGACGTTGAGGTAGGCGGCGAGGTGACTCCGCTGCAGAAGATAGCCACTACCAGGATGCTGGTTCAGTGGGCCGGCGCCTCGGGAGATTTCAATCCGCTGCACTACGAAGAGGATTTCGCTAAAAATCTGGGCGTTGGGCACCCTATCGTCCACGGGGCGCTCAAGCGGTCCTGGCTGGTGAATTTGATGACCGACTGGATCGGTGAGGATGGCAAGCTAAAGAAGCTGTCCTGCCGTTACCGTGGCATGGACTACCCGCGCAAGATGAAGACGTTCGATGAGCCGCAGGACGGCGAGACCTGGTGGTGCAGGGGCAAGATAACCAAGAAATACACCGAAGGCGACAATTGTCTGGTGGAATGTGAGATCTGGGTGGAAAACGGCAAGGGGGAGAAGACTACCCAGGGCAGCGCACTGGCAGCTTTACCTTCAAAATCTAAATAGTCCGCAAGTAGACCTGCAGCTTTTATAAATCCCGGCGTAAAAGGACGGTGTGGGGTGGAGCATTTGCCTTGACAATGGTTTATAATAAACCGGGGTAAAAAGTGATGATGAATTTAGTGCTTGCTTTTATTGCCACCGTTATAGTCTGCTACCTGGTCGGGTCGATTCCCACGGCTTATCTGGTATGCCGCGCCTTCAAGCAGGGGGCTGACATCAGGCAGATGGGTAGCCACAACATGGGCGCCATGAACGTATTCTACGTTGTGGGCTTCTGGCAGGGCATGCTGGTGCTGGCCACGGATATAGCCAAGGGCATGCTAGCCCTGTATTTTTCCTACCTGATAGCGATGTACCTATTCCCGGTCGCCTCGAACTGGGTGATCCCGGTTGAGATGGTGGCCGGTGTGGCAGTAATAGCCGGGCATAACTTTCCGGTGTTTCTAAACTTCCGAGGAGGCAAGGGAGGAGCGACAGCCATAGGCGTACTGGCATTTCTGCTGGCCTGGGTCAACTGGCTTAAGGTGGGCTCGGTCGAGTTGCCCCTGCCCTACGGATGGGGCATTTATCTGGGCTCGTTCCTGTTGCTGATGGCGATAACTCGCTGGCCCACATTCGCCTACGGTATTTCCTTTATCGCCTTTCCGCTGATAGCCTGGTTCGCCTATCACGATACCGGCCTCACGATCTATTCTACCTGTATAGCACTGGTGCCCATACTCATGTATATTCCTCGCATCAAGCAGATATGGGGGGCCAAGGGGGGAAATATAAAACAGGCTGTGTTCAGGAAGAATTTAAAGGACCGTGTGTAGGTCTAAATTTGCCCTGAATTAAACGGATGGCCTTCGCGCCGGAAATCGGGCAGATAATAATCGGCCGAGCTCATCTCCTGCAGCCAGCCGTTCTCAAGCCGCAATTCTCCTGCCTTTTTGACTACCCGGCCATACTCTTCCCGGGATATCCTCCTGGCAAGCAGAGGTTCACTAGCAGCCTTATAGCAAGGGTGGTACTGCGACATTATGCTCACCGCCACGTCCGGCGAGACCGTTTTTGCCAGCCATTCCAGCGATTCTGCGCTCCCTGCAATATCATTGGGGAGTATCAGGTGGCGCACTATCAGGCCGCGCTGCGCCACGCCTGATGTGTCAGTTGCCAGGTTTCCCACCTGCCGGAACATTTCCGCTATGGCAGCCCGGTTGTATTTAACATAGTCCTTACCCTGCGAAAACCTTGACGCCTGCTCATCAGAGGCGTACTTGATATCAGGCAGGTAGATATCGACAACGCCGTCAAGCATGCTCAGCGTTCCCAGGTCGTCGAATCCGTTGGTGTTAAAGACCAGGGGCAGCCTCAATCCCCGGGCGGTGGCATATTGCAGAGCTTCGATTATCTGGGGAACAAAATGCGTGGGTGACACAAGGTTGATGTTGTGGCAGTCAAGCTCTTCCTGGAGTCGTAACATTACATCTGCCAGCCCCATGCTTTCAATATTGTGCGCTGTGGGATCGGGTTCCTGGCTTATCTGGAAATTCTGGCAGTAGAGGCATCTCAGATTGCAGTTGCTGAAGAATATGGTTCCTGAGCCCCTGCTGCCGGAGAGGGCCGGCTCCTCGCCGTGATGCGCACAATAGCTGGATATCCGCGCCAGGCAGCCGGAGCGGCAGAAGCCATTGTTATTTTCGTACCTGTCTACACGGCACCGACGCGGGCAGATGTCGCAGTTGTACAGCCGGGCTTTAAGGGCTTCAGCGCGCCGCTTGAGCTCACCGGAGTGAAATAACTTTAAATAAGCAGGCTGGAACATTACTGATACCTGATGGCAAATGAAGTATAAGAGCCGCTAAAGTGGCAAGTCAACAGCACAGCCGCTCGAAGCTTTCTGTGTTGATTGACTCATAGTTAATGTGTATCATAATGTCTGATGCAAATCGTCCTGATTTGCATAATCTGAATCAGCCTGGGGGTGCGGTAATATGGCGAAGTACATCATTGCTTATGACGTCGGCACCAGCGGCACTAAGGCAGTATTGGTGGATGTAGAGGGCAAAGTTTGCGGCAAATATATCGTGCCTTACCAGACCAGCTATCCCAGCCCGGGCAGAGCCGAGCAAAATCCTGAAGACTGGTGGCGTGCCGTCACGCAAAGCACTCGGAAGCTTCTGGCGGAAAAGAGCGTTTCACCCGGCGACATCCTGTGCATCACGTTCTCAACGCAAATGCTGGGCATAGTCCCCATGGACGAAAAAGCGGGTTTCCTTCGCCAGGCCATTATCTGGCTTGATAACCGGGCGGTGGATGAAGCTAAATGGGTCATGGGCAAGTTCGGAGGGCCGGGACTTTTCAGCGCCATTGCCGGGGCCACCATTGGAGGCAAGGACGGTATACCCAAGCTGGTGTGGCTGAAGAAGAACGAACCGGATATTTATAACCGCATGAAGTGCTTCCTTGATGTTGACGGCTACCTGATGTTCAGGTGTACAGGCAATATGGTTATGGACTGGAGCAACGCCTCCGCCTTTGGATTGGACCTGAAGAGCAAGAAGTGGATGTCGACCATTTTCAAGTATGTTGGCATCGACCCGCAGAAGCTGCCGCCGCTGGTGCGTTCCATAGATAAAGTTGGAGGACTCACGACCGATGCTGCGCGCGAGTTCGGGCTGCTGGAGGGCACTCCGGTGATGGCCGGGGCCGGTGATGTGCCGTCGGCGGCGGTCGGGTCCGGCGCAACCGGCGAGGGGGAGGGACATATTAACTACGGCACGTCTGCCTGGGTGGGAGTAGTCACGTGTAAGACGCCCACTGGAAAGCAGGGCGTGGTCAGCACTCACTCAGCCGACCCGGAGAAGGCGCTGCTGCTAGGCCAGATGGAGCTGGCCGGAGGCTGCCTGAAATGGCTGGGGGACGAAATGTGCAAGTTTGAGAAGGCCGACCCCTCGATGGCCAATATATTTGCTTACATGGACGAGAAGATACTGCAGGTGCCCGCCGGCTCGGACTATCTGATATTTATGCCCTGGATGTACGGCGAGAGGGCGCCGGTCTACGACGAATATATCCGCTCAGGCTTTGTGAACCTGACACCGGAGCACACGCGTGAGCACCTGCTGCGCGCAGTTTATGAGGGTGTGGCTTACAATACCAGGTGGGTGATCGAGATAATTGAGAAGAAGTTCGGTTTCCCGCTGCCCTCTTTGAGGATTATCGGCGGCGGCGCGCTGGGTGCACCCTGGATGCAGATACTGGCGGATATTACGGATAAGAGGATTGAGACCGTATATAATCCGCAGGAAGCCGGCGGCGTTGGAGTTGCCATGACGGCAGCGGTGGGGCTGGGAATTTACAAAGATTTCGACTCTTTAAAGAAAGTGGTTGCAGTAGAGCATGCATATGAGCCGCGCAAGGAAAACAGGGAGATATATGATACGCTTTATAAATCGTACCAGGAGCTATACGGCGCATTGAAGGAATTTTATACCAGGCTTAATAAGAAACGATGCGACGAAGCAGACGAACAAAGGAGGTAAACCAATGAAAATAGAGGATTGTTTAAGCCAGCCGGTGGCCCTTCCCGACGGGATCGACTACGACGATTACATTATTGGCACATACACTGTGACCCTAACCGCCCTGCTGCCGCTGCCTAAACTGGCGCCTATGCTGGCGATAGAGCAGAGCACAGGGACATGGGTGCCCGTGCCGGGAGAGACGGCCGAGGTAAGGAGGCAGCACATAGCCAAGGTAATCGGCGTTTATGAGCTGCCTGACCACGAGTACGGGCTTCCTGCCGGAGTGCAGGACCGCAACTGGGTAATACAGATGGCCTTTCCCGAGGTGAACATAGGCTCTCAGATACCGATGATGCTCTCCACTGTGGTGGGCAATATTTCAATGGCCGGGCAGGTCAAACTAGTTGACATAAGATTCCCAAAGAAATATGTGGACGGGTTTCAGGGGCCGAAGTTCGGCATCGACGGCGTGAGGAAGCTGCTGGGAGTTAAGAAGCGCCCGCTGCTGAACAACATGATCAAGCCATGCACGGGGTACAGGCTTGAGGTGGGTGCCGAGCTATTCAGACAGGCGGCGCTGGGCGGCTGCGACATTATTAAGGACGACGAGCTGATAGCCGATGCATCGTTTAACAGGTTGCTGGGCCGTGTGAAACGCTACATGCAAATTGAAAAGCAGGTTTTTGAGGAGACGGGAGAACACACGCTATACACGGTAAATATTACCGACTCTGTCCCAAAGGTATTTGAGAATGCCAGGAAAGCGGTTGAGGCGGGTGTGAATGGCCTGATGATCAACTACGTGGCCGTAGGGCTGCCGGTCATGCAGGCCCTTGCCGAGGACCCCGCCATCAATGTTCCCATACTGGGTCACATGGATGTTGCGGGTGCCCTCTACATGTCGCCCTACCACGGTTTGAGCTCGCACCTGGTGCTGGGCAAGCTACCCAGGCTGGCCGGAGCCGATATCGTGGTGATACCGGCGCCCTACGGAAAGGCGCCGGTGATCCTGGAGAAATTTGATAGTGTTGCCAGGAACCTGACCTATCCGCTGTACGATATAAAGCCGACCTGGCCCATGGCATCAGGCGGCATCACGCCTTCCATGGTGCCCAAGGTGCTGCAAGAGCTCGGCCAGGACATTGTCATCGGCTCGGGCGGTGGCATACACGCACATCCCGAAGGTCCGATAGCCGGCGGGAAAGCCTTCAGGCAGGCTATCGATGCCACCATGAAGGGCATTTCCCTGCAGGAATATGCCAAGACTCATAAAGAGCTGGCGGCTTCCATTAAGGAGTGGGCCGATCCGTTCAAGAAAGGAGTATAAGCACCGGATGTGATATGATGGTACGCCTGGGCCTGGGAAAATGACCCGGGCGTACCATCAATGAGCATTATAAGGAGGACCGATGGACCTAACCGAGAAAAAAACAGGTGATATTACAATTCTGCAGTTAAACGGCAGGCTTGATGCTTATAGCGCTACGGATGCTGAGAAGAAGCTGGATTCCCTGACCGAAGGCGGGCAGGTAAAGATAGTCTTGAACCTGGATAAACTGGAGTATATCAGCAGCTCGGGCCTGAGGGTGTTCCTGGCCCAGTTGAAGAAAGTGCGCAAACAGCAGGGGGATATGAGGCTGGCCTGCATGAAGCCATATATAAAGGAAGTGTTCGATATCGCAGGTTTCACACAGCTATTCAATATCTTCGATAGTGAAGAAGCAGCTCTAGCGAATTTTTAATCCTGCTGGAGTCCATCCTCTCCTTGTGCCAAATCAAAACGTGGACGAATTAGAATGGCATCTTACCAGTCAATCTATAAACGCAAGCTAACTACGCCCGAGGAAGCAGCCCGGAAGGTCAAGGACGGAGCTACCATAGTACACGGCCTGGCTGCGGCTGAGCCGCCGGCACTGCTTAATGCCATTGCTGAGAGGGTCAGGGCTGGCGAGCTGACCAATTTAAAGGTGCACTCGCTGCTGCCCACCGAAATAGTCGCCAGGACCCTGCTGGCACCAGATATCAGTGACTGCGTGGAAGCCTTCTCATGGTTCGTCAGCCAGTCCACGCGCCAGGCGGTAAAGGTAGGGCTGAATTATTTTGTGCCCAATCATTTTCACCAGGTGCCCCGGCTTATGCAGGATAGTCTGGATATTGACGTAACGGTTACCGCAGTTTCTCCCATGGACGAAGCCGGATTTTTCAGCTTTGGCACAGCCAACGACTACACCTCCACCGTGGCAAGGTGCGCCAGGAAGCTGATGGTGGAAGTAAATGAAAATATGCCGCGAGTCTTCGGTGACGCCCTGCTGCACGTTTCCGAGGTGGATGTCATCGTTGAGCATAGTTCAACCCTGTTCGAGTATAAGTGGCCTGCGCCGAAGGCCGAGGACGAGTCAATCGGGAAAATCATTCAGGAGATGGTCCCCGACGGCGCCACCATCCAGCTCGGTTTCGGCGGCCTGCCCAACGTTATAGGCCACCATCTAGTTCATCACAAGGACCTGGGCATACATACCGAGGTCTTCGGCCCCATAATGGTGGACTTAATCAAGAAAGGAGCAGCCACAGGCAAGAGGAAGAACCTTCACCCCAGGAAGCACGTGTTTACCGTGGCAGAAGGCACCACCGAGATGTACGAATTCATGAATAACAACCCCAGCATGGAAAGCTATCCGGTTTCCTATACAAATGATCCTGATGTCGTGGCCCGTAATGATAATATGATCTCAATCAACTCGATCATCCAGGTGGACCTGCTAGGGCAGTGCAACGCCGAGTTTCTATCAGGCTCGCAATTCAGCGGCACGGGCGGCCAGCTTGATTACGTGCGCGGCGCCTACAATTCCAAGGGAGGCAAGTCCATACTGGCGTTCCATTCAACCGCCAAGAACGGCCAGGTCTCAAGAGTGGTGCCTCACCTGGATCCCGGCGCCGTGATAACCACGCCCAGGATGGACGTGCAGTACCTGGTAACCGAACACGGCGTGGTCAACTTAAAAGGCAAGTCGACCCGGGACCGGGCGCTGGCTATAATAAGCCTGGCCCACCCTTCCTTCCGTGACGATCTGCTGAGGGAAGCGGAAAATATGTACCTGCTTTAGCAGCCGGCCTTACTTACATTCCGACAGGACCAATTCAAACCGCCTGAGCGCTTCGTCAATAACCGCGTCCGTATCCGCCATACTGGTATACATGCGTGAGCCGGCCAGCGTGATGAGGCCGTTGGCCATATAGGCTGCACCCATCTCCTCGATCATATCCCTGCGTGGCTTCATCTCCTTAAGCAGGCGATCAAGATTGTTGAAATCGAGCAGCATCACGCCCGATGTCTCCAGATGTATGATCGATCCCTGGTTGTATACCACGAAAGGAAGGCCATGGCGGTCAATAATCTTCTGCAGGCCCTTAGTCAGCCTGTCACCGGCCTTTCCTGCGATAACCGGAGCATTGGTGCGCTCCATCTCTACCAGGGCGTGGTAGCCGGCTACGCACGAGAGCGGGTTGGCAGAAAGCGTGCCTCCTATATATGCCCGCTCCCCGGCTCCACCGATGCCCGCAGCGAAGCACTGGATAATGTCTCTTCGTCCGCCGACGCCGCCGGCCATGGGGTAGCCTCCGGTTATACATTTGCCGAAGATGGTCAGATCGGGCTTGATATTGAAGTAGCCTTGTGCCCCGCCCATTCCCAGGCGGAATCCCGTCACGACCTCATCGAATATCAATAGCGCTCCGAATTCATCGCACAGCTCCCGCACGTGGTGGTTGAAATCGAATGGCACGGGCCGTGTCCCGCTTTCAGGTCCGAGCGGCTCGACGATGACTGCCGCCGTGCCGCCTGCGCGTCGATTGGCTTTAAGCCTCTTTCGCAGGGCATCCAGGTCATTGGGATAAAACTCCTGAGTATTGGCCGTGGCACCCACGGGAATTCCAGTAGCTTCCATACGCCCTGTTCCGGGTATGTGCATGCCGAAGGTCATAGAATCGCTCCAGCCGTGGTAAGCGCCGCCGACCTTAATGACTTTCTTCTTCTTGGTGAACGTGCGAGCTGCCCTGATGGCCGCCATTACGCTTTCCGTGCCGGAGCCCAGCATGCGGAACATCTCAACGGCCGGCATATAGCGGTTTACCAGCTCCGCCAGCTTCAACTCGTATTCATGGAACAGGCCTGTAACCGGGCCGCAGGACTGCAGCAGCTCGATTACTTTCTGCCGCACGGGTGCATAGTTGCTGCCCAGCACCGTGGGGGCGCCGGCCTGAAGAAAGTCAATGTACTGGTTGCCGTCCACGTCCCAGAGATAAGGGCCTTCGGCTTTTTCAACGGCAATGGGGAAGGGATAATTGAACGCCAGGTTATGCTGTACGCCGCCGGGTATATATTTCTTGGCCTCATCGGTCAGTGCCCTGGAGCGGCGGCACTTGTTCTCGAAGTACTTGAGAAATTCCACCATCCTCTCCCGCCTGACAAGGCGCATCGGCTGGCTGACAAGTGCCTCCAGGCGGCGGTAAATGTCGTCTACATCGTGGTATTGTGATATGGCATATTGCCGTGTTTCAGTAGTCATAACGGCCTCCAAGAAAGGGCGCGGGAATGGATATTCAGGTTATATTTCCACGCCGGTTCAAAATGCTGAAATTTTGGGCTGGTTCAAAGTCAATATATCTCAAAGGGACAAGGCTGTCAATTGCTTTTTTCTGTGATGGTTTGTCCGCATATATATATAAAATGTATAGTTAAGAAGAGCCGCCATAAACATGGCAGGCAAAACGTGGAGCGGGGGCAGGAAGTTGAAAGAATATGATTTCATCGTGGTGGGATCGGGGTGCGGCCTGATTATTGTGGAGGAGGCGTTGGGGCACGACCTGACGGTGGCACTGGTGGATAAGGGGCCGGTGGGAGGTACCTGTCTTAATGTAGGATGCGTGCCGTCCAAAATGCTCATCTGCGCCGCCGACAGGGTAGTTGAAGCCAGAGAAGCCAGGAAGCTGGGCGTGCGTGCCAGCATAACGTCCACTGATTTCAGAGCGGTAATGCGCCATATGCATCGTGTAGTCGAGGATAACCGACAGCACGTAAGGAAAATGCTGACAGGCAATAAAAAACTGGATTTCTACGAGGGCGAGGGCCAATTTGTGGGCGATATGACGATGGAGGTCAACGGCGAGAAAATAAAGGCCAGGAAGATATTTCTGGCTTCAGGTTCAAGGCCACTTATTCCACCCATCAAGGGCCTGGGCCATGTGGACTACCTGACCAACGAGTCGCTCTTAATGCTGGAGCAACGGCCCGAAAGCATGATTATCATCGGCGGCGGCTATATTGCCGTTGAGTACGGGCACTTTTTTGCGGCCATGGGCACACGCGTCACCATACTGGAGATGGCCGATAGGTTGATACTGTCGGAGGAGCCGGACATAGCTGAGCTGTTGAAGAAGAAGCTGAGCCGCCGTATGGAGGTCCTGACAGGACAGGTCGTGCAAGAGGTCAAGAAGGCTGAGGCGGGCAACGGCTATACGGCAGTTGTGCACTCCAAGGCGGACAGCCGGGTGAGGGAATTTACAGCCGAGAAGGTCCTGCTGGCCGCGGGAAGGAGATCTAACGCCGACCTTCTTCAGGTTGAAAGGACGGATGTTGAGCTGGATCAACGCGGATATATTAAAGTCAATGACTACATGCAGAGCAGCAACAGGCATATTTATGCCGTGGGAGACGCCAACGGGCAGCAAATGTTCACGCACGTAGCCAACAGGGAGGCCATGGTGGCTGCTGATCATGTATTGCACGGAGCAAGGATAAAGATGGATTACAGCTCGGCCCCTCACGCCGTCTACTCCTATCCGCAAATAGCGTCTGTAGGGCTGACCGAAGAGAAGGCTGGCGATGGGCATAAAGTCAGGGTAGGGAAAACCAGATATTCCAGCCTGGCTTACGGCCTGGCAATGAAAGAAAAGGAAGGTTTTGCCAAGGCAATAATAGAGGACGGCACTGAAAGGATACTGGGCTTCCATATTATAGGCCCGTATGCTCCGCTGTTAATACAGGAAGTCATTAATGCAATGTCGTCCAAGGGCGATGCCAGGGAGGTTTTTGCCGGGATGCATATACATCCGGCGCTGTCGGAGCTGGTTCCTACCACCCTGGGCAGTGTATGAACCGGAACTAGGCGCTGTCTGACGCTGCCGCTGTCTTCTTCATGTCGTTCAGAACCCAGGCGAAAACAAAGACGCCAAAGGTATCCGCCAGGATCATGGGCATGGCGATGACGCTGACCAGCTTAAGTGCATTTTCGAACGGCTTGGCGAAAATCAGCAACAAGGCCATATCTAACACTTCCATCAGGAAGGCAAACAGTGTCGGCTTCCAGATTCCTATTTTGCCCTTCCACCACATGAACAGCAGGCCTCCTATAAGGCCGCTGAGAATTGTGCCGGCTCCGCACGGTATAGCCGTAAAACCGCCTATGAAATAGCGTTCAACTCCACCTATCAGCCCGGCGCCCAGGCCAACCCAGGGACCGGCCATCAAACCACCCATCATCGGGCCGAGGTTCCTGATATTGGCGATTGCACCCGAGGTTTGCACACCGCTGTGCGTGCCGTAGATGGCAAACAGCCCGAATATGATGGCCAGCCAGATCTGGTCCGCCACACGGAATTTGTTCTCCAGCAGGTGTTTGAAGAACTTGATATGCAGTAAAAAGATAAAGATTATGAGCACCAGGCAGGCTCTTTCTATCAGTGCCCATAAGATACCGAAGGTTGACAGGTCCATACTATATCTCCTTGCAGCTCGTTGGTGCAGAGGTTTAACGCAACATATTATTTTACACCTTGTGGCAAGTCACACCCGGACGCTTCAAAGATAATACGATCGTGCCTGACGTTTTTGGGCGTTACGGAAAATTTACAAAAAGCCATAATTAGAGGTCAGCAGGCCTGAATCGTACATTTCATGCGCTCAATTTTAGGTGACGTTACAACATCACCGCCGGACAGCATGCATACACTTGCCGAATGCGTTTATTAGTGTAAATCAGCTAGATTACTATTGCTGCTACGCATTTTAATGTACGCCTTTAGTCCATACATTTTTGTAAAAAATTAAGGCCTCAAACCGATGTATCGATGCTGAGCATATGATTTACTGTAATCAAGCTCGGTTTAAAGATAGAGATTAGTCATCTGCCAGTGCAGCACTGATATTTCGAGGCATTGTCCTCATCAATTACTGGCCGGCCGGCCGGCGTCAACGGGGCAGGGAAAGAAGCAACCGCATGGCAAAGTAAATATTCGCGTCAAAAAATAGCTGGATATTTTAAGGAGTACTTAAATGAAGACGTCAGAGTCGTTGGTCTTCTACGCCATCTTTATCGTGGTCGTGCTGATCGTAACGGGCGGCTTTGTATTCCACCGGGTGCCGCCTGAATTCAAACCCATATATATTACACCGTTAGAAGCTAAAAACCTGATCGAAAGGGATGGAAATGTCGTAGTGATCGACGTCTCTCCCTATTTCTTTGCCAGCGGGCATCTGCCCGGTGCGCTCAACTACCCCAAATGTACCATCTCAAACCTAGTTTCCGGTTTTGATAAAGACAGGACCTACCTGATTTACTGTCACGGATTCGGCTCACCCATGCGTAGCGTATACAGGCTTAAAGAAGCGGGTTTCGAGCGTGTGTATGCGTTATCTGGAAATTTCGGGGCATGGGTGGACGCCGGTTATCCTGTGGAGAACTAAGATGGGTTACTTGACTGTGGCGCCACCCTGCCTGAAAAAGACGGATCAATTATCCTGGAAGGCTGTTAGATATCCCGGCCTGGAAGGTGAAGCTTTGCGCGCAGACTTGCCTGACCTAATCTGCTTCTGCGCCGGGTCGCATAACGACTGCATTTTTAAGTCCTCAATTACTCCAATAGCACTATCCCTTGCATGCCCGGCCAAGATGAGCAGAGCCGTAAAAAACAGTCCCAGTACGGACCCGGCTATGGGAAATATTATTTTGAGTATGTGAATGTTAAGCAAGGAGTCCAACCGCCAACCTGCCCAGAAACTGCCCAGTATGCAGGCGGGCATAATGATGAAAATAACGATGGCGAATTTAATCAGGAATTCCATCCAACCGGTGTTGGTCCTTTGCAGCCTGGCTAGCATAATGACAGCACCCAACCCAGTATTCCGAAGCCAGCAATGAAAGCAGCAATAATGGCAGCAGCAATGAGAGAAGAAACCAGACCGACCGTGTATTCATTACCGTCCATGAGAACCCTCCTACTATTTATTTTGACGGCCCCCGGGCTTTCATCGGCCGCTTTCCGGCCCGGGGCCGTTAT
>CAZSED010000008.1:70978-93901 GCA_964605885.1 uncultured Dehalococcoidales bacterium
TACCATGGTAAACAGACAGCCTCGAGAGTGGGTTTAAAGGCCAATGCTAAATAAGTATGTAAAAGACACCCGCGTTAAGAGAGGACTGTCCCAGGCGGAGCTGGCCAAGCTGGCCGATCTTTCGCCTTCCTTCATCTGTCGCATTGAGAAGGGTGACTACAAGTCAGTCACCGTGGCCTCGCTTAACAAACTTTCCCGGGCGTTAAAGGTTTCCATTAACGACCTCAACGATCTGGTCCTGGATAAAAATCCTAAAGAAGATTTGCTAAAGAAAACACCCTATGAGATAATTAGCGAGCTGTCCCTGTCGTTGCCGGCGGTGGTGCCGGTATACGCCGGAGTAAACAGCAGGCAAGTGGTTGAGTATGCCTTTCTGCCAAGGGAGTTGGCACTGAACGGGGGTAAGGAGATGAAGCTGGTGGGTTTCAAATCGGCCGACCTGGAGTACAGCAATGTGGTTCACAAGGGAGACATCATTATTTGTGCCAAGGATATGCCCCCATCCGCAGGAGACCTGTGTCTCAGGATGGAGGGTGACCAGATGACGATCAGCCCCTACAAAAAGAAAGATGATTACTATGCTGTTATTATCCAGGTGATCCGGGTGGTCAAGCAGTTGAACTGAATCCGTACTTTGTCAGTTAGTCAACAGCCGTCTATAATCCCAGGGCCCTGCGGCCCCGAGGCTCCTCAGTGTAAGCCCATCACACATCCAATAGCCGGAGGCAAGATCTTTCCATAGTCCATGCTGAACCTTGTGAATGTTTGACCTGTATACTGCAGCGGGAATTGGTGGCCAATAAAAAAGCTCCGGCTTTTGGCCGGAGCCTTTTTATTAGTTCTTTAATACTCTAATGCAGGTCCATCACCGCTTCGATAGCGGGTGGGAGCTGCCGCTGGATGGTGATGGTCGAACCGATGGACGGCTTGACCTGGATATTGAAGGTGTTATTTACGGTCAGGTTTTCTGAGAGAACTTTACTGTCGCCCAGGTCGTTCATATCGATTGTGATTTCAAATTGCTCGCCGGTTTCCAGCAGGTTGTCGCTATCTGCATCGCCGATTGCTTCTTTGGTCCACTTGACGTTATTGAAGTAGTCCTTTTGCGTTGTAAAGCTGATGACGCACTTGTTGCCGGCGGTGGTAGTACCGTCACACTCGGTAAGGTCTATCGGACTGCCGGCGATAGCATTCTTTAAGGTAAATTTTATTGAGAGCAGTGCTTGGCTGTTGTTATCACCAAGTCCTATTACGGAGCCGGACAGCTCAACGTTACTCTTGGCCTCGGCCAGGCCGGCGTAGACGGTTTCCTTGCCTCTTTCAGCTGAGAAGAGGCCCGCACTCAATACGGCATAGCCGAAAACGGCTGCTACGGTTACGAAGGCGATCAGAATTATGGCTGTCTCAAGGCCGGTCATACCTCTTTCATCCCTCCGCAGGTTAGTCATTGCTTTCATGAATTTGTCAAACATGTTCTTGTCTCCTTCCGTTCCCTAGCGGATTGCGACAAAAGCTAAGGACGGATTCCTCCATGCCAAGAATTATATCTGGACCAGGCTAATATTCAATCACCTATACGTACCGAGTGCGCCAGTACTTTAGTCCCGCCCGGCTTTAGCGGAGTGCCGGACAGGTAGCGGGATACGCATTTTGGCGGATAAAACAAAAGCGTACATGCGCTTTTGCGCAACTTTAAATTAAGCTGCCTGACGGATGGCGTCACATTACCCGGATGTTAAATTTAAAGCATAGAAAGAAACAGAAACAGGCGAAAGAAAACAAGGAGGAAAAGACAATGGCTGGAGTAACATTTGAAACCAAGAAGTTCAACAGGGTTGGAGAGGACACCAGGACCAACTTCTGGGCGGGGAAGCAGCCGTGCTGGGACAAGTGCCATTGTCCTGAAATGATAATGGCCGAGTGCCCGGCGGCAAAATACCAGTTCCTGCCGTGCTGGGAAATCGAAGGCACCTACTGCAAGCTCGATGACCGGGGAGCCACGGGCAGAGACACCAGCATCTGCGAGGTATGCCAGGTCTACAAGAAGTATGGTAACGGCGAGCCGATCAAGCTGAAGTTGTTCGGCAGGGGGCTGGACACCGGATTAAAAGAACTGGAAAACGTGACGCGGTAACAGTGGCACGTTAAATTTAAGTACTCCTTAAAAATAAGGACTGGAGTGACGCACCAGTCCTTATTTTTATTTACAGGGACACGCCGGTCTTATCTTAGAAGCGCTACTGGCACGGCTATGGCGATCACGCCAGTGACCAGCACCACCAGGAGGAAGAGGTTATACCGCGTATTGTAATTGCCCAGCAGAGAAGGGTCATAATAACCGTCAACTCCCTGGTCCTTGTACATTTTGATCAGTCCCTGAATTAGCTTCTGCCTGGTTTGTTTGCCCTTAAGCACCCCTATCTCGGCCACAAAATTAATCACAATCACCAGGACCACAAAGGTAAAAAATACGATCCATTGGGCCGCAGATTTATTTGTGTCCTGGGCGACTCCTGTGTTTATGGCCAAAGCCAGCAAATTAAGCGCGATGGAGGTAATGATAAAAACAGTGTCTGTCCGTGTGTTTTGTTGTAGTTCGGCAATTATATGAGTGTGTACTTTCTCAATCATAGTATCCTCGTATTGTTAGTATCCGAATTTAATGTGTGTTATAAAACCTGAGCTTGTCCAGCCGTTCAAAATTGTGCCAGGCATCTATCCAGCGTATTGTTCCCGAACGGCCGCGCATGGCTATTGACTGGGTAAATGCCCCGCCGCTGAAATAGCTGACTCCCTTGAGCAATTCGCTGGTACTCACGCCGGTAGCGGCAAAAAACACATCATCGCTGTCTATCAGGTCTTCCGTCCTGTAAACCTTGTTGACATCGATGCCTGCAGCCCTGGCGGCGGCCCTTTCCTCATCATTACGCGGCCAGGCCTGGCACTGGATGCCGCCCCCGATGCAGCGTATGGCTGCAGCCGACAGTACCCCCTCAGGCGTGCCGCCGATGCCCATGAGGACGTCGACTTCTTTATTGGGCATGGCAGCCTCGATGCTGGCAGCCACGTCGCCATCCGAAATCAACTTTATGCGGGCGCCGGCGCTCCTGACCTCTTCCAGCAATTTTTCGTGCCGGGGCCTGTCCAGGATAACGACTGTAAGCTCCGATACCAGCTTTTTCTTGGCCGCGGCAATATTCTTCAGGTTCTCCGCTACCGATGCATTGATATCCATATAGTCCTTGGCGTCAGCTCCCGTTGCTATCTTATTCATGTAGACGAACTGTCTGGGTACGTGCATGGTGCCCCTGGCGGAAAGTGCCACGGCGGCAATTGCGCCGGGAAGTCCACGTGCAACCAGACGTGTGCCGTCGATGGGATCAACAGCGATGTCCACTTTCAATTCGGCGCCTCCGCCTATATGCTCGCCGATATACAACATGGGGGCGTGGTCTTTCTCTCCCTCTCCTATAACGACGATGCCATCCATACGCACATAGCCCAGGACATAGCGCATGGCATCCACGGCGGCCTCGTCCACCAGATTGTTATTGCCCCTGCCCAGATGGCGGGCGGCGGCCATGGCAGCAGCCTCTGTGACACGTACCAGCTCCATGGCTATGTTGCGCTCTATCGGCCTCTTTTCGTGCTTTTCCTTCATTACCGGCTCCTGCCCGTTTTTTCCGTGAAATATATCGCCCGACCATTCCGGCCCATGTCTGTCTTCAGCTCTCATTATGGCACTGCAACCCACTGGTTGCCAAGAGGTATTTAATAACTTTGTCATAATTTTAAGACTGAATTTATTATTTCTTCATATACTTTGGCTTATTATCTTCACACAGGCTTTATGGAGCTGTTCAAATCAATTATAATCGTGCTGTGACGCTGAATGGGTGGTCTTAACCAAATTTGAGGAGGTAAAGGAACTTGCTGCCATTTAATTTACCGGTTGGTTTTGGAATTCCCGTAGGGGGCCTGGTGGGGGGAATCATCGCCCTGGTCTTCGGCATACTGATACTGATATTCCCTCGCATATTAAATTATCTGGTCGGTATAGCGCTGATTCTCAGCGGTATTCTCTGGATAGTCGGCGGGAACCTGCTCATAGGTATCCTCAGCCTGGTTTTCGGCATCGTAGTCATGATCTTCCCGCGGATACTCAATTACCTGGTGGGCATTTATCTCATTTTGTTGGGATTGATTTTCATTTTTACCATGGGATTTGCCATTGTGCCGCTTATTATCGGCGCCATCATGCTGCTGTTCGGTATCATCATCATGGTTAACCCGGCCATCATTAACATACTAATCGGCATTGCATTCATCATACAGGGTATTTTAGCCATTGCCACCTACTATCGCTGGTTCTAGCAAACCGAAACACTGCAATCGGGACATAAAGACAGAGCGCCGGAAAGCGGAATGGACGGTGCTCTGTCTTGCATTTCTGTATAACGTGCAATGAACATTAACCAAGTTCCAGCCAAGAGCATACTTTCCAAATCAGCCATCTTCGATTACGTCATCAATCCCTATATCGGCTGCCAGCACAGCTGCGCTTACTGCTATGCGCGCTTCATGAAAAGATTCACGGGTCATAAAGAGGCCTGGGGTGAGTTCATCGACGTCAAGATGAATGCGCCGTTATTGCTGGAGAAAGAAATAAAAAGGAAATCGCCCGGCCGGGTGTGGCTTAGCGGATTCTGTGATCCCTATCAGCCAGTTGAGGAGAAGTACGGCCTGACGAGGGCATGCCTTGAGATTCTGGTGCATTATAAATGGGCAGTTACCGTCCAGACGAAATCAGTGCTGGTGCTGAGGGATATGGCGCTGTTTAAAGGGAACAAAAAGATAGAAGTGGGAATGTCCGTCACCACGTCGGATGAAGGTGTGCGGCAGCTGTTTGAGCCCGGGGCAGCTTCAATAGAAGCCAGGATCGGCGCGCTTGAAGTGTTACACTCGGCAGGAATAAGGACTTTTGCCATGATTGCACCCCTGCTCCCCGGAGGGCAAGGGCTGGCCGGAGAGTTGAAGGGTAAGGTTGACTATGTTTTTGTAGACAGGATGAACTATCATTATGCCGACTGTATTTACAGGGAAAACGGACTGTTTGCTGAATTGAGCGACAAGTTCTTTGTCTCCGCCGGTAAAAGGCTGGCTGCAGACTTTGAAAGGCAGGGAACAGAGTGTACGGTTCTATTTTGAAAGCTTTCCGGATTGCTCGAGTTTAAGCAGCCGCCGTTTACGCCACAGTCCACCCCCATAACCGGTAAGGCTGCCATCCTTTCCAATCACGCGGTGACAGGGAATCACGATACTGATAGGGTTCGTTCCTGTGGCCCGGCCCACGGCCCTGACGGCTGTGGGGCGGCCGATCCTCTCCGCCAGTTGCTGGTAGGAAATAGTCTTTCCATAAGGAATCCTGGCTATCTCACGCCAGACTCGTTCCTGAAATGGAGTGCCTATAATTGAAAGCGGCACACTGAATCTTCTCAGCTTTCCATCGAAATAGTCGTTGAGCTCCGAGTTTAACTGAGCAAGGATATTAATAGAGGTATGTGATTTAACCAGGCCCGCCCTTTTACCCGTCCGCATATGTATATCAGATAAGCGGCCATCGCAGAATTCGACTGAGCAAACCCGTTCATTGTCTGCCGCTATCGCTACCGGGCCCAAGGGTGAATCAAAGGTCTGTTTAAAGACAGGCTCAGCCATCGTAACTTGCCTCAGAAGTGACGTTTGACCGCTAAATTAAATTTGGTCGGGGTGGACGGATTTGAACCGTCGACCACCTGAACCCCATTCAGGTGCGCTACCAGGCTGCGCTACACCCCGTGTCTGAGAAACGAAAATATGGTATCATATTCGTTGCTTGTGGGCAATGTAAGTTGCCTCAATTTTATTTTTAATAAGGGGATTCTAAAGTGGCCGGAAAACACCGCAAAGAATTAATTGAAAGAGCTCCCTCCAAGCGCCAGGTGTCCAAATGGGAGAAACAGAAACGCATGTCACGTATCATAGTCTCTGTGACAGCAGCCGTCATTGTCGTGATCGTGGGTATCATCGGATACGGGATTTACAACGAACAGATATCCCCTTACGACAAGGTTGTGTTAAAGGTAAATGATGCGTCTTTCAATATGCAGTACTTCATAAATGCCATGGACATTATTACCACCGGCATAAATAAGGACATGCTGAAGTATTATATTGACTACGTAAGTTCGGCAGTTGCCCAGGGTGAACTAGTCAGGGAGAAAGCAGCTGCTATGGGGATAACCTTAAGCGATGAAGAGGTGAACCAGGCAATGGCCCAGTCCAAGCTGCCCAAGAATGATGCGGCGCTGGACCTGGTAAAGACCCAGCTGATCACCCAGAAGTATGTGAAGCAATATTGCTGGCCCAACCTGCCTAAAGGTGGGGAGCAGGTGAACGTGCAGGCCATGTTCCTGGAAAACAAGGCCATGGTGGAGGAACGCAAACAGAGAATCATGGCGGGCGATAATTTCTCCACCACCGCTAAGATGCTGTCAATGGACGCCGTCACAATGGGAAAGAGCGGCCAACTGGGCTGGATTGCCAAGGGTTATGAACGCATTGCCCTGGGAGACCTCAGTGATTCGGTGCTCAAGGACGTGATTTTTACGCTGCCGACCGGGACTCTGAGCGATCCAATCTATGATCCCAACCTGCAAAAAAATTACGGTTACTGGATTATCCAGGTGCTTGAGAAGGACGACAGCAAGGGCGTCCATGCCCGTGCTGTCCTGTTGCCTGTGAGAGACCAGGCTGAGGATGTGCGCGCCCAGCTGCTGAACGGTGCAAGCTGGGATGATATTGCTAAAAAATATTCCCAGCATGCCGACAGCAAAGACAAAGGTGGCGACCTGGGGTGGATAGAGCCGGGCATGAACAAGGGCAGCATGCTTGACCGAATGATACAGACGCTTGAACCCAATAAAATAAGCGATATTATGCGCGATGAAACTGTCCAGACCAAGGGCGGCTACTGGCTGGTAGAGGTGCTTGACCATCAAATGGACCGCCCCTACGATAATAACGTTATGCAGTTCCTCTCGACTCAGTGCTTGAACAAGTGGATTGAGGACCTGTCAAAGGACGCCAAGACAGAGAATTTGATGGACCAGGCACAGAAGGACTTTGCGACCAGCAAGGTACTGAAGGGCAGGCAGCAGTAAGTTGGTTAAACGCGCTATTAACATCGGGTTGCTGGGCATTGGCACTATCGGCAGCGGCGTGGCCAAGGCGTTGACATCGAAGCAGAAGACGCTGGCCAGGCAGGCCGGCAGCCCTCTGGCGCTTAAGCTCGTCGTTGAGAAGGACGTATCCAAGCACGGGATGCTCGGCATCAACCGCAGCCTGTACACCACCGCTTATAAGAAAGCCATCTACAATGATGAGATAGACATTATTATCGAGCTCATAGGCGGTGAGTATCCGGCCTACAACTACATCAAGGAAGCCCTGGCTCACGGCAAGCACGTGGTGACCGCTAATAAGGAGGTTATGGCCAAGCATGGTGCGGAACTGCTTTCGATAGCCAAGGAGCATCATACAGGGCTCAGGTTTGAAGCCAGTGTCGGAGGTGGAATCCCTTTGATTTCGCCCTTCCAGCGCGACCTGGTTGCCAACGATATACAGGCCATTCACGCCATCGTCAACGGCACAACCAACTACATACTGTCGCGCATGGCGCATGACCAACTGGATTTTAGCGTTGCGTTGAAGCAGGCGCAGAAGCTCGGATACGCCGAGGCCAACCCCGAGAATGACATCAACGGGCTGGATGCCACCTATAAATTGTCGATATTGACCTCGCTGGCCTTCGATATGGACGTCAATTTCGACGAGATTTACTGTGAGGGCATATCGCGCCTGAGATCCAGGGACTTCCGCTACGCCAGTGAATTCGGCTATGCCATCAAGCTCCTTGCGATTGCCAAGCGGTCGGGCAATCTGGTGGAGGCCAGGGTGCATCCGGTATTGATCCCGGCAGAATCACTGCTGGCCAAGGTCAACGGTGTATATAACGCCATCTATGTCAGCGGCGACCTGGTGGGCAATGTTCTGTTCTACGGGCAGGGCGCAGGGCCGTCAGCCACCTCGAGCGCCGTAATTGCCGATGTGATCAATATAGCGCAGAATATTAATACAAGGCGGGATAATGCGCCCCGGTTCATCCCGGAAAAAATATCGGGAATTAAACCGATGTCGGATATTGAGAGCCGCTACTACTTCAGGATGAGTGTACAAGATAAGC
The DNA here is from genome assembly GCA_964605885.1 of uncultured Dehalococcoidales bacterium. Taxonomy (GTDB): domain Bacteria; phylum Chloroflexota; class Dehalococcoidia; order GIF9; family UBA5629; genus CAZSED01. Next base: position 79,263 of record CAZSED010000008.1, read on the forward strand.
CGGGCGTGCTTGCGCAAATATCTGCCGCCATGGGCGACCAGAGAATAAGCATCTCGTCAGTGATGCAGAAGGAGTCTGACGAGACCAACAAGACGGCCGAGATAGTACTCATGACACATCGGGCCAGGGAGAGCGCAGTGCAGAGCGCCATTAAGGCCATCAATAAATTAAGAGTGGTCAAAGAGATAAGCAATTTCATCAGAGTCGAGGCCATCTAGTCATGATTAGAGGAGTTCTGCAAAGGCATAAGGATTATCTTCCCATAACCCCGGCCACTCCTATGATATCGCTGGGAGAGGGAGAGACGCCGCTGGTCAAGTCCGTGAACCTGGCCAGGGAGCTGGGCGTGGGCGAGCTGTATTTCAAATTGGAGGGATGTAATCCCACCGGTTCGTTTAAGGACAGGGGCATGGTGGTAGCCATGGCCAAAGCGATAGAGGAAGGCAGCAAGCAGGCCATCTGCGCTTCCACTGGAAATACCAGTGCGTCAGCGGCGGCTTATGGAGCGCGCTTCGGGCTGAAGGTAATCATACTTGTGCCCAAGGGCAAAATTGCTGTCGGCAAGATGGCGCAGGCCATTGCATACGGAGCAGAGATAATTGCCGTTGAGGGAAACTTCGACCAGGCGTTGAAGGTTACCCGTATCCTGGCAGATAAGTATCCGATAACACTGGTGAACTCGTTAAATCCGTACCGGATAGAAGGCCAGAAGACCTCCGCATTCGAGATAGTTGACGATCTGGGAGGTGTTCCTGACTTCCTGTTTATACCGGTAGGCAATGCCGGGAACATCACCGCCTACTGGAAGGGCTTTAAAGAGTGGAAGGCCATCGGCAAAGTTGACCGGACCCCGGTCATGATGGGATTCCAGGCCGAAGGCGCCGCTCCCATTGTGAAGAACATGGTTATCGATACCCCGCAGACTATTGCCACCGCTATTCGAATCGGCAATCCAGCAAGTTGGAAATATGCAGTTGCAGCCAGGGACGAGTCCGGCGGAGTAATCGAAAGCGTCACCGACGACGAAATACTGGCGGCGTACAAGCTGATGGCCGGTAAAGAAGGCGTTTTCGGCGAGCCGGCGTCGGCGGCGCCCCTGGCAGGCCTGATCAAGCTGGTGAAACAGGGCAGGAGCTTCAAAGAGAAAAAGATAGTCTGCATCGTAACCGGGAACGGCTTGAAGGACCCTGATATCCCCACCAGGTATGTCGAACCATTCCCCGAGCTGCCGGCAGACCTTGAAGTGATCGAAAAGCATCTGGGCTTTAAAAAATAAACGCCCCCTTGTGTGGAGGACGGCTGACATGTTGAAGGTTGTTGTGGAGACTACCGGTGAGTTTTATCAGCACTATCCCAGGCCGGCCACTATCGTCACCGTTAACTATGACGGTAGAAAGAACGGCATGGCCGTGGCCTGGCATTGCCCTGTCTCCTTCAAGCCTCCGCTGTACGGCATTGCCATAGCGCCCAAACGCTATACGTACGGCATGCTTTCGCAAAGCAAGCAGTTCGGCATCAACTTCATGCCGATTGAAAAGGCTGCCGATATTGCTGCGATGGGTGGGAGCAGCGGCAATCTGATCGATAAGTTTACCGAATACGGCCTGGCTGAGGACAGGCCGCTGAAGACCGACGTGCCTATACTGGCTGAGGCATATGCTGCATTTGAGTGCACTGTGGTGGAATCCATGATATTCGGCGACCATGCCTGGATCATCGGTGAAATACTGGCGGTGCATGTGGCGGAGGGCGTGTTTAAACAGAACGGCATACTTGATTTGAGCCTGATCAAACCTGCCCTGTACCTTGGAGCCGACATGTATTGCACAACTGACGCGACCAGCCAGAAATTTTACGACCGGGAGAAATGCGGTAAACGTTAAGGCGGTGAAAAGAGCTAATGCTGGATGCAGAGAAGATTAAACAGGCCGCCTTGGAAATAATCAAGGCCATAGGCGATGATCCCGGAAGGGCCGGACTGGTGGACACGCCTCAACGGCTGGCAGAGATGTATGCCGAGCTGTTTTCCGGCATGGATATGGATGCCTCGGAAGTGCTGGCAACCGGTTTTGCCGCCGGCCATCATGAGATGGTAATTGTCAGGGACATTCCCTTCTATTCGATGTGCGAGCACCATTTCCTGCCCTTTTACGGCGTGGTGCATATAGGTTACATACCCAATGCCAATGGATGGGTTGTCGGCGTCAGCAAGCTGGCCAGGGTGGTGGAAATATTTTCACGGCGCCTGCAGTTGCAGGAGAGGATGACCAAACAGATCGCCGACGTCATCATGCAGTCGCTTAAGCCGGATGGGGTGGCGGTGGTGATTCAGGCGGAACACCTGTGCATGACCATGCGCGGCATTAAAAAGCCCGGCAGCAACGTGGTAACTTCTGCAATGCGCGGCATCTTCGAGAAAAGAGCGGTAACGCGGTCAGAATTCCTTTCCCTTGTACAGGGCAAATGAACTCATTCATGCCGCAGTGATTCAATCGGGTCCAGCTTGGCGGCCCTGAAGGCCGGGTAAGTACCGGAGACAACGCCGGTAAAGATCGCCACCATGAAGGCCATAAGCACAATATCCGGGGATATGGGCGCGGTTACCGGCAGATTGTTCATCTTCTGTCCCGTCACGGCAAAGGACCCGATGACTGCCAGCAGCAGGCCGGCAATGCCACCCGTCAGGCTGAGAAACGAGGATTCCACCAGGAACTGAAAGAGTATATCCCGGCGTTTGGCGCCTATGGCTTTACGGATGCCGATTTCCTTGGTACGTTCCGTTACTGAAACCAGCATGATGTTCATGATACCGATGCCGCCCACGAGCAAAGATATGCTGGCTACGCTGGCGATGAAGGTCTGGAAGATGGCCATCGATTGCTGCATACGTTTCATGACTTCCTGCATGTCTATAACGTTGAAATCATTTTCCTGGTCTTCACGTATATGATGCCGCTGTTTCAATAACTGGGTTATCTGGTCCTTTGCTGTGTTTATAGCGCTGGTGGAGGTGGCATCAACAACGATTGCCTGCACGGGGTGTCCCAGGGCCGAAGACGGGATGCCGAACATGGTCTGCATTGTTGTAAGCGGAACAAGTATAAAATTGTCGGCGTTTCCGCCTCCCATGAAGCTGCCCCGCTCCTCGGTAACCCCGATCACATCAAATTTGCGTCCGCCGACACGTATTGTCTCTCCAATAGGATTGGCCGCGCCGAAAAGATCGGAAGCTGCCTGCTTACCCAGTATGGCAACATTAGCATACTTATGCACATCCTGGTCGTTAAGGAAATTGCCTCGTGCAATCTTATAATTGAGTATATTCCGCAGAGCTGGAACAGAGCCAATCACATTAATGGTTCTAATCTGGTTGTTATATACAACTTTAAGTCCCTTGGTGAACATAGGTGCCACTGTTTTCACAGCGGAAATTTTATTCGGGCTGGCGATAGCATCCGCGTCTTCCGTGGTGAGAACGCCCGCTATCCTGCCGGCCCCGGTGATCTGGCTGGTGCTGGTGACGTATATAGCGTTGACGCCCATATTCTCGAAAATGCTGGTCATGGCTTTGGTCTGGCCCCTGCCGAATGAGACCAGAAAGACGACGGCGCCTACACCTATGACGATGCCCAGGATTGTGAGTGAAGAGCGCAGCTTATTTGCTATTAATGCCTGCCAGGCCGACAGGAGGTGCTGGATAATGCTCACCGTGACTTCTCCTGGACAACGTGTCCATCACGCAGATATATCGTTCTCCTGGTATAAGTGGCAATATCTTCTTCATGGGTGACTATGACGATGGTGATGCCCTTGTTGTTCAGATCCTGAAGAAACTCCAGGATGCTATGGCTGGTGGTCGTATCGAGGTTGCCGGTAGGCTCATCGGCAAGTATCAGGGGAGGGTCGTTGACCAGTGCGCGTGCTATGGCAACCCTCTGCTGTTCACCGCCTGACATCTCGCTGGGCCTGTGATGGCCGCGCTGAGAAATCCCCACGGCTTCCATGGCCTGCATCGCCCGCTCCTTCCTGTGCTTGGAGGCGTTGTAGATAAGGGGCAGCTCTACGTTCATCAGGGCATTAAGCCTGGGCAAGAGGTTAAATGACTGAAAGACGAAACCTATCTTCTTATTGCGGATAGCTGCAAGCTGGTCATCGGTCATGCGGCTGACATCAATGCCGTCGAGCTCATATGTGCCCGAGGTGGGCCGGTCCAGGCAGCCCAGCAGGTTCATCATGGTAGATTTGCCCGAACCGGAGGGCCCCATTATCGAGACCATTTCACCCGCGTTTATATCCAGGCTGACATGATCCAGGGCATGTACCTCGACTTCGCCTATGGTGTAGGTCTTAACTATACTGTCCAGGTGAATCATGGACATAGGTCAATTATCACCCTTGTAAATTATAGTTACTTGACTTCCTCGATGAGAACTTTCTCGCCTTCCTTAAGGCCGGATACGATCTCGGTTATCTTCTTATTCTGTGCCCCGATCGTGACGGACCTTTTCTCCGTCAGGCCGGTTGCGGCATTGGTGACAACGTCCACCCAGAAATCGCCGGCCAATCCCTTTACCGCCCTGTTGGGGACCATCAGTACATCGTCTTTCTCACCGGTGATTATGTCTGCCGTGGCCGTCAGGCCGCCCCTGAGAGAGACGTTCTCTACCGGATCAAGGTAAATCTCCACCGGAAAATTGACGACGCCGGCCAGCAGCGTGCCGAACGGCGAAACAAATGTAACTTTGCCGCTAAGCTTCTGGCCCGGCAGAGCGTCCACAGTAAGAACGGCTTTCTGCCCTACCTGAACCCTGGTGATATCGATCTCATCAATGATGCCGGTCATTTTAATGGTCTTGGTGTCCACAAGGTGAACGGCCGTCTTGGAGGAATAGTCGAATGTGGAAAGCTGGTCGTTTTCTTTAACTGGTATATCCACAACGGTGCCATCAAAAGGCGCCAGGATTTCGGTTTTCAGCAACTCCTGCTTTGCTTTATCCAGATTGATCATGGCGGTTTCAATGTTGATGTTATAGGTGCGCAGCGCCTGGGGATTTAGTCCCGCCCTGTATATGGTCTCGCTTTCGTTCAATATCATGCTGCTCATCAGCAGGTCGTGCTGTGCCATTCGCAGCTTTTCGGACATTTTCACCCGGTCGAAATTGTCCTGATAAAGGGCGTCCTGTATTTCTGAAAGCGCGTCAAGTACTTGCCTCTGGACGGCCAGCGCAGTGGACGTATCGGGGTAGGTAAAGGCGCCGGGCAGGTGCGAGTTGTTTTTAACGTATGTGTGGGCATCCTCCAGCGTCAGTGTTAGGTCGTCGATACCTGCCAGCGCACCGGCATAGTCACCCTTTTCAATAAGCTGTTGAACTGCGGTAAGGCTGTCGATCTCCTGGCCCAGGATATCGGCTACCCTGAGCAGTTCCGGGAAGGCAGGGTAAGGTTGGTCAAGCGCGTTATACTGTGTCTGTACCGTGTCCAGCTTGGGGTCGATGTAGACAGACCTGGCAGCATCCAGATCATATTTAGCCAATGAAATATTAGAAGCTGCGTCGTAATACTGGTTGTTCAGCAGGTATATCCTGGCCTGTGTGATCTCATCCCGGCCCTGTTCAAAGCGAAGCAGGCCGGTGGCTAACGAGTAGAAGGAGGGGAAGCGATTTCCGCAGCAGGTCTGCACCACGCTGTTTAAGGCCAGCTCCAGGCTGTATTGAGCGGCAGCCACCGTCAGCCGCTGCGTTGTATCGTCCAGGGTAGCCAGCAGGGTGCCGGCTTTAACCAGGTCTCCCTTTTCTACACGGATGGTTTTAACGGTTCCCGGCGTTCCAAATTTGAGCTTGACTTCATGCGGCATATCCAGGTTGCCGTCCGAAGAAACCGATAGTATCAAGTTACCGTGCGTTACGGGCGCCATCTGGCTGGGGAGTATCTGCTTTTTAGTCTGCGCACAAGCGGGCAATAAGACGGCCGTCAAAATAAGCAGCGTAACAGCCAGGAAAAATTTATTTCTCATATCAGGATTCTCCACAATTACATTCGAGCATACAGCGGCATCTTGTTGTGAATTCGTGTAATTTTACAGCACGCACAGTCAGGTAGCAACTAAAAACGGGGCCGCAGGACATCTTCCGGTCAGTCGATTAAATTTATCTCCCATTGGTCGTCTATCCATGCGCCCAGCATATTTTTTATCGGCAGGTTCCAACTTTTGATAATATCGAGACACTTTTTGATCTGCCTTATATGTTCTTCCCGGTCCACCGGATTACCGGCACAATCATGATGGCCGGCAACCATAACTGTATCGGAGCCGTGGGCGTTAACCGATATCAGCAGGCGGGATTTTATCGACTCTACTTGAGCGGTAGTTCCCTGCGAAAGCAGCTTGTCCGGGCCCGGTTCGGTGATCATATCGATGAAATCGAGCCCATATTTTTCTTTCAGCAGGTGGATGACGGGCAGCTGCACGCGTCCGTCCATACAGTTGATTGCAGTCCCGAATTTACCTTTGTGCATTTGGTCTGGCCGTCCTTTCAGTCACAAGATTTCTAGAGTATAAGGTCTCCAGCAAGGGGAGAGTCAACGCTGAGGCCGATACCGATTTAAAGCTTGCCGCTGATACCCAGCACGGCGAAGTATATAGCAAAGACGACCAGGGCAAGTAAGGCCACGGCAGCAGAGAAAATGACCACGCGGAAGACCTCGAATTTTCTCCCCAGGAATCCGCCCAGCGATAACACGAGGCACGAGAGAAGAACGATAGCAAAGACGTAGGTTACCATCTTTGGGTCAGGCATTTGCTTCCCTCCACTATTTATTTAAAAAGGCATCGATGACAAAAATCGCTGCAATCAGGATGGCGCAGATTATTGTGAGCACAATCCAGAAAACAGGTTTACGCGTCAGCTTTTCAGGCACTTCCGTATGCATTGAGATGAACCGTGGCTGGCCGCTGTCCTGCATCATATTTGATGATTGCCTGGCAGCGGCAGGCGGGGAGGCGGGATTTTGCGATTGTACGTTCCAGCTGAATGCTGTGCCGCAGCTGGTGCAGTTCGAGCTGAACTTATTTACCGGGCTGCCGCACACGGGGCAATTATAGACGAAACGCTGCCCGCAATTTGTGCAGAACGGCTCACCCAGTGCATTGAAGTTGCCGCAGGCAGGACAGCGAAAACTCTGCATCATGATAAATAACTAGGCAGTAAGAGTAATAAAATAATAGGCGGCATATACGGCGTAACACACCACGGCTATTAAGGCCAGCACGCCGGCGAAGGTTACCAGTTTACCCGGTGTAATCTTCTGCCCCAGGAAAGCGCCCAGGGCCAGCATAATGCAGAAGCCGAGTATGGCGACGAAGGTCAGAGCAAGCGTTTGTGCACTCATGATAACCTCCTACTATATTGATAAGGGCTATATTACTTATTCTCCCATAATTTGCAGCACAATTTCTCTGGACCTGGGCCGGACGTCGAAATCAATGATTACAATCTGCTGCCAGGTCCCCAGTGTGAGCCTCTTGTTGACAAACGGTATAGTAATGGATGGCCCGATCAGCGATGCCCGTACATGGGCGTGGCCATTGCCGTCCCCCCAGGCTTTGTTATGCTCGTAATTTATATTTTCGGGGATCAGGCGATCCCACATTTCCTTCATATCCAGCAGCAATCCCGGCTCGTACTCAATGGTGGATATGCCTGCCGTAGAGCCCGGTATAAAAACGGTAACAGTACCGCTGTTAACACCTGAATTGCTCACTTCCCGGGTAATCTCCGAAGTGACGTTAAGGATTTCGCCCTTGCCCCCGGTATCAATCTGGAACCTTTTGCAATTAACCGTCATAATCTGACCTCCTGCCATATTATATCCTTTATATTAAAAATTGGGCCCTCTTTGCAAACTCTGCTCAGGCCGCGACGGGTTTTGATCGTGCATGAATAGCAGACGCCAGTTCCGCATCCCATGCGGACTTCCAGTGAGACCTCAACCGGCTTCTGCACCGGCCAGGTGTTCATTTGAGCGCTTATAGACTGGAACATGGCTTGCGGGCCGCAGGCGTAAATCCGGTCAGCCCAGGCTAAATGATCGGGTATAAGGTCATTGACGGTGCACTTCTTCCCCAGGCTGCCGTTGTCCGTGCAAACGACTTTCACGGCAGCGGCAGGCAGCAGTCTTTCCGGGTATATCCCTGCTTCAGTATGTGCGCCCATTAACAACGTCACTTTGCTGCCCGCTGCCAGAGCCTTTTCAGCCAGGAATTTTAGCGGAGCGATGCCGATGCCGCCGGCTACGAGCAGCAGATTTCCCGCCCGGGGAGCCAGGCTAAAGCCGTTGCCCAGGGGCCCGAGAAGGTCGAGCATGCTCCCCTTTTCCACCCCTGACAGCCACTGCAGACCCTTCCCGTCCCGCAATGCGTACAGCAACTCTACCGTTCCGTCGGCGGATACACTGTGCAGGCTGATCGGCCGCCTCAGTAATGCATCATCGCCGCATTTTAGCATGATAAACTGCCCGGGCCTGCTGCCGGATGCTATTTCCGGCGCTCTGGCACACATCAGGTAATATGCAGCCCCGGTGTATTCCAGAACCCTCTCGTTGGATAGGACCTGTGCTGTAACCTGTTTCAACTTGTCCTTTGCCTGCTATTTAATGTCCGCATGATAGCTTTGCAGTGATTTCACAGTGGGCTTGCTGCGGTGGTAGGCATCAATGCCTTTGGCCGCTGCCGCCGCTGCTGCCAGCGTGGTGATATATGTAACCTTATATTTTATAGCTGTTTTACGTATATATGAATCGTCCCACTTGCTGAGCTTGCCGCTGGGAGTATTGATGACGAGCTGGATCTCGCCGTTCATTATGCCATCAACAATGTTCGGCCTGCCTTCCTGCTGTTTATAAATAACTTCAGTCTCTATGCCGTGCTTCTTCAGGAAATCATGCGTGCCGCGGGTGGCCTTTATTTTAAATCCCAGGTCTACAAAGTGCCTGGCAATATCGACGGCCTCGCTGTCCTTGCTGAAAATGCTCATCAGCACTGTGCCGGCCTCCGGCAGGCATTGCTTGGCTCCTTTTTGCGCCTTATAAAAGGCCAGCCCGAAGGAGTCCGCCATGCCCAGCACCTCGCCGGTCGACCTCATCTCCGGTCCAAGCAGCGGGTCGACTTCGGGGAACATATTGAAGGGGAATACCGCCTCCTTCACGCCGAAATGTGGAATAGGCCTGTTGACCAGGTTTAAATCGGTGAGCTTTCTGCCCAGCATGACTTGCGTAGCCACCCGTGCCATTGAGACGTTACAAACTTTGGATACCAGGGGCACTGTGCGTGAAGCCCTGGGGTTGGCTTCCAGCACGTAAACCTTGTCCTTGGCTATGGCGTACTGCATGTTCATCAGGCCGACTACGTTCAGCTCCCTGGCGATCCTCTTTGTATAGTCGTTGATGGTCATCAGATGCCTTTCAGGTATGGTGACCGGCGGGATGACGCATGAAGAGTCGCCCGAGTGAATGCCGGCCAGCTCTATATGCTCCATTATGGCCGGGACGAATGTATCCACGCCGTCGGAGATAGCATCGGCCTCAGCCTCGGTGGCGTTCTCGAGGAATTTATCGATGAGTATCGGCCGGTCGGGCGTTACGCCTACGGCCGCCTCAACATATTCCCGCAGCATTTCCTCATCGTGCACCACCTGCATGCCTCTCCCTCCAAGCACATACGAGGGGCGCACCATCAGCGGGTAGCCTATGACCTTGGCAACCCTCAGCGCCTCCTCCATATTGCTGGCCATGCCGGATTCAGGCATGGGTATATCCATCTTAATCATCATCTCGCGGAAGCGGCCCCTGTCTTCGGCCAGGTCTATAATCTCCGGAGCCGTTCCGAGTATTTTAACGCCTGCTTCATTTAGCTCCCCGGCTATATTGAGAGGTGTCTGCCCTCCGAACTGCACTACCACTCCCACCGGGTGCTCTTTCTGGTAGATGCTTAGCACGTCTTCCTCTGTCAGCGGCTCAAAGTACAGCTTGTCCGAGGTATCATAATCGGTTGAGACTGTCTCAGGGTTGCAGTTGACCATTATGGTCTCATAGCCCTCGTCCCGTAGCGTGAAGGCCGCGTGTACGCAGCAGTAATCAAACTCAATGCCCTGGCCTATGCGGTTGGGGCCTCCGCCCAGCACCATGACCTTTTTCTTGGCGCTGCTCACAGTCTTGTCGGGCGCGTTGTAGGTAGAGAAATAATATGCAGCATTCTCCACGCCGCTGACCGGCACGGGCTCCCAGGCCTCTTTCATTCCAAGCGACGTCCGTCTGCTGCGCACCTCTTTCTCGCCCATTCCCAGCAGCTGTGACAGGTACTTATCGGAAAATCCGTCCTTCTTGGCCTGCTTCAGCAGCTCATCGGGAAGAGTTTTGCCCTTATAAGTCAGTATGTGCTCTTCCAGCTCTACCAGTTCCTTCATCTGCTGTATGAACCATGCCTTAATATAAGTCTTCTCGTGCAGGCTTTGGACGGTGGCGCCCTTGCGGAGCGCCTCATACATGATGAATTGGCGTTCGCTGGACGGCTCCTTGAGCATCTGCATCAGCTCCTCGAGCGGCCTCTGATGGAAATCCCTGGCGAAGCCCAGGCCGTAGCGGCCGATCTCCAGCGACCTGATCGACTTCTGGAAGGCCTCCTTATAGTTCTTGCCTATGCTCATCACCTCACCCACAGCCCTCATCTGGGTGCCCAGTTTGTCCTCGGCGTCCTTGAACTTCTCAAATGCCCAGCGGGAGAATTTGACCACGACATATTCACCGGAGGGAGTGTATTTTTCCAGTGTGCCGTCCCTCCAATAGGGTAACTCATCCAGCGTAAGGCCTGCAGCCAGCCGGGCAGATATCAGCGCTATGGGGAAGCCCGTGGCCTTGGAGGCCAGCGCAGATGAACGTGAAGTCCTGGGATTGATTTCAATCACCACCACGCGGCCGGTCCTGGGGTCATGCGCAAATTGAATATTCGTGCCGCCTATTACGCGTATTGCCTCAACAATTTTGTAAGAGTAGCCCTGCAGGCGTTTCTGCAACTTGGGATCGATGGTCAGCATCGGCGCCACGCAGTAGGAATCACCCGTGTGCACACCCATGGCATCCACGTTTTCAATGAAGCAGACCGTGATCATCTGGTTTTTAGAATCACGTACGACTTCCAGCTCCAGCTCCTCCCAGCCCAGCACAGATTCCTCGATGAGCACCTGGCCGATCAGGCTGGCGGCAATGCCCCTGCTGGCTACCGTCCTGAGCTCCTCGACGTTGTAGACCAGCCCGCCGCCTGTCCCGCCCATGGTATAGGCGGGCCTAACTACAACGGGGTAGCCCAGCTCCAGCGCCACCCTCTCAGCGTCCTCCACGGAATAGACCGCCTCGCTCTTGGGCATCTCGATTCCCAAGCTGTTCATGGTATCCTTGAAAGCGATCCTGTCCTCGCCGCTGCGGATGGCCTCCACGTCCACACCAATGACTTCAACCCCGTATTTTTTCAGAATGCCGCTGTTGGCCAGCTCGGCGCTGAGGTTCAGTCCGGACTGACCCCCGAGGTTGGGCAGCAGCGCGTCCGGCCGTTCTTTCTCAATTATTTTCTCCATCATGTCCACGGTCAGCGGCTCGATGTATGTAATATGGGCCATGCCCGGGTCGGTCATGATGGTGGCAGGGTTGGAATTTACCAGGATGATTTCATAGCCCAAACCTTTGAGCGCCTTGCATGCCTGCGTGCCGGAATAGTCGAACTCGCAGGCCTGGCCGATGATGATAGGCCCGGAGCCAATGATCATAATCTTGTGGATATCATCTCTACGCGGCATGGCAATCCTCCATTATTAAATCATGTCAGGCCAGATAATCGCTGACCGGTTTTACGCTGTATATGGCTTTGCTCTGTGTAAGAGATTTAAGCGCCGCCCTGGCAGTATCCAGGGATGTAAAGCAGGGTATTCTGCGTTCAACTGCGGCACGCCGGATGTGAAATCCGTCCTGCAGGGCCACGCGCCCGCCGGTAATCGTATTGACGATCCCGCCTATCGTGCCGCTGTTGATCAGGTCGATAATATTGGGGCTGCCCTCGCTCAGTTTCTTCTCGATGGCATTGACCTTCATGCCATGGCTTTTAATCAGCGCTGCCGTGCCCTCAGTGGCGTATAACTGATAACCCAGCGAGTAGAACCCCGATATGATGGAGAGCGACTCCTTTTTATTCTTGTCGGCGATGCTGAACAGCAGGTTGCCAGAAGGTGGCAATATCAGCCCTGCGGCCATCAGTGCCTTGGCCATGGCGGACTCAAAGTTATGGTCGATGCCCATCACCTCACCCGTTGACTTCATTTCCGGGCCCAGGTAGGTGTCGACGCCGATCAGCTTTGACATGGAAAACACAGGCGCCTTTATGCCCACCAGCCTGCGCTTCTTATACAGGCCGGTCTGGTACCCCTGTTCTTTCAGGCTGGTGCCCAGCATCACCCTGGTGGCCAGGCGCACCATGGGGATGCCTGTAACCTTGGAAATAAACGGTATGGTCCTGCTGGCACGCGGGTTGACCTCCAGCACGTATACGGATGAAGGCTCGTTTCTCTCCCCCGGCATGACCACGAACTGCACGTTCATCAGTCCTCTAACTTTCAATCCCAGCGCCATGCGTATGGTATAGTCCACCAGTGTATCAACCTCCCTGGTGGTGAGGTTCAGACCGGGATAAACCGCGATGGAATCGCCGCTGTGTACGCCAGCCCTCTCTATGTGCTCCATGATGCCAGGTATCAGCACATCGCTGCCGTCGCATATAGCGTCGACCTCAACTTCCTTGCCCTCGAAATATTTATCTATCAGGACCGGGTGGCTGCTCCCCAGCTCCAAAGCCCGGCCCATGTATTTAGACAGCTCCTCGCTGTTGTTTACGATCTCCATGGCCTGGCCGCCCAGCACGTAGCTCGGCCTGACAAGCACCGGATAGGCCAGCGTTTCCGCGGTATTCAGCGCCTCGTCCAGAGAGGTAACGCCGGCCCCCGGCGGCTGGGGTATGCCCAGCCGGTTGAGAAAATCTTCGAAGCGGCGGCGGTCCTCGGCAATATCTATGGCTTCGGCGCTGGAGCCGATGATGGACACGCCGCTGGAGGCCAGCGGCTCGGCCAGGTTGACAGCGGTCTGGCCGCCGAACTGGACTATTGAGGGGCAGTTGATGTAACGCTGGCCCAGGTAGGACTCGTTCTGGATGATATTCCTGATGCTCTCCTCGTCCAGCGCTTCGAAGTACAGCCGGTCACTGGTATCGAAGTCGGTTGAGACGGTTTCCGGGTTGGAGTTCACCATGATGCTTTTATAACCGGCTTCCTGCAGCGCCCAGGCGGAGTGCACGCTGCAGTAGTCGAACTCTATGCCCTGACCGATGCGGATGGGCCCGCTGCCTATGACAAGTGCTTTTTCCGCGTCAAGGGGCGCGGCCTCGTTTTCCTTTTCGTAGGTGCTGTAAAAATAGGGGGTCTCGGCATCGAACTCAGCAGCGCAGGTATCCACCATTTTGTAGACGGGATGAATACGCCATTCGTCCCGTTGCTCCCTGACCTGCTCCGGCAGGCGGTCAGCCAGCGTGCCGATCTGCGAATCGGAGAAGCCCAGGCGCTTGGCCTCCCAGAGGAGATCCCTGTCGAGCGCTTCGTAAAGCAGCGTCTTCTCCATGTTCACGATATTGGTCATCTTATTGATGAACCAGGGGTCGATGCCCGTGTGTTCAGATATCTCATCGGCAGTCCTGCCCCTTCTCAGTGCGGCCATGATCGCCCATAGCCTCAGGTCGTTCGGCTGCAGGGGAAATGATTTGAGGCCGTCCGTGCCCCAGTCCTTACCTTCCCACAGCAGTGAGCGCTTGCCGAATTCGAGGGAGCGCACCGCTTTTTGCAGTGCTGCTTCGAAGGTGCGGTCTATGGCCATGACCTCTCCGGTGGCCTTCATCTGGCTGCCCAGGCTGCGGTCGCCCGTCGTGAACTTATCGAAGGGCCAGCGCGGGATTTTTACCACGCAGTAGTCCAGCGCCGGCTCGAAGGCGGCCAGCGTCTTGCCGGTCACCCTGTTGGGTATCTCATCCAGCCGCTTGCCGGCCGCTATCTTGGCCGCCACCCTGGCGATGGGGTAGCCGGTGGCCTTGCTGGCCAGCGCCGAGCTGCGGCTGACCCTGGGATTTACCTCGATAACGTAGTAGCTGCTCTTCTGGATATTAAGCTGGTCCTGCGCCCATTTGGCGGCTACGGTCGGGCCGGGTGTCAAAGCGAACTGTATGTTGCAGCCCCCTTCTATGCGCAGCGCGCGGATTATCTTGAGGCTGGCCGACCTGAGCATCTGGTATTCCACATCGGTCAACGTCTGGCTGGGGGCTACCACAATGCTGTCTCCGGTATGAATGCCCATAGGGTCGATGTTTTCCATGTTGCATATTGTGATGCAGTTATCGGCTGCATCGCGCATGACCTCGTATTCCAGCTCTTTCCAGCCGAAGAGGCACTGCTCCACCAGCACCTGCCGGGTCATGCTTGAAGCAAGTCCGTTGGCCACTATCGAGCGCAGTTCCTCCTTTGTGCGGGCTATGCCCCCGCCCGTCCCACCCAGCGTAAAGG
>CAZSED010000009.1:0-77945 GCA_964605885.1 uncultured Dehalococcoidales bacterium
TGAGGGAAGCGGATTTTAAGTCCGCCGCGTCTGCCATTCCGCCACCTCGGCATCTTGATGGAGGCGGCGAGCGGATTTGAACCGCTGCATAGGGGTTTTGCAGACCCCCGCCTTAACCACTTGGCTACGCCGCCACGGATAAAAAAATGGAGCGGAAGACGAGATTCGAACTCGCGACCTCCTCCTTGGCAAGGAGGCATTCTACCGCTGAACTACTTCCGCTCGCTCACATTAATACGTTAAATTCAATTTGGTGCCGAGGAGGAGATTTGAACTCCTACGGGCTTACGCCCACCACCCCCTCAAGATGGCGTGTCTACCAGATTCCACCACCTCGGCCTGGCAGGGGTGGCAGGATTCGAACCCACGACACGCGGTTTTGGAGACCGCTGCTCTACCAGACTGAGCTACGCCCCTAGATTATACTAAATATTCCGGTTTTTTAAAGAACGCCCTCCAAACAGGCGAACTAAATCTTACATCAGCTACATAAAAATTGGCAAGTGTAGCAGCATCACCCGGATTGACCAAACGGCGGCATTGGTCTACACTTGTCTCCCCGAGATAGCTGCAGAGGTCTAATGTGAGCAAATACATATACATTATGGCTATTACACTGATGGTTTTAACAGCCGCCTGCTCGCTCGTCTCAGCCCCTCAACCTTCACAGGTCACACCGCCTGCACCACCCCCTTCTGTCGCCATCCCCGGGCAGACGGCCGCTCCATACCTGACGGAAGGGGGCCTGCCCCAGCCGCTTGTCACGGTTAACTCCGTCGAGATCTGTCTGAACAGCAGGTACTCGCAGCACAGTCTGAGCGGCACTGCTACCAACCAGCAGATATCCAATATACTCTGGGCAGCGGGAAAAGCGCCTCTGACGGGAGGGCACCGGGATATACTGGTCAACACAGCTACAGGTCGATATTTGTACAAACCGGGAACTCATGCCCTCTCTGCACAGCCGGGACAGGCGGTCTCCGGTGGAGCACTTATGCTGAGCTGCGATAGCGATCTTGCGTTCGATACCGGCCTGGCCTATATGCTGGCTATACTGGGCTCCGTCTCGCTGGGCAAGAGCAGCGAGCAGCCTGTAGCAAGTTGTCCCAAGGGCGCAGACCTCTTCTTCGGCGTCCAGGAGGGCAGGGGATTGACGTCTGAGCCGGTTGCTCATTGCTCACTGCCTAAAAGCGACCCCGGCTGGCTGCCGGACCCCTCGACCGACGGTCAGAACAAGCTGGAAGATGTGCTGGCGAACTTGAATTATGTCAACCAGTTTTCGCCCGCCAACCTTAGCCTGCAGCAGATTTCCCAGCTCCTGTGGGCAGGGTACGGCTGCACGCCTCACGAAGTTGCGGGCGGCAAAAAGGGCCTGACGGTGCCATCGGCCATGGCCGCTTACTACCTGACAAATACGATATACCTGGCGAACGAAAAAGGCATGTACCGCTACCATGACAGAAAGCCGGATGCCGACCTGACCACCAGGGACCACCGGCTTGAGCCGCTCATGTCCGTAGATGTGCGCAATAAGCTGGCGGCTGCCGTGATCGGCCTGCCATCTGCACCATGCTATGTCATAATCTGCCTGGGGCAGAATGCGTCCAGCGCACGTGGAGGAAACTGGGCGCTGGAGGAAGCAGGGTTCGTTGGCGCCAATATGCTCGTGCAGGCATCGGCCATAGGCCTGGGATGTAACTTCAAGGCTGACCTGGCCGCCGACCAGCAGACCGCAATACGAGAGGCCACGTCAATACCTTCCACTGAGACGCCGCAGGTGATAATCAGTACAGGGATACCGGCAGTTCGCTAACCAGAACATTAAAGGTTAATTTAACTGTTCTGCTGTAATATTGCCTTCAGCGATGCCCTTTTTGAATGTCCGTATGGATTCGGCCACACCTTGAGCCAGTGGGGTAATACTGAGCTTACCTAGTACCTTGATGAGCGGCTTATTATCGATTTCTTCGGGGAAAGGAAGCGGCTTATCTTCATAGGTAATGCTTCCTCTTGAAGAGGGTTCCGCAGCCTCAATCGCTTTGATCACATCTTCCATGCCGACCGTTTCGCCTCCCAGGTTGAATACCTCGGCCCCCTTAAACTCTACACGTGCAGCATTGATGTAAGCATTGGCGGTGTCATCCGCATATTGAAATCCGAAACGTCCCCCGTACGAGATCTTATAAGGCTTGCCCAGCGCCGCCGCCAGCATGGCCTTGGTCGGTGATGACGTCATCCCCTGGTCCCGGCCCGGGCCATACACCACGTACGGGCGTATCCCGATGCTGGATATGCCGTTATCCAGCCAGTAAACCCGCGCCGTTCCCTCGTTAGCCTGTTTGTAAACGCCGTAGTGTGAGCGCGGCTTGAGCGGAGCGTCATGCATCAGCGGCCCGGAGGGATACTCTTCCGCCAGGCCGTAAACTGCCGTGCTGCTGGCATAGACCACGCTGCGTATGCCATGCCGCGCCGCCGCTTCGAATATGTTTACGGTGCCCTGCACGTTGACTGCAGCGGCCAGCGGCGGATCGTCTTTGCAGAAGGGCAGCTGCATGGCAGCCAGGTGAATGATGTGCGATATCTTATTCTCAGAAATAACCCGCTCAATAACACCTAAGTCCACAATATCGGCTTTAATAAACTCGACCGCACTCAGCTCCTTCTCTGACATTATCAATTTCAGACGGTGCATATCGCCCGACCTTACCAGTGCAAACGCAGGCATACCCTGCCGGACAAGATTGCGCACCGCCCATGCCCCGATACACCCTGTCGCCCCTGTAACCAGGAACCGTTCAGACATTGCCGTTGAGCTCATTTTGCCACCCAGCCGCAGTCCACCAGCAGGTCTGTGCCGGTGATAAACGATGCACCGTCGCCGGCAAGGAAATATATGGACTCGGCGATCTCGGCAGGATCGGCCCAGCGTTTGAAGGCCTGCTCGGCCTCCCTGAGCTTCTTGACTTCCTTATAGGGTTTCCCGGTACTGTCCGACTCTATCTGTATGTCACCCCGCAGCATGGGAGTATCCACGGAGCCCGGGCTTACCGAGTTTACGCGTATGTTCCAGGGCGCCAGCTCCCAGGCCAGCGCACGCGTGAGGGCTATAATTGCGCCCTTGGTGGCGCCGTACAGCGAATGGTCGATCTGCCCCACGTGCCCGGAGACCGAGCCCATGTTTACGATGGAGCCGCTCTTCTGCCTCTTCATGACGGGAATCACGTATTTGCAGAAGAGGAAAATACCACCCAGGTTAACATTGACGACACGCTGATATTCCTCCCAGCGTATTTCGTCCAGCGGCCGCACCAGCACGATCCCGGCGTTGTTATTGAGCACGTCGATACGCCCGTACGTCTTAATGATTTTTTCCACGGATGAGGAGACTTCTTTTTCATCTGCAACATCGCATTTCCAGAAACTGCAGTCTCCTCCACCGGCTTTAATCTCATCGCTGACCTTCTGGCCGCGGTCGGAGATGTCCAGCATGGCGACGGAGTATCCTTTGCCGGCAAACAGCCGTGCGACCGCCTCCCCTATCCCGTTGGCGGCGCCCGTAACAACGACAACTTTCTTATCTGAGATCATGGTCTCATCTCCCATCCAGTCCTAGTATTCTTCGCGCCTGTTTGATATCTGCTACCGGCCTTCCCAGCGACCGGGAGATTGACGCTATCTCCTCCACCAGCTCATACGTTTTGGCCACCTTCCCCGACCTGGTGAACGGATAGTCCTCGGTGCCGACACGCACATGGTCTCCCTGAAGGATGGCAGCCGTGGTTATCTTTATCTGGTCCTCGTGCATGATGCTCACTACAATGGCGCAGCCCGGCGGCATCAGCCTGCGGCGGTAAAGGTATTCCTCAACGGTTGGTGGCGACCAGGTGCCCCCCGGCCAGCCGAAAAAGAGCGTTGTCACATAGGGTCGCGTGACCAGTTTCTTACTTATCAGGTAATTCAAGTTCCATATGGATCCCGCATGCCACACCTCGAACTCCGGCTTAACGCCGTACTGCGCGCACAGCCGGGCATACTTCGCCAGCTCCTCTTTAGAATGTAACTTGAGACAATCAAGCTCAGCGAAGGCCTCGTCGTGGTGGTTCAGTATTATCGAGAGCATATCCGATTTTTCCTTAAAGCATTCCATGCGCTCCGGGATATCCAGGCTGGACATCCCGCTCTGGACGATAATATCGCTGGAGGCACGCACCGCCCGTATGACTTTTACCCACTGCCCCTCGGCATGTATGTGTAGCACAGCAGCGCCCTTTTGCCTGCAGAGTACGGCCTCCCTGGCGATCGCTGCCGGCGTTTTGGGGTAATTCACCTCCGGCTTGAGCCAGCAAATGTTGGGCGTAGCAACGATGATGAGAGGTTCCATAATATTCTCCTCGTTTCGGCGTTGTCAGGGATTACAGGCTGATAATATGCTTGTCCAGCGTTGTGATTTTACGCAGGCCGGAGTCGGTGACGACGTAACAGTCCTCAACTCCAATCAGTATCTTGCCGAAGGATTCCCAGGTCTCTATTTCGAACACCATATTCTTTTCAAACGGGCGGTCCAGCACCTGCAAAGGCCCGAAGAGGTGCTGCTCCTCGCATTCCAGCCCGATGCTGTGTCCGATGGCCATGGTCAACCCCTCGGGCTTCAGCTTCTTATAAAAGGCATCCGCCTCTGAATTGAGCTGCTTGATATTCACCCCGGGCCTGGCGTTCTTTTCATAGTATTCCTGCAGAACAATCAGCCGGTCTATGATCTCCTTTGCCTCCCTGGGCACCGGGCCGATGATCACGTGACGGCTGATGTCAGCTACATATCCCTGGTAAACAGCGCCGAAGTCAAAACGGCAGATATCGCCTTTTCTGACCACCGTCCCTATTCCCGGCGCCTCGGGATCAGACTCACCTATGCTCAAGGTCAGATGGTCCCATACCTCTGAACCTTCCTTGAGCATGGTCTGCTTGGCCAGCACCAGGAAATCGTTATCGGTCATTCCCTCCCTGGTTGCCTTTATGCAGGCCTGGATTGCCTTCTCTGTTATCTGCATGGCTTTCTCAATTCGCCGTATTTCCTCATCGGTTTTGATCAGCCTCATCTCCAGCAGTACCTCGTCCGCTGTCACCAACTGTGCGGCTGCATTTTTCTGTGCCAGGTAATCCAGCAGGTACTTGGGAGCGAAGGATTCTACGCCGATGCGTTTTCCCTCCATTCCCCATTTCTTGATCTTGCTCATGACCGCCCGGGCTGTCTCTTTCTCACCAATGGTGCCCTTGTGGTCCGCCACCCAGGAAAACTTATCCACGCTCTGAAACAGGTCCCAGTTGAACAGGGAGGCGTCCCCGTCCCGGTTGACCATCACGACATTGGGATACTGGTTGCTGAGGGCGAACAGGATGGGGTTGGGGCTGGAGTGCAGTACGGGCATGCCGCTGGTGTAAAACACGTTTACTGGAGACGTCACGATCATCAGGTCGAGGTTGTGCCTGTTAAGTATTTCCTCCATCCGTTTGCGGTTATAGCCTGTGGGTGTCATGCGTTTCACCTCTGGAAGCTGCTTATTTATGGGTATATGCTGAGCCAATTTATGTAAAATACTCTCCGTTCCCGCCGTCTGTTGTATGTTATATAAATCCTGGCGCGTCACGGCCTTTCCGGTCTGGGCGGAAACATACCCCATTAATACGTCGGCTATAGCGCTGCGAGCCTGCTCCGGCGTGAACTCCGGCTGCCTGTCCTCCAGTATGCATTGGGCAAAGTATTCGTCTTCACAGCGCATGGAGATGTTGTAGTAGGCCGGAAAAGGAGCATGCTCGATCTCGGGCTCATACCACTGGTTCTTGTTCTCCCCCAGGCCTTCGTGGCCGGAATATATGCGGACCGGCCGCTCCCACATGTGATTTTCTAATATCGTCCCTTTGCTCCCGTGGACCTCCAGGCTGTTAAAGGCCGGGGTTACCTGGGTGAAGCTCACAACAATTTCCCCAATAACTCCTTTGCTGAACCGCACCATGGCCATGGCATTGTCTTCCGCCTTTTCGGGAAGATTAATGGCCTGCTTGGCAAGCTGCACGTAGACGGACTCCACCTCGTCGTCCAGTATCCACTCAAGCGCGGCAAATTTATGCGCACCCATATCCATAAAAGCCCCACCGCCTGCTTTGATGGGGTCCCCCTTCCAGAAATCCGGCTGGCTCAGCCCCTCCAGCTCGCTGACCCCTTCATAGGCCCTGACCAGGTGGACGTCGCCAATCAATCCCTGCTTGATGGCATCGTGAATATACTGGTGGGCCGGCAGAAAGCGGTGGTTCTCCGCGATCATGAACTTTACGCCGGCATCCCCGGCCGCCTTTATCATCCTGTCACAGTCTTCAAGCGTCGTTGCCATAGGCTTCTCGCACAATATGTGCTTGCCTGAGGCGGCGGCTTTGGCTACAAGTTCCGCATGGAAGGCATGCGGCACCATTATAAGCACGGCATCGATATCGCTCTTGAGGAACTGGTCAAGGTCGCTGTAAGCCTGCATGGCATTGGCGCGATAGCGTCTGGCCACCTTTTCGGCACGCTTCTGGTTCTTGTCGTAAACTGCGACGTATTTCAAAAAGGGCGAGCCCTCGCATCCCGACCGATGGAAATCCCACACGGAACCCGCTCCTATGACTCCGAATTTAACATACTTTCCCTTTAACCTGGCAGGCACCTTACGCTGCGGCGCGGCTTTTTCGGATTCCCCGGCAGCCGTGCCGGCGGCCGGCGGCTGGCCGGGCTCCATGTCAAGATCCTCACGCACCAGGTCGACCAGCGTCCGGAATTTGATGGCATCGGGTAAATTACCGTCGACCTTCAGCTGTCCGTTCATGTAGGCCATTGTAGGGTCAACCTGCCCGGTGAAAATACCTGCCGCCAGTTCTGCATCCATCTCCAGCACTATGTCCGGCGATTGTATATCCCCCTCGCCCATTTCGAACAGCCCGCCCTGGATGCTCAACCAGAAGTCGGGATAGCCCGTCAACTTAAACTGAAACCTGCGGTTAAATCCCTGGACCTCGTCCTTGGTTTCATCGATATTATTGGCCACCTGGGTGAACAGCGTTAGAAAATCCTGAAGGTCTTTTAAGCTGAACTTCCCGCCCTCAACCTTCTCCAGCATCCTCTGTTTCAAGTTCTCGTCAATTGCCTGGGCGCTATCAACTTTCCAGCTCATATCCTTACGCTCGTCCCTCCTGTGTAACTAATGCTTGCCCTCACAACCCGGATGCATAATACGGCAGGGCCACGCCTGCTTTTAAAGTGTTTATATAGTACTATGATGTGCCAGGCGCAACAACCCGCCGCCTTACTTGGTGCGTGAGCTTTCCGGCAGGGATTGACCTCCACTACAAGTTGGTCTATTGTATAGTGAAATCGGGCTGTTCGGGAGCATTCCATGAAAGATGGCGTTAAGGCTGCACGAGCGAAAAAATATGACCTGGTGACCTTTGGTGAGGCCATGGTCCGGCTGTCAGCCCCGGATTTCCAGAGACTTGAGCAGGCAGATCGGCTGGACATTCATGTTGGCGGAGGCGAACTTAACGTGGCCGTGGCCGCACAAAGGATGGGACTGAACTGCGCCTGGATATCCGCCCTGCCGGATAACGCGCTGGGGCGCATGGTATGCGACAGGGCTCGCCAGCAGGGTGTCGATGTCTCACATGTTTTGTTCAGCAAGCGCGGCCGCCAGGGGCTTTATTTCCTCGAGTTCGGCGCGTCGCCCCGCGCCAGCCAGGTGCTTTACGACAGGCAAAATTCCTCCGTCAGCCTGATGCAGCCATCAGATGTAGACTGGGACGCCGTTATGGCTGAGACAAGGGCATTCCATGTCAGTGGAATCACTCCGGCCTTGAGCAGCAACGCTGCGGCGGCGACCCTGGAAGCTCTGAAAGCGGCAAAGAAGAAAGGCTGCCTTGTCAGCTATGATCTGAACTACCGTGCCAAGCTGTGGAGCACCGATGAAGCCAGGAAATGCCAGACGCCCATGATGAAATACGTGGACGTATTGATCAGCACCGAGGAGGACACCGGCAAGGTATTCGGTCTAAAAGGAAAGAACTACGAGGAGACGGCCGGAAAGCTGTCCTCTACATTCGGGTTCAAAACGGTGGCAATCACCTTGCGCGGAGATATCTCGGTCTGGGAAAATACCTGGACGGCCATTGCCTTCTCCGCCGGAAAACTGTACCGCGACAGGACTTATGAGGTGGAGATAGTCGACAGGGTGGGGGCAGGCGACTCGTTCTCCGCAGGTTTCATTTACGGTTGTCTGAGCGCCAATGTAAAGAAGGGCCTGCAGTACGGAAACGCACTGGCAGCATTAAAGCATACCATACCCGGTGATTTTAACTGGAGCAGCCTGAGCGAGGTTGAAGCCTTGATCAGCGGCGCGGGCACGCGCATTGTGAGGTAAGAGATGCGGGACAGGGCACAGATATTGAAATCCATCGAAGACTGCGGCCTGATAGTGGTTGTACGGGCTGAAAGTGCCAGACAGGCCATGGAAATAGCACAAGCTGTTGCCCAGGGCGGAATATCCGCAGTCGAGATCACCATGACCGTGCCGGATGCGGTCAGCGTTTTAAAAGAAGCCCGCAAGATTTTACCGCAAGATATTCTGCTGGGAGCCGGCACAGTGCTGGACGGAAAAACGGCTCAGGCCTGTATCACTGCAGGCGCTGAGTTCATTGTCAGCCCCGTTTTGAACCTGGACGTGGTGAAAGCCTGCAGGAAAAGCGGTAAGGTTGTCATACCCGGAGCGTTTACCCCGACTGAGATAATGGCGGTGGTCAGAAGCGGCGCCGACATCGTGAAGCTGTTTCCGGCCTCAATCGGCGGGCCTGAACTGGTGAAAGACCTGCGCGGGCCGTTTCCCGCTCTGAAGCTGTTGCCGACCGGAGGGGTCAACCTGGAAAACGCCGGCCAGTTCATCAGGGCAGGAGCCTTTGCCGTTGCAGTAGGCGGGAACATTGTCGATAAAAAAGCAGTCGCAGAGGGTAACTATGCAGTAGTCACCCAGAACGCACGTAAATTTGTGGCTGCCGTCAAGAGTGCCAGAAGTTCTTAGCCCTTCGCAGATGAGGGCACCGTATCATTATTGGCTGAAAATCTGGTACCCCTGGTGCGAGTCGAACGCACGACACGCGGTTTAGGAAACCGCTGCTCTATCCACTGAGCTACAGGGGCATGCAGATGATTTAGGGCCGCAGCCGCCTGATCAAGAAGCCCTCCGGCGTCATGTATTCCTTGGCTTCCTCTTCAGGCGGAGTCTTTGCGGATTCACGAGATACTTTCCTGGTGTCTACAGGGAAGTTGATCACCGGCTTTTCTTTTTCCTTGGCCAGCAGAACGCCTTCCTCGGTCCTGGCAAGCTCTTCCACTTCAACCTCCGACGCCGCCGGACCGGGCGTGCCGATCTGCTTCACGGGAACCTGGTCAACCTTTATCTCGGACTTGGGCATGGCCTTGGCATCCTTCAGCACCCTTCCGCTCCTGCCATACCCACGCACAACTCCAGGAGGCTGAGATAGGTCCTCGACGCTGGGAATATTGGCGCGTGCACCGCGCATATCGCTCAAGGTCGCCTCAAGGTCCTTTATCAGGTCGGTCAGCTCCACGGAATCGACCTCCTCTTCTTCGGAGGCCCAGCTTTCAATCTCGGTTGCGTAATGCTGTAGCTTAAAGCTGTGCTGCTCGAGCTGTTTGATCCACTCGGCCAGCTCCTTGGAGGCAGTCTGTATCTCAGGAATCTCCATTTCCAGCAGGTTCTTAATAATGTTTTGAACTACACTCTTTCTTGGCTTGGCAGCCATATTTACCCCCGCTTAGGTTCAACTCCAGATATACTCATGTTAACGAATGTTAGAAATTATAGCAACGGCCAATAGCCAATGCAATCAAAAACACGCTATTTAGCTTTCTTGACGAACACGTGGTAGACGCCCTTATCCTCCTCTATGCCGATAAATTCATTGCCGGTCATTTTTGCCCAGTTGGGCATGTCCTGCTTGATACCTTCATCGTCAGCAATGACTTCCAGCACCTGGCCGATCGTTAATTCCTTCATCTTACCGGCCGTTTTTACTATGGGGATGGGACAATACATGCCGACGCAATCAACTACTGCATCAGCCTTCATCTTATTTTCCTTTAAGCGGCTTGCCGCAGCTCACGCATACTACGGCTGACTCTTCCAGTATAACCGCGCCGCAGCTGGGACAGCGGACGAAACTGACCTTACAGACCTGGCAGAAGGGTGATTCCTGCAATACCAGTTCCATGTCACAGTAAGGGCATACACAGCGGCAGATCAGCGGCTGCTTTTCCTTCTTACGTTTCGCAGGCATGTTCTTCCTCCTCCTCGTTTTCTTGCTGGTCGGTCAGGCCGGGTATATTTATCATGTTCTTAACCGCATAGTCGCGGATCGCTTTCCTCAGGGCCTGAGCACCGAGATTGGAGCAGTGAAACTTGTTCTTGGGCAGCCCCTCAAGCTCTTTGGCCACCAGCGCCGGTGTTACCGCCAGGGCCTCTTCCAGAGTCTTGCCCTTGGCCATGTCACTGACCATGCTGGAAACCGCGATGGCCGCACCGCATCCGAATGTCTTGTATTTCACGTCCTCCAGACGGTTGTCTTTGACCTTTATGTAAAACGTCATCATGTCGCCGCACACCGGGTTGCCTATCTCCCCGACTCCATCCGCATCGGGGATCTCTCCCACATTATGCGGGTTCATAAAATGCTGCATGACCTTTTCACTGTATACAGGCATTCCTCTCACCCCTTTTGTTCTTTAATGTATTTGGAATACAAAGGAGACATCTGCCTCAATCTATCGACCACCTGCGGCAGCGTCTCCAGCACATAATCAACATCTGCCTCATTATTGTCCGGGCCCATGGTAAACAGCAGCGAGCCCTGCGATATTTCATGCGATATACCCATGGCCAGCAGCACGTGCGAAGCCTTTAAGGCACGTGAGGTGCAGGCCGAGCCGCTGGCTGCCGCAATGCCCTGGCTGTCAAGCAGCATGAGCATTGCCTCGCCTTCAATGAACCTCAGACAGAAACTGGCATAGTGAGGCAGCCGTTGTACCGGATGTCCTGTCAGTATGGAATGCTCGATCTTGCCCAGCACGCCTCTGATAAGCCTTTCACGCAGCTTTTCGAATTTGTCAGCCCGCGACTTTATATCCCTGACGGCCAGCTCTGCCGCTTTTCCCATCCCGGCGATGGCCGGGACATCCTCCGTCCCGGGGCGTCTGCCGCCTTCCTGTATGCCGCCTTCCATCAGTGGAAGCATCCTCACTCCCGGCTTGAGCCAGAGCGCACCGCTGCCCCGAGGGCCGTAAAACTGGTTCCCTCCCAGGCTTAGCGCATGTACGCCCATCTCTCTCACATTTATCGGCACAATGCCGGCGCTGGCCACAGCGTCCGTATGGAAGACAGGCCCGTCCTTGGGAAGTGCTCTGGCGATCTCGGCTATGGGCTCTATGGTGCCAACCTCCCCGTTGGCATGCATAACTGAAACCAGCACCGTATCCTTCCTGATGGCGGAGGCCACATCGGAAGGATTCACTATGCCGTACTGGTCCACCGGAACCAGCGTTGTCTCAAAGCCCTCTTTCTGCAGCGCACGGGCAGCGTTCATCACGGAGAAATGCTCTATGGCAGATATTACTATGTGCTTGCCGCGCTCCGCCCTGGCCCTGGCCAGCCCCTTGATGGCTATATTATTGGCCTCAGTGCCGCTGGCCGTAAAAATAACGCCCTCTTCGCCGCCGCCGATCAGCCCAGCAATATTATTCCTGGCGACCTCGAGGGCCTCCCTGGCGCCGTCACCCCAGGAATGAAGCGATTGGGGATTGCCGAATACCTCGCCCAGATAGGGCAGCATGGCTTCCCTGACTTCTGGAAGTACGGGCGCAGCCGCCACATGGTCCATATATACTTTTCTCATCTCTCACCGCTGCCTTGTTTTGAATTTACTGATGAATATAGTGCATGTCCGGCGATAAAACTATAACGTAAATCACATTAAATGGGTTGAGGCGCGGGAGCATCCCGATGGGAAAATCAGACAGCCAGCATCCTGTCCAGTGCGGACTTAGCCCTCACCCTTATCTCCTCCGGCACCTTTACCTGCGGCTTCATGTCCTCCAGTGCCCACAGCACTTTCTCCAGAGTTATCTTCTTCATATTGGGGCAGACCGCCTTCCTGGTGGCGGGTAAAAACGTTTTATCAGGATTTTCCTTTTGCAGCCTGTGCAAAATGCCTGTTTCAGACCCGATAATAAATACCTTAGCTGTACTCTGACTGGCAAACCTTAGCATGCCTCCGGTACTGAGCACCTCGTCAGCCACTGCTATAACCTCCGGGCGGCACTCGGGGTGCACCAGCGCCAGTGATCCCGGGTATTTGGCCTTCTGGCTGGTGATTTCCTCCGGCTGGATCTTGACGTGCGTTGGACAGAAGCCTGGCCAGAGGACCATGTGCCTGTTCACCTGAGTTGACACATAATGGCCGAGGTACTGGTCCGGCACGAAGAGTATCTCTCCGGGCCCAATGCTTTTCACCACCTCCACTGCATTGGCCGATGTGCAGCATATCTCGGACTCTGCCTTGACTGCCGCAGAAGAGTTGATATAGCACACCACGTGGACGCCTGGCATCTCTTTCTTCTTCTGTATAAGCTGCTCGGCTGTGATCATGTCGGCCATAGGGCAGCCTGACTCATCGTCCGGCAGCAGGACCACCTTGTCCGGCGAAAGAATGGATGCCGTCTCGGCCATGAAATGAACGCCGCAAAATACTATGGTCTCGGCGTCCGTCTTGGCTGCAGTGCGGCTCAGCTCCAGCGAGTCACCCACGAAATCTCCTATGTCCTGCACTTCCGCCCGCTGGTAGTTGTGCGAGAGGATTACCGCCTTCCTCTTCGTCTTGAGTTCAAGTATTCGCCCAACCAGCTCTTTATGTTGGACCGATACAGCCATCTTTATTTCCTTATGAGCCTTTGACTATATTATTAGCACTAAAATTCAGCCTGCGCCAATCATTCGTTTGTACAGCTTGGCGATCTTGATAGCAGTCCTGGCCACGCCCTGAGCATCCCTTCCCAGTGCCACGAACAGGGGCTCCTTACCCCAGCCGTCTCCCTCATAGAATAGGTCGGGCACCCTGCCGGTCCTGGCCGCCAGTTGTGCTATCTTCCAGGGCATCGAGCTGCCGTCCACGGCCGATACTTTTTGCGGCTCCCTGGTGCGGTCTATCCAGCCGAAGGCCAATTTATTCTCAGCGGCAAACCTCTTCACCACGGCAATAATCTGCTTGTCACACTTGAAATTGATACCGGCGTTTACCTCCGGATTGTATTTGCGCACTTCGATGATCAGTCGGGCCATGTGGTCGGAGGTGCCCCACCCGGGCAGCCCGGAGGCATGGGGATAGCCGTTGACCATGGTGATCCTGCCGTCAACCGCCGCCACATCATTGCCGTTGCGAGCCCGCGGCCGGGCGTAAACGATGTTGACCCTGACCTCCGGCATAAGCAGCGAGAACTCCCTGCAACACTGCAGATCATTCACTGCCTGCGTCAGGTTGCCCAGTATTAAGTCTAAATCAGCTTTGACCGGCAAGGCTATGCCTCCATTGTGCTGAAATAAGCCGCCCAGAACGGGTCCACGGATACCGGCTCCAGCTTTTCCTGTTTCCCGTTCTTCCTTATGAACAGCCTGTCTTTGGCGGTTACCTCGCCTATGTCCCAGGCCGGTATGCCTTTCTTTTTCAACTCGTCTATTATCTTCCCGCTGTTCTTCTTATCGGCCGTCAGCACCAGTGTGCCCTCGCTGATTGATATCAGGGGATCGATGTTAAAGGCACCGCAGACTGCACCTATTTCCTCAGGAATGGCAATCTTATCTTCGTACAGCGTAACGCCGGCATTGGAAGCTGCGGCAATTTCATAGACTCCGTTAAGCAGGCCTCCCTCGGTGGCATCGTGCATGGCGTGCGACAGCGGCCCGGCGATCAGCGCCTCCTTGACTACGGTCATCTCCAGCATATATTTCTTGGCCTTTTCCAGCATTTCCTTGCCGATCTTTCCCGCCAGGTCGCTTTGCGCCTGCCAGGCCAGAATGCCGGTGGCCTCGATGGCTGGCCCTTTGGTCATTATCACGCGGTCGCCTGCCCTGGCATTGGAAGCCGGCGTTATCTGGCTCTTCTTGCCTATCCCGATGACGGTACAGCCGCCGTTAAGCGGAAACGACATCCCGGGATAGATGCCTGTATGGCCTCCGATGATGGCGATATCAAGCTTATTGCACTCTTCATCGACCTGGCTCCAGACTGCATCCACGATATCTTCTTTCGTGCCCGGAGGGAACATCAGGCAGATCGTCATATAGCGCGGTTTGACACCCAGCACCGCCACGTCGCTGGCGCAGATATGCACGATAGACCAGCCGAAATACGGCATCAGCACCGGCATCCCGAAGGTCGGGTCCTCCGCAATCACCATCACGTCTCCGTTGGGAAGGTCAACGACTGCGGCATCAACACCGTGCTGGGGTCCTATGCGCACCGACCCGTCCTTTTTCCCCAGCCTTGATAAGATAAGCCTGTCGAATGTAGCCCTGTCCAGTTTGCCCAATTCCGGTAACATCACCATCTCCTCGCAAGTTGGAATTCAACTATCATAACAGGCATACGAAGGTTTAATCAAACTCAGGGATAGTATTCCAAACGGGCTCTTATAGCTAGTAACACGATACAATTAGTGCTAAAATTAACGCGCTTAAAATTGGGGTGAGGTGATATATGGCAGATAAACGTTACATTCTCTCCATCGATCAGGGGACGACGGGAAGTGCGGCGATAGTATTTGACTCGGAGGGAAAACTGATTGCGGACGCAGATAAGGAGACCACACAGATCTATCCGCAGCCCGGCTGGGTCGAGCATAAACCCAATGAAATCCTGCAGACGTCCCTGGAAGTAGCGCGTTCAGCCATAAAAAAAGCGGGTATATCTGCCTCGGCCATTGCAGGTATCGGCATCACCAATCAGCGCGAGACCACTATCATCTGGGATAAAAAAACAGGTGAGCCTGTCAGCAACGCTGTGGTCTGGCAATGCAGGCGCACAGCCGATATCGTTGAGAGCCTGAAGAACAGGGGCCTCTCCGAGACGATATACGACAAGACCGGGCTGATACCGGATGCTTATTTTTCGGCTACCAAGGTTCGCTGGATACTTGACCATGTCCCTGATGGCCAGAAGCGCGCAGAGAATGGCGAGCTGCTGTTCGGCACGGTGGATACCTGGCTGGCCTGGAAGCTTAGCGGCGGCCGCGCACACGTAACTGATTACAGCAATGCATCCCGCACCATGCTGTACAACATACACACCCTGCAGTGGGACAAGGACATTCTCTCTGCTCTTAATATCCCGTCTGCCGTTCTGCCCATGGTCATTCCCTCCAGCCAGATATACGGAGAGACCTCGCCGGAGATGTTCGGCGGGACCAGCATACCGCTCTGCGCCATCGCTGGCGATCAGCAGGCAGCGCTGTTCGGACAGGCCTGCTATAACCCCGGCATGGCCAAGAATACCTACGGGACAGGTTGTTTTGTTCTGCTCAACAGCGGACAGAAGCCCACGTCCTCAAAGAAGGGACTGCTCACCAGCCTGGCCTGGGGCCTGAATAACCAGGTGCTGTATACACTGGAGGGCAGCATTTTTATCACCGGTGCAGCCGTGCAGTGGCTGCGTGACGGGTTGAACTTCATCAAGACGGCCTCAGAGATCGAGCCGCTGGCCGAATCGGTGCCCGATAACGGCGGGGTATACTTCGTGCCAGCCTTCGTTGGCCTGGGGGCGCCTTACTGGGACATGTATGCCAGGGGCAGCATCTTCGGCGTGACCCGCGGTACCACCAAGGGCCATATAGCACGCGCTACGCTTGAGGGCATCGCCTACCAGGTAAGGGACGTGGTGGATACGATGAAGTCGGAGGCCGGCATAAATATCCCGCTGCTCAGAGTGGACGGGGGCGGGACCGCCAACTCGCTTCTGATGCAGTTCCAGGCCGACATGCTCAACATGCCCATACAGGTGGCCGCCATAGCCGAGACCACGGCGCTGGGCGTAGCCTACCTGGCAGGCCTGGCCAGCTCTATTTGGAAAAGCACGGATGAAATAGCCAGGAAATGGCGCTCTGCGGCAACATTTGAGCCGAAGATGTCGGCTGACCAGCGTGAAAGCCTGTATGCAAAATGGCAGCAGGCCGTGGAACGTGCGCATAACTGGATAAAAACCTGATGATGTGTAGGTGAATTATGAAAAGAGATTTCAGCTCGATCAGTAAGAAAGACTTCGATGTCATTGTCATCGGCGGAGGAATCGTCGGGGCCGGAGTGGCCCGCGATACCACGCTCAGGGGCTTGGACACTCTATTGTTGGAAAAGGATGATTTCGGCTGCGGCACCACCTCCCGCTCCACCAGGCTGATCCACGGCGGCCTGCGCTATCTGCGGCAGCTTGAGTTCGGTCTGGTCAGGCAGGATCTCAGCGAGAGGGAGGTGTTGATGCGCATAGCACCACACCTGGTACACCCGCTCTCCTTCCTGATACCGGTTCACAACCTGTTTTTAAACGTCTCCATGGCGCTGGGCGTGACACTTTACGATGTCATATCCTTTGATAAAACGCTGCCCAACCATAAATACCTTTCCAAGAACAACACGCTGAAAGAGGAGCCGGGATTAAACGTCAAAGGCCTGCAGGGCTCCTACATTTATTATGATTGCCAGATACCGCTGACGGAAAGGCTGAACTGGGAGACGGCACTTTCTGCCCACGAGAGCGGCGCAACTGTGGTTAATCATGCGCTCGTTACCGGCCTCATCCGGGACGGCAACCGCATCACCGGGGTGGAGGTGAAGGACGAAATAACGGGGCATACCCTGAAAGCCAGAGGCAAGATCATCGTAAACGCCGCCGGGCACTGGGTCGATACCGTCAAAGAGATAGTCTTCAAGGACAGGCCGCCTTATCTTCTCAGGACCAAGGGAGTTCATATCATCATACCTCAGGTTTCGAAGCACGCCCTGGTGCTGTTCTCCCCTGTGGACGGCAGGTTGTTCTTCGTGATCCCCTGGGAGGGCTTCTCGCTGGTAGGGACGACTGATACGGTCTACAGGGAGAACCTGGACGCTGTCTACGCGGATGCAGCAGACGTTAACTACGTGCTGGAGGGGCTGCACATAGCCTACCCGGAAATCAAAGTGGATGACGTCTACTATGCTTATGCAGGGCTGCGCTCACTGGCGCTCAAGCCGGGCAAGTCAGCGTCCGACACCTCACGCAGCCACGAGCTGATAGACCACAGCCGGAAAGATAAGCTGGATGGCCTCGTTTCCATACTTGGCGGCAAGATCACAGCCTACCGGGCGGTGGCCAGGGATGCCACCGACCTTGTGTGCCGCAAGCTAAACGTCAAGACGCACTGTATCACAGGAGAACGTGCTCTGCCCGGGGCTCCGGCCCTGAGCGATGGACAGCTCTCCCAGTTGGCCCAGGCAAACGGCCTGCCGCTCGAGTCAGCACAAAACCTGGCGCTGATTTACGGCTCACGCTCCGGTGAAGTGCTTGAGCTGGCTGCTTCAGATCCGGCCGGAAAGCGGCCGATAAGCTCAGGCGGGGCTGACATCGTTGCTCAGATATGGCACGCAGTGAAAAAGGAAAGCTGCCTGACCGTGTGTGATTTTATGCTGAGGCGCAGTATAGTCGGTTTCCGCAAGAACCAGGGCACGGATGCTGCCCCGGTTGTGGCCGATGAAATGCAAAAGCTGCTCGGCTGGAGCGCTCAGGAAAAGGAGCGCCAGCTGGAGGCCTTTAAATTTGCCGCCGGCCTTGGACTAAGATTTAGAAATCCTTGATCCATATTTTTCTACGGTGCTGGAAGCTGGGGAAAGGTGGTGTGGCAGAACAATATCGCGCAATTTTTTCGTCGAGCGGCGGCGCGCCTATCAATTACCGTTTATTTTCGATATTATTTATATAAGGAGGTATTGGATATGAGAAAAAAGGTGCTGGCAACCGTCGCCCTTTTGACTATTGTCCTTAGCCTTTTGCCAGCTGGTTATGCACAGGCAGCAGTGGGGATGAGCCCGACCCAGGGCGTAGTGGGACTGGAAGTCACTATCTCAAACCTCACAAGCGGCATTTCCTACAATATTAAGTGGGATGATGTATCAATCAAACAGGGGACGACGGAGTCAACCGGCAATACTTCTTTCTTTGTGCCGGCATCTTATGGCGGGGAACATACCGTAAAGGTCGAAAATCCCACTGGCACGCAAATTTTCAGCGGCGCCTTTACAGTCTCTCCCAATATCTCTATTGATCCGAGCTCAGGCGTAGCAGGCACAACCATCAACGTTGTGGGTCGCGGCTTTGGAGTCAGCGAGAAGAACATCGCCGTCACCTACGATGGGACCAACGTCAGCTCCAGCATCCTGGCCGACGAGCACGGCTCGTGGAGCAGCACTTTCGTCTCACCGCCGTCAGCCAGGGGCAGTCATAGTGTAGATGCCTCGGGCGATGTGACCAAAGGTTCTGACGTGGCCGACAAGAAGTTCAGTGTCAGCCCCCAGGTGAAGATGGACCCGGTTGCAGGAGGAGTGGGCACGCTGGTCAATTTCACGGCCACCGGCTTTGCCAGCGCCGAGGGAGGAATCAAGATCCTGTACTCGAGCAAAGAGGTGAGAGCAGGTATCACAGCCGAAGTGAACGGCTCCTGGAGTACAACAGTCGCCATACCCAACTCTACCAGGGGCAGCCATATTATCAACGTGCTGGGCGATACCACGCTACAGAAAGAAATCCCCGATATGATTTTCACCGTTGCGCCGGCGGTTTCTATCAGCCCCGACACGGGATTTGCCGAAGATACTATAACCGTTAAGGGCAGCGGCTTTGCCAATAACGAGTCATCGGTTGAACTGACTATGGACGGCAAGGCTATATTGAGAAACATTATGGCCGACGACAGCGGTTTCTGGACCGCCTCCTTCAAGATGCCGGAGGCGGTTAACGGCCCGCATACCATATCTGCAGATGGCAGGGTCACCCCGGCCACTGACGTTACCGCTGCCACGTTCACCATGCAGCCACTGATAACGGTAGTGCCCAAGGCAGGTTTCGTTAAAGACGAGCTCAGGGTTACCGGGACTGGCTTTAGCCCCAGTAAAGACTACAGCCTGTCCTTCGCCGATGCCCCGGCAGCCAGCGGCACCACCAACGATACCGGCAGCTTGCAGGCGGTTTTCAAGGCGCCTGGCGGCAAGAGCGGCGCTATAACTATAAAGGTTACCGACCTGAAGAATATAACGGCGTCCACCACGTTCACCATCGATACCACACCGCCTGATGTACCTCAAATAGCATCGCCCAAGGATGGCGCTACCGTTGGCTTTATGGGTGATACCAAGGTAGTTTTCAAGTGGACGACGGTCACCAGCAGAAATGGAGTCAGCTATGAGATCGAGGTCAGCGACCAGTCCAACTTTGCCAAGAAGCTGGTAGCACACGCCAAGCTGGTTGAGCCCATGTACACGCTGACAGAGGCTGAAGCATTGCCCAACGGTGAATACTTCTGGCATGTCCGGGCGGTTGACGGGGCAGGCAATACCAGCGAATGGTCCCCTACCGCCTCATTGAAAGTAGGCTTCATGACGCCCACGACCCTCATCATCATCGGCGTTGGCATAGTTGCGCTGCTCATTATTGTTGCTATACTCAACAGGCTTTCGCATCACCGTAAAAAGAAGAAAGTGCACCACACCACAGACTGGGAATAACACTCCTTCTGTATAGGCAAAAAGGGCCCCTTTCGGGGCCCTTTTTATTTGGGTTTGTTTTCCCATCTTTTCCAGCCTGGCAAAGGCCTTGGACCGTAAAAACTTTACACATTTTTTATAACTTGTCAGCTAATTTTGCAATTTTTTAATCGCAGATGTTATAGAGTCAGTGTATAAAACTAATCAGGAGGCGGAAATGAGCCAAACAGTAAATGTTAGCATCCCGTTCACCACATATACTATATCCAGGTGCATGTGTCCCAAGTGCCCGGTGGAGATCGGCAGTAAATGCGCCAAGGATCAGCTTTCTAAAATCACGCAAAATGTCTGCGGCGCCAAGCCTTTGGACAGGGAAGAGGTGCCGGCGGTTTACTGCGCTACCGGTATGGCAGCCTGCACCGACCTCGAAGCGGCCAAGGATTGCGTCTGCGTCTCATGTGAGATCTACGCCACTTATAAGCTGTCGGGCAGGAGCCCGTCAAGCCATTACTGCAAGGACGGCATGGCACGATAAAACGGAGGTAGGATGAAATGACAAAAGTACTTTCCCCGGGGCAAATGACCGCAGTCGAAAGCGGCGGAAAGAATATACTCGTTGCCAATATCAAAGGTGAGCATTTCGCCATTGGCAACGTATGCACGCACAGGGGCTGCAAGCTTTCCAATGGGACACTCACGGGTGACAACGTTGTTTGTCCCTGTCACGGCTCGACCTTCAACGTCAAAACGGGAGCGGTAGTCAAGGGGCCGGCGCAAAATCCTGAACCGGCCTACAAAGTCAAGATCGAGGGCGATTCTTTAACCGTGCTGACCTGAAGATAACGGTTATCTCAGCTCAAAAACCCGGGCAGGGAGATCAGGTGGAATACGTTGCTCAGCAACCACAGGATGAGCAAAACAAGGCCGACGGCCAGCGCAATATGGATCAGGCACCCCAGGCTGCGGAAAAATATAACGAAGATCAACCAGATAACAAGTATAACGATGCCGATTGTGAGTAGTATGCTCATACCTTCTCCTCCAGGACCAGCATTGCTTCAATAATGAGATGGTGGGCGGTAATGGACTTGAACCAATGACCTCTGCGATGTCAACGCAGCGCTCTAACCACTGAGCTAACCGCCCTCACACAACAAGGCATTTTATCAACGGCTACAGGTATAGTCAAGGATATTTACGGATTCTAATTAGACTGGTTTCCACCTATCAACCTTTAGTTGACAGCTTGGTGTTGCCGGTCAGTGCTACGTGGACGTCGCTGCCGCATTTGGGGCATTTAACCTCGATGGTCATCACCGGCTGCCTCATCACCCGCTCAACAAGTGTGGTGACCATTGTATCAAGCTGGTCGATGCGCTTATACATCATCTCAAGCCGTTTCTCCATCTGGGCCAGCTTGTCCAGCTGTTTTTCGGCATCCTCGAATTTCTTATCCGTCGGCATGGTAATGTTCCTATATAAATCTTACCTTAAAGAAATAAAGAGGGGAAACAGTCTGTTTCCCCTCTTTAGACTCAATTAAATGCTGCTCACAGGCTCTTTTCCTGCACTCCCATGGCATTCAGGTCCTCTTTGTCCTTCCGCATATGCTCTTCCAACTTTCCACCCATCGTCTGCTCAAGGTACTTGCGGTAAGCCTCCCTGGCCGTGGGAGAGCTTCTCACCGCTATCTTGGCTGTCTCCCATTCTTCCACCACAAGCTGGTCCTGGCGCTCCTGACTGAGCGGGAATTCCACATCCATCAGGGCTTCCGCCCTTTCAATTATCCTGTTCATAACCGCCCTTCTCAGACGGTCAAAGGAAAGCAATTCCTGATCTTCGTAAGGCCGTGACGTCCACTGTTCGCTTGCCATAAATACGACCTCCGTTCACACTTTTAATGACCTTATCATATGCCCCCACTATATCAATGTCAAGCCATTTTGGGGCATTAATTTACGTCGATTTTATCGCACTTCGCACATGTATCCCGGCCAATTTGTTCATGCTTTGACAACATATTGGCCGGCGGTTAAAATGAATTCACTTTATGCGGGAGTAACTCAGCGGAAGAGTTCCTGCCTTCCAAGCAGGGTGTCGCGGGTTCGAATCCCGTCTCCCGCTCTCGTCGTACTAAGTTAAGGATGCCATGCATATTGCAGCCAGGCTGCCATGCGCGCCTTCCTAACAGCACGTATTTGCCGAACTGGCTGTATGGTCCAACTGCAACAAACAAATCAAGGGGGAAAATCAAATGTGGGACGCATCTAAGTGTGACCTATGCGGCGACTGCCTGGTGAAATGCCGTTATGTCGAGTATGACAAGGACAAGGCGGCTGCCGAAATAAAGCTGCTGATGGAGGGAAAAGAAGCAGAAATACTGAACGAGTGCACCACCTGCATGGCCTGCATCAGCTACTGCCCCACCGGCGCCGATCCCGCCAATCTTATCTTCCAGATGCAGGAAAGAACCGGCAATTCACCCATAGTAGCGGTTGGAAAGCCAGCGCGCGAGGCGCTGGCCAAGGCCCTCGAAAACAGCGATAGCCGCGGGCAAGTGATACCGGGTGATCCCGACAAGCCTGTCCTGTCATTCGACGGCTTCCAGTTCACCCAGTTCCCCGAAGGTACGCTGGAAAGCCGACTATTCAGAGGTATGACTGTGGTCAGAGGCGATGAATATACCTCACTGGCCGGTTATGTGCATTTCGGCGGGGAGAGCTTTGTTAAAAAGTATGGCCAGGGTGTGCTTGACCGGCTGGCCAAACTGGGCAAAGACATCGTATACATTCATAACGAGGGCTTTGTCCTGGCGCACGTCAAAGCCAGGGAATACGGTTTTAAAGTTCCCTTCAAATACATGCACCTCTTTGAATACCTGCGCAACTATTTGAGAGACCACAAAGATATGGTCAACAAGCTCAATAAAAAGGTTGCGTATCAGGCTAACTGCGCCACCAGATGGGTACCCGAATATGACGCCTTTCTGGATGAGATATTCCAGCTTGTCGGCGTAGAACGTCCCCCGAGGCAATATGAAGGATTAGACGCCCTCTGCTGTAGCGGCCCGCTTATCTTCTGTAACAGGGAACTTGCCGTTGACATACAGAAGAAGAACTTCGAGGATGCCATCGCCTGCGGCGCTGACGCCATTATAACTTCTTGCCCGATGTGTGATATGGTGCTCCGT
This sequence comes from uncultured Dehalococcoidales bacterium, assembly GCA_964605885.1. Taxonomy (GTDB): domain Bacteria; phylum Chloroflexota; class Dehalococcoidia; order GIF9; family UBA5629; genus CAZSED01. The sequence continues at coordinate 23,056 of CAZSED010000009.1, forward strand.
CGGCCCAGTTCACAGTTCGGGCTGCCCAAGATTTTTATCACTGACCTGTGCAGAATTGCACTTGGTGAAAAACCCTGGCCGTAGAGTCCTTTGGCCTGGAATCAGACATCATTGAATGTCATCTGCAATAGTTACCATCCCCTGCAAAGGGCTTGATTTGTCGTATATGCGACCTTATAATTGCTGCAGCCTGATTTTGATGAATATTAAATTCGAAAGCTCCCTTTGCTAAAGCTATGATGCAGGGTAGGCAATTTTCCGTATCTCCTTATCGATGGGTTGTGCTGGGGGTATTCGCCCTGAATGTCGCAATATCCCAGATAATGTGGATGACCTTTGCCCCCATAGCCAGGGACGCTGCCTCAATATACACAGGTGGAAATACAGACGCTATTGACCTGCTGGCCATATTTGCCATGCTGGCCTGGATACCTTTTTGCCTGCCTGCTGCATGGTGTATCGATAACCTGGGCTTAAGAAAGGGCGCGGGTATTGGTGTAATCCTGATCGGAGTATGCGGTTTCCTGCGCATTTTTGCCCCGGACTACACGTGGATGCTGGTATGCATGGCCGGATGCGCCATCGCCCAACCATTCGTCTTGAATGCTTTTACCAAAATGGCCTCCAACTGGTTCCCGCAGGAAGAGGAAGCACTGGCATCGGGAATTCTGACGATGTCCATGTTCATAGGCTTTGCAGTCGTTATGATAGCCACTGACCTGGTCATGGCGCACTACCGGGAGCTTGGAGCAATCAGACAGGGAATTGATGTGATACTTTATATGTACGGCATCCCGGCGCTGATCGCTGCCGTGCTGTACGTCATATTTGTGAAAGATAAGCCGGCCCTGCCACCCAATCCCATAGCAATCGAGAAAAAGGTATCCATGAACGTGGGGCTAAAGGCGCTCTTTAAAAACCGCGATTTTCTCCTGCTTCTGGGCATCTTCTTGATCGGTGTAGGCGCCTTCAGCGCCATCCTGACCAAGATAGATGCCATGTTTCACAACCGGATGCTGGACGTGGACTCGGCACTGGCCGCCGGCATAGTGGGCGGCTTGATAGTAATAGGCGGCCTCTTCGGCGCCGTGATTCTATCTGCGCTGTCGGACAAGTATCACAAGAGGAAGATATTCCTGATCATGGCTGCAGGCGTTGCGTTGCCTCTCTGGCTGCTGCTGCAGTACTTTTCCTCAATCTGGCTGCTGGGAGTGTGCGGCTTTGTTTTCGGGTTCTTCCTGATATCAGCCCTGCCGGTAGGACTGACTTATGCTGTGGAGAAGACGCACCCGGTGCCTGAGGGCACATCAAACGGAATACTCATGCTCAGCGGTCAGATAAGCGGAGTGCCCATCGTATTCTTCTTCAACATGGCCGCTATTGCAGTGCTTTTCGGGATTGCCCTTATCCTGGCTCTCCTGCTCAAAGACATCCAATCTCCCCTTCAGCAGAGTGGAAACCAGGGGTAGCACCTGGCCCCCGCCCGGCATATCATCCTTTTCACCCGGTAAGACGATAGTTTGATACGTATCAGCCTTATGCCTGATTTTTATGCTATAAATAAACTGGTGGGCGGGTGAAACGTTTTATAGATGTAATCGAATACAGCATGAGCGTTTGGAGGTGTGAAATGAGAAACAGAGCAGTAACTACAGTATCCACAGCTTTTCTCCTGGCCATCATTTGTCTGCCGGGGTGCGTGTATGTGCCCGGCGAGCTTACGGGCATGAGCGCCGTCCCGGCCGTGCAGTCTTTTGAGGCAGCCCCTGCCGTCCTCAGCGCCGGCGAGTACAGCACGCTGACCTGGACGGTAAAAGGCGCCTCCAAAGTAGTTATTGATAATAATATCGGCAATGTTGCCCTCAGCGGAAACATGCCGGTAAGTCCTGGCGTTACAACAACCTACACCATCACCGCCTCCAACTCGTTGGGCAGCACCTCGGCCCGGACGCAGATCATAGTGGCCGGTTCGGCCGTACAGGAGGCAACAGGAAAATCCCCCCTTATCCAATCCTTTTACAGCGATAAAAACTATGTTAATCCCGGCGATGCGGTGACCCTGTATTGGAATACTGCAGAGGCGACTCAGGTGAGCCTGGAGCCGGGCGGCAGGGTAAGCACTCCAGGCAGCAAAGTGGTATCTCCGTACGTGACCTCGGACTATGTACTGACTGCATCCAATCCTTACGGTAGCGTAAGAAGCGTGGTTACTGTTGTGGTTAATGCGGCAAGTGGATCTCAGGCAGGGCAAAAAGGTGTTGTTCTCTCCACTATACCTGAAGAATCAGGCTCACTTGTCAAGAACAATACCGTCTACACCGTTCAGGAGGTAGCCTGCGTGGGCGATACCACCGCCAACCTGGCCAGCCGCGCTTTTCTCAGCTTCAATATAACCGGGATACCCCAGAATGCTGTCATCGAGCAGGCCACCCTCGACCTGAGCGGTTATGGACAGATAGGTAATCCGACCTATTCCGTATCTAATTGGGGCAATATGGGCGCTCTGGAAGTCTACTTCTATCAGTATGGCGTACTGGCCAACCTGGATACTATGGCTTACAACCGTCCCGCTATGCCCGTAAGCGAAGGAGATATTACGGACTACCCGATTTCCCCCTGGTACGTGGATGTAACATCCTCAAGCGCCGGAGAGCAGGTGATCCAGAACCTTGTACGGTCCGGCCAGACGCGCTGCCAGTTCAGAATCCAGTTCTTTACGTCGACAAACTGGGATGGCAAAGCGGACATGTTATGCTTTGATGATGCCAAGTTGATCGTTAAATATATTATTCCATAAGCTGATGCCAAGCCTCGCCTACTTGAAGGTACTATTACTAAGGTACTATCTATATCTATTGCCCCGGTAACATTTGGCTCCTATTATTAGACCTGGGCAGAAGTTTTCGCCCGGACGGATGCTGATGGCATTTATTCTGGGTCGCAATCGTAAACCGAGTGAAGCAGGATTCACCCTCATCGAGCTCCTCGTGGTTATCTCCATCCTGGGTGTGCTGGCTGCTGTGGTGGTGCTGAACGTCACGCGTTTCATGACTGCAGGCACCTCGGAGGCATTTGAGCTGGAGCGCAAGAATGTCTGCACTGCCGCAGGGCTATATATTTACGACGGCCATTCCATTGCTTCGCCCACCACTGTGGGACCCGGCGAACTGGGCATCATTGCCCCGTGGCTGACCGGTGACCTTAAATACTACTGGGTTATCAATACTGATGGCAGCGTTGTGCATCTCCTGTACGGGAGCTCGCTGGGCAGCCTTGACGGCTTTACTGTAGCGTCAGGTGGATGGACCGCCGGTGAGGATGGCCTTTCTGCAGGTGGTACTGCGGGCAGCTTGAGCGTGACGGGCGGCAGCTGGGACGATTTCACTTTCAGCACCACAACTACGTTTTCTCCAACCGATGGGTATGGCATGACCTACCGCGGTGACGCTGACGGCAACAACGGCTATGTCCTGACGTTCGACCCGGGCAGCGATACCTTCACGGTGGCCAAGATAGTCAACGGCGTAATATCAGCGCCATTGGCTTCAGCCAGTGTGGCGGCAGGTTTCAGCGGACAGCACAGCATATCGATTTCCGCCCAGGGCAGCAGCCACAGCATCAGCATTGACGGCGCCACGGTGATGACCTTTACTGACGGCACATTTGGCTCGGGAACGGTGGGCTTGCAATCCGCCTCCGGCTCAAACGTAAACTTCACGAGCTTTACAGTAAGCCCTCCTTAAGCCCTCACAGATCAGGGCAGTTTACTTCAATCCCAGTTCTTTGGCCTTGTTGAAATCCGCCTGAGCTCTCTCTTTGTCTCCCTTCTTGTCATAGGCCGCTCCGCGATTATAGTAAGACAGGGCATCATTAGCATCCAGCGCAATTGCCATATTGAAATCTGCGATTGCACTGGTGTAGTCCCCTTTCTTACCGTATGCGATGCCGCGATTACGGTAAGCCTCAGCAAGCTTGGGATCAAGGGCTATGGCTGTGCTGTAGTCCGAAATGGCCTTGTCCAGGTCGCCTTTTTCGCCGTAGGCGCTGCCGCGGTCACTGTAAGCCAGGGCATACTTAGGATCCAAAGAAATGGCCTTGGTATACTCGGCGATGGCCTGATCCCATTGCTTCTGCGAAAAGTAATTAATGCCCAGCAGCACATGGTCACGTGCCTGTTGATGTAAAGCTTCGCTGTCCTGCGTTCCACAGCCCGGAACCAGCACCATCGGCAGCAGCGCTATCAAGGACAGGAGAAATAACTTCATATTTGCCATACGCCCTCCTCGCAAGGATGACCTTACCACGGGTCGATAAAAGTACGGCCGGACCTTTTATAAAGCCTGTCCGGCACGGAGTTCAACCCTCTCATTATCCAGCGTCGGGTCTCCGCCGGGTCTATAACCGAATCTATCTCCATGAAGGAAGCCATGCTGGTCGCCTTTCCCATGGCATAGGCTGCTTCGACATAGAACTTGTAGGCCTTGTCCCTTTCAGCCGGGTCCTTGATAGCCTCCAGTTCCCTCCGGAATCCGTGCTTAACTGCGCCCTCCAAGCCCATTCCCCCGAATTCTCCGGTTGGCCATGAGGCGGTAAAGAAGGTCTCGTGGAATCCGCCGGCCGCCATGGCCATGGCGCCGAGCCCATAGCCTTTACGCAGGATGACAGTGAAGTAGGGAACCGTCACCTTGGCCCCCACCACGAACATACGACAGACATGCCGCACCTGTGCACGCTCCTCAATGTCCAGGCCGACCATGAAACCCGGCGTATCGCACAGCGATATCACGGGCAACCGGTGAACGTCACACAGCTGCAAGAAGCGTGCCGCCTTGTCGGCATCGTCGGCCTCTATGGCGCCTCCAACGTGCGTACAATCGTTGGCCATCAGCCCGAACGGCCTGCCTTCAATGCGTATCAGCACAGTTACAATGCCAGGCCCGAAGTGCCTGCGCATCTCCAGCACCGTCCCTTTATCGGCCAGGTTAACAATAATTTTTCTTATGTCATACACACGCAGCCGGTTTTCGGGAATGAGCCAGCGCAGCCAGCGCTGGTCTTCGGCCTCCCACTCAGAAAGGCTGCCCTGGAAATAGGACAGGTACTTTTTGGTCACGGCCACCGCTTCCGCCTCGTCTTTCACATCGATATCCACAACGCCGTTATGAGTTTGAATGTCGATAGGCCCGATCTCCTCGGGCTTCACGACGCCCAGCCCGCCTCCCTCGATCATGGCCGGGCCACCCATGCCGATATTGGAGCTCTTGGTGGCTATAATTACATCGCAGCAGCCCAGCAGGGCAGCGTTGCCTGCGAAGCACGGCCCCTCGACTATTCCTATCAACGGGGCCCTGCCACTGAGCGCGCCGAAGCGGCTGAAGGTGGTCAGGTCCAATCCTGCCACCCAGGGCGCATCCACATCGCCCGGCCTCCCTCCCCCGCCCTCGGCAAACAGGACGGTGGGCAACTTCCACTGGTTGGCGATGTGCAGCATGCGGTCGAGCTTGCGATGGTTCATCAGCCCCTGTGTACCGGCCAGCACGGTATAATCGTATGCCAGCACCATGCAGCGGGCTTTCTCGGCATCGAATAACGAACTGTTGACAGTGCCGATGCCCGTGATAAGTCCGTCGGCGGGTGTGTTCTTAATAAGATCTTCAACCGACCGGCGCCCGCGCTGCGCTGCAATTATCAGTGCGCCGTATTCAATGAAGCTCCCGGGGTCTAAAAGGTCATCGATGTTCTCCCGGGCGGTACGACGATTCCTGGCATGGCGCTTTGCCACCGCCTCGGCGCGGTTCTGGTCCTGTGTAAAGGCATGGCGTTTGATTATCTCGTCCAGGTCATTGCGGATGTCGTCCAGGTCAATCTTCTGCTCAATCATCTTGGAGCTCTCTTTTATCTCCGCCTCTTCAATAAATAGTAAAGGAGAGCCCCTGTCAACCACCTCGTTTAAGTCCACGCAGATGGAACGCACGTAGCCGCTGCGGTCGGCGGTGACGACATGCTCCATCTTCATGGACTCGAGCACCAGCAGCTTCTGTCCCACAACGACGGCATCGCCCTCTATCACCTCTATGTCCACGACGCATCCCTGCAACGCTGCGATGACGGGCTCGGTTCCAGCCGGTCCCCGTACCTGACCGGATGTTTCTTCCATGCGCTTCTCAGTCTTATGAACTCTTCCTCCCATATGAGCGGCTTCCCTGGCCAGTGCAGAGGCATTGTCTTCAATGAAGCGCGTGTTGTATTGGCTGTCAGCAATCTCAGAACGCTTCAGCAGTGCCAGCAGGAAGGGAATATTGGTGCCTATGCCCTCAATGCGGAATTCGTCAAGCGCACGGATTGCCTTTTCCACCACTTCTCCGAATATAGTGCCTTTTGTCGATACGACCAGTTTGGCCAGCATCGAATCAAAAGCCGGATTTATCTTATAGCCGCTGTAGCCGCAGCCATCGACGCGTACCCCCGGCCCGCCCGGCGTCTCATACACGCTGATTGTACCGGCTTCCGGCTTTACGTTTCCCTTTTCATCCACCGTCTCCATGTTGATACGTGTCTGCAGTGCATAAAAACGGGGGGCCGCTATTTTATCAGTAAAACCAAGCTCGTCCAACGTGCGGCCTCTGGCTATATCGATCTGCGCCTGCACCAGGTCAACACCAGTCACCTCTTCCGTCACGGTATGCTCAACCTGCAATCTTGGGTTGGTTTCCATGAAATAATAAGCGGCATCCGCTGCAGTGGTTCCTTCCACCAGGAACTCAAATGTGCCCAGGCTAAGGAAGCTGACTTCCCGCGCCATGCGCAGGGAAGCCTCGATTATTTTATGCCTGAGCCTATCGGAAATTGTTGGGCAGGGTGCTATCTCGATCAGCTTTTGGTTGCGGCGCTGCAGCGTGCAATCGCGCTCACCCAGTGCAACCACCTGTTTACCGTCACCGATGATCTGAATCTCGATATGCCGGACGTCGGGAATCAGCCTTTCAACGTACACCAGATCGCTACCGAACGCCGCCCGTGCCTCCGACCTGCAGCGTTTATAGGATTCTTCCAGGTCCTCGTACTTGAAGACGGCGCGCATGCCGCGTCCCCCACCACCCATCACCGCCTTAACCATGGCGGCTTCTCCGGGGCCGAGCGACTTGAAATAGGCCTCTGCCTGCTCAAGGCTGACAGGGCCGTCTGTGCCCGGCAGTACAGGCACCCTGCACTTCTTCGCCAGCGTCCGTGCCCGGCTTTTATCGCCGAAAAGCTCCAGTATATCCGGCCCGGGCCCAATGAATGCCAAACCTTTTCCGGTGCATTGACGGGCAAAGGCAACGCTCTCGCTTAAAAATCCGTAACCGGGATGCACCATCGTGCAGCCGGTTTCGTCGGCAGCCCTGACCATCTGTCCGGCGTCAAGGTAGGCGGCGGCCCCTTTCCCCTTCAACGCACGGATCTCTCCGCTCATACGGACGTGCAGGCAATCTGCGTCGTCTTCGGAGTAAACCATAACAACCGGAATATTCAGGTCGGCTGCAGCACGCGCAACGCGGATTGCAATCTCGCCGCGGTTGGCAATGAGGATTTTGCAGGGTTTGATGGCATCCTCCTGTATATATCCAGACAGAATATGACCAATTTTTGCATTTATTTATAGAGAAAATCAAGGCCGCAGGCTATAGAGGCATCCATATTTGACCCGGATATGCCTGCCTAATATACTTACCACCGGGTAAGAAGAATAAGTAATTGCTGGGGACTCTTATGCCACCGTTCAAGATAGAGGGCATATTCGGGCCGGGCGCCGGTGTCTATTCATTTATTACTGATAAGAATCCGTTCTTCAAGGATTTTTATCTTCAGGTGGCTGCAGAGGTTGTTGCTAAACTGCCTTCAGGCAGGGTGCTTGACATAGGAACCGGGCCAGGCCATTTACCTATCTCCATCGCCCGAATGTCGCCGTCACTGGACATTATGGCCATCGATATCTCCCAGGCAATGGTGGAAATGGCTGACCATAATGCCGCACATTCAGGCCTTGACTGCCGCATAAAGTTTGTGCTCGGCAGCGCCGAGAGCATTCCCTTCGATGACGGCTACTTCGACCTGGTGATAAGCACTCTCAGCCTGCATCACTGGGCCGATGCGCCTGCATGTATGAAGGAGATACGTCGCGTGCTGAAGCCAGGCGGCGAGGCCTGGATATACGATATTCAGCGCGATGTCACGTCCGAAGGCAAGCAGCAGCTTTACCGCCAGTACGGCCGGCTCGTAACAGCAATATTGCTCTATTTTGTCAGGGCCCATTCATCCATGGGCGCCCAAAAAATCAAGGGGCTGCTGGCCCAGCCGGGGCTGGGCCTCTCCAGCAGCCTGGAGGACCGGGGATTCATATTCAAGCTGTGTTTGAAATGACGCAAATTTTACACCGATGCAACATATTTAATGATTAGTTTATGATTTCTTGACGTGTTACTTACTAGTATTTGCTTGACAGATAACAATGCTCGGAGGAGGTTTGATATAGCAGATATTGTCCGGGAGTATCCAGGCATAAGGCAAAAAAGGAGGTTCATGAGTTGCGAGTATTTATTTTGGCTGCATTGATACTACTTACGGCTGCCTCAGGATGTATATACATACAGGCGCCCGGTTCCACACAGACCCCGATACAGACCACGCCTCAACCCAATACACCGCCGACTATAGTGGCGTTCACCGCCGTCCCAACTTCGATAAATGTCGGCGGCACAGCCAACCTGTTGTGGACCGTGACAGGCGCCACTTCCGTCTCAATAGACGGCGGCGTGGGCTCGGTCCCGTTGGCCGGGACGATCTCGATTTCACCGGCAGCCACCACCACCTATACGTTAACCGCCGCTAATGCTTTGGGAACCAGTAGCAACACAGCCACAGTTGTAGTGGGTTACCAGTCTACCCCAACCACTCCCCCACCGGTAACATATCCACCCAGTCCTCCTCCCACAACGGCCTTTGCCGTGACAAATGTTACCACCAGCGTCGACCTGCCGAATTACTCGGGCCCATGCCCGAAGTATCTGACCTTCACCGCGGTTATAACGTCAAACGGACCGGGAACTGCCACCTACGGCTGGGAGAGGAGCGACGGCGCACTGGGGCTGAACAAGACCATAACCTTCGCTGCGGCAGGGTCTCAGACGGTTAGCGAGACCTGGCAGCTGGGAGAATCATACAGCGGCTGGGAACGCGTCCACGTTTACAACCCGAATGATATGGTCTCCAACCAGGCAACTTTCAACCTCAACTGCAGTTTCGTGGTGAACAGTATAAATGCCACCGTCACGCCTATAACCATCGGCCCCTGTCCCAGGACTGTGACTTTCTCAGCCACTATGTCCGTGAACGGCGGTCCGGTTACCGTAGTCTATCGCTGGGAGCGAAGCGACGGTGCGACCGGTCCAACGCAGAGCCTTTACTTCGGCGCCTCCAGCGCACAGGTCATCGGTGATTCCTGGACGCTTGGGACCTCGTATTCAGGCTGGGAACGTGTCCACGTGCTATCACCCAATGATACGTATTCCAACCAGGCAAGCTTTGCGCTTACCTGCCCTTAGCCCCCTTCAGGTCGGATGGGGGATCGATTCATTGATCCCCCATCACCGTTTATGCTCAACGCTGTAATTTTAAACCGTTTGCAAAGTCCGCTATCGCTTTGTTTACGGCCTCCGGTCTTTCTACCTGCGGCATATGTCCCGCCTTCTCAACTATCAACATGGAAGCACGCGGCAGGTCCCGGGCAAACATCCCGGCACAGTGCGGCGAGATAACCCTGTCCTCAGCGCCCCAGATAATGAGGGACCTGCATTTAATCTCACCCAGGCTGGCAGAAATGCGTGCTTCATCCCTGGAAACGCCCATCATTACCATCGGTGGAATTTTCCTGGCATTAACGGTCTTATAGACTTCGCAGTAGCCGCGCACCGTAGCGTCTTCAGCCAAAGCAGCATTGTAGAATATCCCGGTTTTCAGCATCATCTTGACAATGCCAGCGTTTAGCAACGACATAGCCATCTCTCCCAGCAGTGGCACCGCCAGGAGCTTAAAAGGCAAAAAGCCTACGCTCCCTGGGTAGCCGCCCAAATCGATCAGTACCAGCCCTCCTACCCTGTCAGGCTGCATCAAGCCAGCCTGCAGCGCCACCTGTCCGCCCAGTGAATTTCCGGCCAGGATTGCACTCTTGATGTTGCGGGCATCCATGTAGTCAAGCACCAGACGGCTGTAGGCTGCCGTGGTGTAACCAAAATCCAGCGGCTTGTCGCTGTAGCCGAACCCGGGCAGGTCCAGCGCATATACGGCGAACTGCCGGCTGAGCTCAGCCATATTAAAGCGCCAGTCATAGGCCATGGACATGAATCCGTGGATCAGGATAATGGGCTCACCTTTCCCTGCCTCCCATACGTGTATCTTCAATCCCTGTATGTTAATGAAGTCACCATAGCCCGGGGGTTGAGGCATCTCCTTACTCACTAACGGCACGCTTAGATTATATCAGCCATTATAGTAATATTTATTGCCCTGCAGCCAGGAGGCAACGGCCGCCGCTATGCTGACGATGGTACAGAAGATAAGTACCTGTACAAGCCCATCCTTGAAAGCGTCGGTAATCAACTGGGGGAAGAACGTGCGGGAGGTAATGACCGCCACCTGGTCCGGCGGCAGTGAGCCGAGCACATTGGCAGGAATTAACGTGGCCAGGGGATTGTAACCCAGGAAGGCGGCGAATAAGTAACCTATGGCCGGGGCATCTGCAAGCTGCCGGGCGACCGGGGAGGGGATCTGATGCTGTACCAGCCCCGAGTACATCTCTCCCGGCACCACTGCATTCAGGCCGATGATCATGAGGGTGAAAAATACTCCGATTGAAAGCGGCAGCCCCACGTTGACCAGTGTGGCACGCATGCCCGAACTTGCGCCTCGATGTTCCTCAGGAACGCTGTTCATGATGGCTGCGATATTGGGTGAAATAAACATGCCCATGGCCATGCCATTTAAAAATATCAACGTGGCAAAGGATATATAGTCAAAGTCCACCGGCAGAAGCAGCATCAGGGCAAAGGTAATAGCGGCTACCGCCATTCCCACTGTAGCAAATATCCGGGCCCCGAATCTGTCGGAAAGATTGCCTGAGATGGGCCCCGCCAGCAGGAACCCCAGGCTCATGGGAATCATGTAGATGCCGGCCCAGAGAGGCGTGACCTCGAAATTATAGCCGTGCATGGGCAGCCATATACCTTGCAGCCAGATGGTCAGCAGAAAGGTCAACCCTCCCCTGGCTATGGAGGAAAGAAATCCCGCCAGGTTGCCCATAGCAAACGCCCTGATGCGGAAAAGCTCTAGTTTAAACATGGGCTTGGCCACGCGCATCTCAATTAAGGCGAAGGCAGCCATGAGTAAAGCACCGCCGATCAGCATGAAAAGGACAAAGGGTGTGTTCCAGCTCATGAGAGAGTGGCTGCTGGGGTTGATGCCGTATATGACGCCGGTCAAGATCATGGTCAGGCCGGCAGCAAATGTCAGGTTGCCGAACCAGTCTATAGGCTCAGCATGCCTTTTGCCAATCTCGTGCAGAGATAGGTAAGCCCATATGGTTCCCGCCAGGCCCAGAGGAACGTTGACCAGAAACACCCAGCGCCAGCCGATCTCGGCCAGTACGCCGCCTACCACAATGCCCAGGAACGTGCCCGCGATGCTTGCCACGGTGTTTAAGCCCAGAGCGAAGCCGCGCTGTTGTACGGGGAAGGCATCTGTAACGATGGCAGCCGAGTTTGCGAACAGGAAGGCCGCACCTACGCCCATGACGATCCTGAATAGAATCAGCTCTACGGCGCCGTTGTGTCCGGTATCCCAGGTGACTGAGCAGAGTATGGCGCCCACTGTAAATATTAGGAAGCCCAGGTTGTACATGCGTGTCCGCCCGAACATATCACCCAGCCGGCCGAATGTTACCACCAGCACGGCCATGACTATCATGTAGCCCACCAGCATCCACAATAAATAGTTGAAGCTGCCCGGCTCAAGCGGATTGATCTTAAGGCCTCTGAAGATCACCGGCAAGGCTAAAATGAGGCTGGATATATTGAGAAAACCGAGCAATACGCCCAGTGTGGTATTGGAAAGCGCCACCCACTTGTAGCTGCCAGCATTTACTTGCCCGCCCGAGCCGTTATTCTGTCCCATTACACTAATGGTAATTGTAATGGGTCGGGCGACAACCGCCCAAATTAAGTTCGTGCAGGCGAATGACATTGCCTGTTTATCCTGATGGTATAATGGCCTGCAAAATGGAAGATAAGCCCGCGGCACAGTACAGCCGGCGCTATGTCATCCTCGCCTCCATCATGCTGGGAAGCATCATGGGGCCCATTGATGCCAGCATCGTTAATACCACGCTGCCGAGCATCGCTGAATATTTCGGTACCCCTCTTTCAAACGCACAGTGGGTTCCTATAGTCTACCTGCTGGTGCTGAGCAGCCTGCTCCTGTTCTTCGGCCGCCTGGGCGATATTTTCGGCTACAGGCTGCTTTACCTGTCCGGCCTGGCGGGCTTTATATCCGCCTCTGCGCTGTGCGGGGTTTCCTACTTCCTTCCTGGCATCCACTGGCTGATCATATTCCGGGCGCTGCAGGGGATAGCCGCCGCTATGATGACAGCGGTGACTTTTGCCGTTATAACGGCTTCCTTCCCGCCCGGCGAGCGCGGCAGGAGCCTGGGAATAAATGCCATCAGCATATCGGCCGGCCTGGCCATCGGCCCTTCACTCGGCGGCTTTATCACCTATGCCTTCGGCTGGCCCTTCGTCTTCCTGATCAATGTTCCCGTCGGCCTGGCCGCATTCTTCTGGGCCCGCAAGGTAGTTCCCGAATTAAAGGGGCAGTCGGGTAAAATTGATGTGGTAGGCGCCGTAACCTCCTTCGTTTCCTTCCTGTCCTTCCTGTTGTTTGTCAACCGTTTACAGAAAGAGGGGCTCGATGCTTCAGCCGTCATCATGTTGCTGATCTCCGCTGCTGCCGCTGCCTGGTTCCTCAGGGCAGAAAGCCGGTCCCCGGCGCCCATGTTGAACCTGGGACTGTTCCGCAGCCTGACGTTTACCTTCTCTAATATCAGCGCCATGCTGAATTTCATGTCGCAGTACGTAATGGTCTTCATCACACCATTCTTTTTGCAGAGAGTTTTGCATTACGAGCCCAATGACGTCGGCCTTGTCATGACCGCCTTTCCCCTGGCGGTTATGCTGGTCGCGCCCTTCAGCGGGCTACTGTCCGACCGTATCGGCACACGCCCGCTGGCATGCCTCGGCGCATTGATCTGCGCCGTCGCACTTTTTCTTATGAGCAGGCTGGTTGTTACTGCCGGCGCCTGGGACGTGGCATGGCGGCTGGCGCTATTCGGGCTGGGCACAGGCATTTTCCAATCCCCCAACAACAGCGCCGCCATGGGAGCCTCTCCCAGGCCGATGCTCGGCGTATCTTCAGGTGTGCTTTCAACTGTGAGGAGCGTCGGCATGGTGCTGGGCATAACCACGGCTTCGTACGTGCTGTCCGTTATTGTGGCCCCTGCAGTTTTACAGGAGCCCTCACTGGCTGGTGATGCTGCGGCAGGCTTTCTCTCAGGATTGCATTATACTTATCTGACGGGAGCGGCCATGACCGGGCTTGCTGCCTTCACGTCACTGGTCAAAACGCGGTGATGCAGTAAAGCAAACCGATATCAACCCTTGGTAGTGCAGACAAACCAGGGGTAGGTGGTGAACTGGCGATAGCCCATTTTAAGATAAACAGGCTCACCAAACTGGCTGGCCTGAAGAATGACCTTCCTGGCGCCCATTTCAAAAGCAGCGTTACCCACCGCGCCGGTGCAGTATGCTGCCAGCCCTTTCCCCCGTGCCTTCTTGGTTGTGCCCACCCAGTAAATACCGGCAATGCCATGCGACAGTGTAGCCAGTGCGGCCGAGGCCGGCTCCCCTTCATAATAGGCAATTGCCGCATGCAGGTACGGGCTGAGAACGCGTTGGGGATGTTCAAAATATTGCTTGCCCACGCTTTGCGGCAGGCCCAGATCCTCAAAGGCTTCCGTAACCACTAAACCGAAGGCCCGCAGGTCATCCTCGTTTGATACGATACGCATTGCGGCTCCGGCCGGCGTTTTGATCTCCTTCAGAGGCGCGTCCAACACCATGCCCGGCGCCTCCCTCAGGGCGAACATCTTGTTTTCCCGGCAGTAATCCACTGTTGCCCGGTCTTCATGCGCCCTTAACATGATTGAAAAAGCCTTTTTGCGTCCCTTGTAAAATGCCCTGGCACGTGCCACGAACTCGGCGGGGTCTTCCCTATGGTCGGTAGCCACGCAGAAGGCAATGCTTGTACTGGGAAAATCCAGGGGGCAGTCAATCAGCACGCTGTCCCGGGTCTGTAAAATCTCTGAGCCGGGCATCCACCTTGCGCTTTCGCACCAATACTCAACCAGGTTAAGATCGGCCAGCCTCAAGAGCTCCGATTCACCAATTCTCTTCAAGTGTTGCCAGCCTTATGATCAGGCCTTATCGGCCTCCCTCTGTGTGTTGAATTCGGAGGTTTCTTTCTTGAAGTTCCACTTCAAAGGTAGAGAATCGCCTGCCTTATCGATGGCCTCTGCGTCAAAGGGCGTATGCGTCATCTGATAAGCCAGTGCGAACTCATGCGCGATGGCCCCGGCAATAACATTGTCCGGCAGCCCCTGGCAATCGCTCTTCGATATATGGATCAGCCCCCTTGCGGGGAGGGGTAGAATGGTGCTCCAGTTGCAGACTTTTTTCTTATAGGGTTTGAAGCCTTCCTTGTCTAGCTGGCTCCACTCAGGCACCTCCTGTATGTTCAGGATGGTACCCTGCAGCGCCCTCTTAACACTGTTTGGCAGCTTATACCACACCGTAGTGGTAATTTTCATCAGGCGTGCATCTTCAATACTGATGGGAGGGCGCTTGGAAGTGTATTCGGCCAGCAGGCTTATCAGCAGGCCCATCAGGAAAGGAAGCAGCATAAAGAAATATTTTTCCAGGGTCTTCCCGTTAAACAGCGTGAAGATGGTCCACATGGCATAGACCACGAAAACCCAGAAGATGGTATGCATCCCTATCCGTTCCCGCACTGTGAGTTCGCGGTCGGGCACGATCAAAAACGCCCCGATGGCCGCAAAACCAAGACAGACTATGCCGAGAATACCGCCGATCAACTGAGTATCCATAGCCTAAACCTCCGCCCCAAATTATAGCAGTATACAATTATATATCAATGATACTTTAGTAATATACTGCTAGCTACTCAGTATCTGGCGTGCGATAACCACCTTCTGTATCTCGGTGGTGCCCTCATAAAGCCTGGGCTGTCTGACCGCCCGGTACAGCCGCTCCACCGGCATACCTCTGACAACGCCGTAGCCTCCGTGCAGTTGCAGGGCCTGATCAACCACCCTCTGGGCCATTTCCGTTGCATACAGCTTGGCCATGGCCGACTCACGCGTCACCCGCCCACCCAGCACATCCTTCATCCAGGCCGCCCGGTAGACCAGCAAGGCTGCAGCATCTATTTCCAGCGCCATCTCTGCCAGTTTGAACTGGGTTGACTGGAACTCGGAAATCGTCCTGCCGAACGCCACCCGCTTTTTACTGTAAGCAAGCGCCTCCTCAAATGCCCGGCGCGCCATGCCGATGGTTCCAGCTCCCACACCCATGCGGGCATTGTCCAGGGAGCCCAGCGCCACCTCGAGTCCTTTGCCGGGTTTTCCCAGCAGGTTAGCCGCCGGAACTTTGCAGTCGACGAAAGCCATCTCGCCGATGGGATGCGGGGCCATCAACTTCATCGGCCTGCCCGTAAATCCGGGGGTCCCCTGGTCGACTATAAAAGCAGATATGCCTTTGCTTCCCGCCGCCGGGTCCGTCCGGGCAAATGTGAGATAGGTCTGGGCGAAAGGCCCCACCGAGGCAAAACATTTATTTCCGTTCAAAATATATGAATCGCCTGAGGCAGTAGCCGTGGCCCGCATGCTGCTCACGTCCGAACCGGCGTCGGGCTCTGTAAGCGCAAAACTACCCAGCTTTTCCCCGCTGGCAAATGGAGGAAGATATCTGTGCTTCTGGTCTTCCGTCCCATATAGATTAATAGGAAAGGTGCACAGCACTACCTCAGCATAGTAGACGTCGGCGTGGATGGAGACCCTGCTCAATTCTTCCCTGACTATGCAGTTAGTAACGGCCTTCATGCCGACACCGCCGTATTCCTCCGGCACCGTAAGACGGAAGATCTCGTTCTGGGCCATCAGCTTGACTATTTCCCATGAGACCTCGTCCCTCTCGTCGGCCTCTTCTGCCAGAGGCGCCAGTTTCTCCTCGGCAAACTTTTTTATCTTTGACCTTAACAGCTCTTCCTGCTCGCTAAACCTGAAATCCACGTGTTACTCCTATACTGGTTCGATTTTCCTGATGCCGGACGAAATTTCGACCATCTTCTTATATTCGTTCATTTCCTTTAAGGACTCAAAGTAGATCATCTGGCGCTGTGCCTGCAGCGAGCCTTCGGCATGCACCGCCACCACCTCGTTGGTCACCTGCATCATCCTGCGCAGCAGCTGGAACATTCTCAGCCTGGCCTCAGCCGATGCTCCCGCCCTGCCGCCTAAATACTTTTTAATAAATTCTCCGATGTCCGGGTTCTGAAAATCTTTGTAGGTAGGCGCCGTAACCAGCAGGCCGCCGGCCACATCCTGAATCAGCTTAAGGCAATTGTGGAAGTTGGTGGCAAAGTGGTACTTGGCCATATTGGTCAAAATAGGGTTGGGTATAGGTATCCCGCCGTGAGTGACAAAATCAATGCACGAGGCCTTGGCCAGTGATTTAAGCGTATTGCAGTATATCACCAGGTCGGTTATCTCCTCCCGGACGTGCGGCACGTTGGAGATGCCGTTGTAATCGGCCATGGCCACCGCAGCACCCAGCATGCCTTCGACGGAAGGTATCCTGTAGCTGGCTGCTGTGTGCCTGTGCAGGTAGGCGAAGTTGTATACTAGCGGCAGGGCGAACTGCCATTCGCCAGCCAGGAAGACGCGTTCCCAGGGAACAAAGACGTCATCGAATATAATCAGCGAATCGGTGTGGTTCCTTACCGGCAAGTCGATTGGAAAGTCCAGGCTGCTGCGATGGCTTTCAACTGGATGGCAGACCTGAATAACGCCCTTAGTATTGGCAGGTATGGCAAAGGCCACTGCATAGTCCTTATCGGACTCTTCCATATTTCTGCAGGGAACAACCAATATCTCGGCGCAATAGGCGGCAGCCGTAATGTGCGCTTTGGCGCCGCGCACTACGATACCTTTATCATTACGGTCAACGATATGCACGTAATAATCAGGGTGCTCCTGCTTGGAAGAGGATGGCCGCAGCACCCTGTCGCCCTTTACATCGGACATAGCGCAGGCTACGCTGAGGTCTTCTTTTTGAAGTGTGGCGCGGTACTTTTCAGCCCTGGCTATATACTCCTTATTGCCCATTGTATTGGCAGTAATATTGACGGCGTTCATGGCATCGGCGCCGATATCATGCGAGAAAGGAATTATCCCGTTGCCCAGCTTGGTGGCCGTGACCATCAGCTCGTGCCGCTTAAGCAGGTCCTCCGCTCCGGTAGGAGTGTAATAGTAACGGCTGATAGGCTCCCCCGTTTTGGGGTGTTTGACCACAGCCAGGTCGCGGAACTGAGGCATTTCCGCCATCTCATAATCAATTGCTGCGGTATCGACGCATATTTTTAACGCGCGGTGTGAAGTGACATCATCCACCTTCTCGCCCTCATAATAAACCACTCTGCCGTCTTTCAGGCTGTCCTTGTATTGCATGGCTGTCATTAATCCCATTGTTTTACCTCCCGATTTTTTATTGGCCTAACATACCTTACCTGTGACTATTGCCGTGACGTGCACCTGACGATTACTACATCGCTGAGGCCGGGCATGCGCCTGGAAATCCTATTAAGAGATGCAAGCACACGGCGCGAAAAACTTTTGGGAAACCTGGCCAGCATATCACCCCAACCCGGCATGCTGCACAGCATGGAAACTCCCATAACCTTCTGCACCTCCATATGTTTCTGCAACATATCGACTATTGACCTCCTGTCCAGCTTCACCGTATGGTCCGAAGGCGGTTCCCATGGTAACCGCTTGTACGGGTTGCGGATGCGCAAAAGCTTACGCAGCCAGAAGATGAACTTGCCGATTTTAAACCCGAGGCTTTCGAAATTGGCAACGGCGATGACGGCACTGCCTCCCGGCCTGATTGCAAAAGACATCTGCCTTATTGCACCGTCCGGATCAGCGAAATGGTCCAGCGCGCCTTTGCAGACTACCTTATCGATGGAACCCCGGGCAACCGGTATGCTTTCTCCTATGGCCTGCAGAACGTCCGTCCGGTATCCGTCTAGCTTAAGTGAATCGCGTGCATAAGATAGCATTACGAATGACGGCTCAACTCCAATGACCACAGCACCGTATTTGGACATGGCCACGATATCAGTAGCTCGGCCACAGCCCACATCCAGTATGCGGTCGCCGGGCCTGGGATCAACCATACTAATGGTAGCTTCGTTCATCCTGGAGAATAGATAGTCTACATCGGGCCGTATCTTGTCAGGCAGGACTTCACTGTCGTTCCAGGTCAGGTCGACCTTTTTTATACGCACGAGATAAAGTATAACAAAAGAAAATGCACCGCCGCATCACCCAGTATAACGAGCGTTCGCTAAAAGGACTGTACGGAGGCGGCCTCGTGCAGTTCTTGATATCCGGTCATGGACGATACCGCGTCGACAAAGGCTCTCAGGCTGTCATAGTGCTTTCGCAATATCTGCATGTCCTGGTAAACACGGCTGACGGAGCCCGGGTCCTTACCGTAGATTCCGTGGAAAGCGAAATATGCCTGGTTTAGCTTCCTGATCTTGTAGCCGTGCTCATTAAACAGCTGGCAGCGGGATTTCATGTATTGTTCCGCATCATTCACCTTCCCTGCGGCCAGCAGCATGTCAACCTCGGCCCTGGTTATCCTCATCTCCTTGTCAAAGTCGAAAGCCTGGCCTTCCGCAGGACCCTTTACCGGCCTTTCCACACCGGGATAATAACGGTTGAGCACCTTTGAACCTATTTCATCCGCCATCATGCCGGCCAGTGTCTCATTCATCTCGATAGCACCCTGACTCTGCCTTAATCCCAGCGAATCGATCAGGTAAAGGAAACCCAGCGGCCTGAAGGCCAGGTATTGATGCGACCATTCCTCGGCAGCCGCATTGACCACCTGATGCATCTGCATGTCCGGATTGACTATAACCGGGTAGGCGGCACCGAAACCACCCAGCTCCACCACCAGGGAGGACAGGTTCAAAGCATCAATTTTGTGTTCCAGCGACTCAGCCTGGTCAATGCTCAAACCAGGCAAGACCAGCAAACGGTCGAAATAGGCAATTTTATCCCGGGGAGATATGACAAGAAGGAGCGGGGGTTGTGCCAGCTTTATCAATACCGGGGGGACAACTTTGATGCCCTCATCACGCAATACCGAATCTATCTGGGCTGAGAGCTCCGCCGGACAGACGGACATTCCCCGTATATTTTGCACGGCGGCTGGAGCTCCAAGTAAATTTAGTATCTCCCACTCAGGGACATTCAAGGCGTATGGCGCAGCTTCTTTGTCTATCTGCTGCATCACATCCGGCACTGCTCCCGCTGCACTGACTCTGCCGGAACAACAGGCTCCGAAGGTAGCCAGTAACGGAATTAGCAGGACAAGATATTTATACACGTCTCGGTCTTCTTGTCGATTACATATTATATAAAGGTTTAACCGGCAAAACTGACTTAATTTTGCACTAAAAGCCCCGCTCAGTCCAAATCTGGCCGTGTATGTTCTACGCTTTTTTGCGTAGTACTTTAGGCCCATCTATGCGCTTGTGCGCAAATTTAAATTAAGCGTCATGACGGATGGCGCTGGCTGTACCCAGGCCTAAACTTAAGGCATAAAAGAAAGCAAGGCCATAAAATAGCAAGGAGGTAACGACAATGGCTGAAGTAATGGATAAAACTCAAAAATTCGAGGCGGTAGACGTCTCAAAGTTCAACTACTGGACAGACAAGCAGCCCTGCTGGGAGAAATGCCATTGTCCCGAAATGATAAAGGCAGAGTGCCCGGCATCCAAGTACCAGTTCCTGCCCTGCTGGGAGATTGAAGGAACTTACTGCAAGCTCGATGACCACGGAGCCACCGGCAAGGACACCAGCATCTGCGAGGTGTGCCGGGTCTACAAAAAGTACGGCAACGACGAGCCCATCAGGCTCAAGCTCATCGGCAAGGGCATCGACACCCAGGTCAAAGCCGTTGAAAAAGTGGCCAAATAATAACGCTGACAGTTGATTGGAAGGACCAGGGCCGGCCGATTCCAGGCCGGCCCTTTTCATTGGATTTCAACAAGTTTTTGAGAAATGTGACTTTTATTACTTGACCGTGATGCAAAATTGATATAATTGCCGTGTCGGTGTAAATAAGGATGGTACGCTTGGCAGGCAGGTTGTAATTGAGCTGCAGGTTTGACGACGAGCGGATTGCTTATTGATCGTAAGTGCAAAGGGGAATGTGACGATGACGGTATTTTTCAAGAGCAGGGAGTTGTACAGAGTAGCAGTCCAGATGGAGAGGAACGGACTGGCATTTTATATGAAGCTGGCCGAACAGGCTTCTGACATTTCTACGAAAGGGGTTTACCAGTACTTGATCTCGGCGGAGAAGAGGCATCTGAGGCTGTTTAAAAGGCTCTTGAGCAAGACACAGCAGGCGTCCCCGCCCGAAAGCTACAGAGGTGAGTATCGTAAATATTTAAGAGCCCTGCTGAAGGATAGCGTCTTCACAAGTGCTGCAGCGGCCAGGAGCCGGGCCGTTAAATCCAACCCGGTCACCGCTCTGAAAACAGGGATACAGGCTGAGAAAGACAGCATACTCTTTTATACTGAGCTGTTGAATTTTATCTCCCCTGCAGAGCGCCCGGCCCTCAAGAAGATCCTGGCTGAGGAAAAACTTCACCTGAGGCGATTGACGGACTACAAACACAATTCAGGATGTTTTAACTGAGATGGATTTGAAAGGCAGCCGTACTGAGGAAGCGTTAATCAAGGCGTTTTCGCGCGAGGTGCAGGTGCGCGTACGCTACAGGCTGTATGCAGAGACCGCCCGTAAGCAAGGCCTGTGGCAGGTAGCTGATATCCTCGAAGCCACCGCAAACAATGAAGCAGAGCACGCCACTCAGGAATTCTATTTTCTGGGAGGCGCACCTGACACGCTGGAAAACCTGGAGCGGGCGGCAGCCCGAGAGTTTGAAGAGGCTCAGGTGCTGTACCCGGAAGCAGCTTCAATCGCAAAGGAGGAGGGTTTCTCCGAAATAGCCGAGTTCCTGTCCCGTACGGCCAAGGTGGAGGAAAGGCACGGCCGGAATATGCAGTCCATTCTGGATGCGCTCAAGAAGTCAGAAAATATCAAAGGTAAAACGGTCAGCCATTCGGCCGTAAAAATGTCGCAGACCATGATGCCCGACCAGACCAATCCCATAGGATTTGTTCACGGCGGAGAGCTGATGAAGTTGATGGATAATGCAGCGGCCATAGTCGCTCTCAGGCACAGCCAGCATCCCGTTGTCACGGCAGAAGTGGACTCTATAACCTTCAAGAATTCTGTCCATGTAGGCGACCTGGTGACGGTTGATGCCCGGCTGACCTTCACCAGCCATTCCACCATGGAAGTGCGTATATGCGCCACGGCAGAGAATACTCTCACAGGCGAGAAAAGAGACGTGCTGACGGCATATTTCATCTTCGTTGCACTGGATGCAAACGGCAAGGCCATTGAAGTTCCTCCTCTGATTATCAGCACCGAGGAAGAGGAAAGGCTCTTTGCCGAAGGCCAGGCCAGGTATGATAAACGCAAACAGTCAAATAAAAAGTAGGGGCGTGCGATGACAGAGGAACAGGAACGTTTAATTAATGCACTCAAATACGCTGTCCAGATGGAAATTGACGGCAAGGCATTCTACACAGCTGTCAGCCAGCGTATCGCCACCAGGTTGGGCCGGGAGCTTTACACCTGGCTGGCGGCGCAAGAGGACATACATCGTGCCAGATTCCAGGCCATTTACAAGGCCGCTGTAGAAAAGCAGGGCTGGCCGGTCGAGGCGGTAAAGCCGGCGGACATACCTCGGCTGGGAACTCTGTTCGGACAGGCCATCAGGGAGATGGGTACTTCTTTCAAAGTTGATAAGGGAGACATTGCTGATGCCGATAAAGGCATCGAGCTGGAGATTAAATCACGCGATTACTACCGGGAGCAGGCCGGTAAATCCGGCGGCCCTGTCGAGAAAGAGTTTTTCACGCGCATTTCCGCCGAAGAGCAGGGACATTACCTTGCTCTCATAGACTACAAGGAATACCTGGAGGACCCCGTAGGCTGGTTCACGCGCACTGAACACCACCTGCTTGACGGTATTTAAATATTCCATTTAACGGAGGACCTATGCCTGAAACCATGCTTGAGATCAAGGAGCTGAGCGTCGAGGTCGACGGCCGGCCGATATTGCATGATATCAACCTCAATATCAAGGCCGGAGAAACACACGTCCTCTTTGGCCCCAACGGCAACGGTAAGACCACGCTGCTTATGACCATCATGGGCGCCCCACGCTACCAGGTGACCAAAGGCAGCATCGTTTTCAAAGGACACGAGCTGGTCAATTTGCCCATGGACGAACGCGCCCGCCTGGGTATCGGCATGTCCATGCAGAGGCCGCCCGTGGTCAGGGGAGTCAAGACGAGGGATATGGTCAACGCCTGCGCCAGGGGCAGGGACACCGACGAGGAGCTGGCAAGAATCGTCCAGGACACCAACCTCAGCGAACTGATTGAACGGGATATAAATTACGGCTTCTCCGGCGGCGAGATCAAGCGGTCTGAGCTGGCGCAGCTGCTGGCGCAGAAACCTGACCTTGTTCTGCTGGACGAACCGGAATCAGGCGTCGACCTGGTTAATATAGCACTCATCGGCCACCTGATAAACGAGCTACTGCAGAAAAAGCACCCCATCCGGGAGAGGATGCGCAGCGGGCTGATCATTACTCATACAGGCCACATACTGGAGTACGTAGATGGTCGCACCGGCTATGTCCTGCTGGGCGGCACCATCATCTGCGAGGGCGACCCGCACGAGATCCTGAAGACCATAGTAAAGAAAGGATACGAGGAGTGCCGCAGATGCATATCCTGAAATCAGACAAAGAGAAGACAGAAAAAGCCAGGTCGGCGGAACGGAAGCAGGCACGCTTCGGTGAAGATATTGAGCTTGGCAAGTATGCATATGAAGCGGAAGAGCTGCCTTATCAGTCGGACTTATCTGCACTGCCCGGCGAGGCCAAGCAGCAGATGCTGCAGACCGGAGTCACCGTTGACGACGTCAGCCAGCGCTCGGGGACAATAATCCAGATGGACCATTCCGTAGTACACAGCCTGTCCACACAGGCCGATATCGAAGTCATGTCCACCACAAAGGCGCTGGAAAAGTACGACTGGCTGGCCGACTATTACTGGAAGGCAGTCTCTGTGGATGCCGATAAATATACCGCCCATGTGGAACTCAACCCGGGCAACGGGTATTTTATAAGGGCGCTGCCGGGCAGCAAGTCCACCTTCCCCGTGCAGGCCTGCCTCTATATCGGTAAAAAGAACCTGGCGCAGAGCGTACACAATATCATTATCGCCGAGGAGGGCTCGGAACTGCATATCATCACAGGCTGCACCACTTCCCCACGGGAAGAGCCGGCCATGCACCTGGGCGTTTCGGAATTTTATGTAAAGAAAGGCGCCAAGATCAGCTTTACTATGATACACAACTGGTCTCCGGAGGTGGCGGTCAGGCCGCGCACCGGGGTTATTATTGAGGACGGCGGCATATATCTCAGCAACTACGTCATCATGAAACCGGTCAAGTCACTACAGGCCAATCCCATAGCACGCTGTGTGGGTGAAAACACCATCACGCGCTTTAACAGCATTATCGTAGCCCCGCCGGGCTCTAATATGGACCTGGGCTCACAGGTCATTCTTAACGGCAGGGGCTCCAGGACGGAGATAATATCCCGGGCCATCACCACTGGAGGAAATATAGTTGCCCGCGGCTATATAGAGGGCAATGCCCCTGAAGTCAAAGGGCACCTGGAATGCCGCGGCCTGATAATGAAAGGCCAGGGACGCATACACGCCATACCTGAGCTGATGGGCAACCTGGAGGGAATCGATCTTTCGCATGAGGCCGCCGTAGGTAAAATCGCCGAGGAGGAAGTTGAATATCTGATGATGCGCGGGCTGACCAGGGACGAAGCCACGGCCACTATCGTCAGGGGCTTCCTGAGAGTCGATATTGAAGGGCTGCCCGAAGAATTAAACCAGCAGATCAAGAACACGATTGAGGCGGCAGAAAAGGACCTGATGTAGAAAGTCTAAGGAGGAACGGATGATGGATACCAAGGCGCTGCATCTCATTACATACGGGCTGTACGTTGTTTCATCCTATAAAGGGGATAAAATCAACGGCCAGATAGCCAACACCGCCATACAGATCTGCTCTGAGCCGCCGGTAATAGCGGCAGTCATTAATCGCGGCAATCTGACACATGAATACATCACAGCCAGCAAGGCATTTACCGTCTCTATCCTGGCGCAGGATACTCCGCTCAAGTTCATCGGGGGCTTCGGGTTCAAGAGCGGCCGCGAGGTTGATAAGTTCGAGGGCGTAAACTACCGCAAAGGCCTGACCGGAGCACCTGTAGTCCTGGATAATACGCTTGCCTTCCTGGAGGCCAGGGTCATCAGCAGCACAGATGTACACACACACACTATCTTTGCCGGTGAGCTAGTTGATGCCGGTATACTCAAGGAGGGTGAGCCGCTGACCTATGCATACTATCAGCAGGTTAAAAGAGGTACCACACCTAAAAGCGCACCAAGCTACGTTACTGAAAAAAAGGAGGAGAAACCAAAGATGGATAAATACCAGTGCAGTGTTTGCGGCTACATTTATGACCCCGAGAAGGGCGATCCTGACGGAGGTGTAAAGCCCGGAACACGTTTTGAGGATATTCCCGATGACTGGACCTGCCCCGTTTGCGGGGCCAGCAAGGATCAGTTCAATAAGATCTAATGGAGGTTGCCATGCACCACATGGAGATGAAACCTGGCGTATACCCGGTTGGCGGGATCGATTGGGACAGGCGGCTTTTTGACGCTCTGATCCCACTTCCCGATGGAACCAGCTATAACTCTTACCTTGTTATCGGAGGGGAAAAGACGGCATTGATAGATACCGTCGACCCTTCCATGGACCATGTGCTCATCAGCAACCTGGACCAGCTCAATATAGAGCGTATAGACTATATAATTTGCCACCACGCCGAGCAGGACCATGCAGGCAGCATACCCATGGTGCTTGAACTTTATCCGACGGCCATGGTTGTATGCACTCCCAAATGCAGGGATATGCTGATTGACCTTCTGCACCTGGACGAAACGGTTTTTATAACCGTGGATGATAAAAAGACCCTGTCGCTTGGTGACAGGACGCTGGAGTTCATACACACTCCCTGGGTGCACTGGCCGGAGACCATGGTTACCTACCTGCAGGAAGACAGGATTCTGTTTACCTGCGATTTCTTCGGCTCCCACCTGGCCCAATCGGCGCTGTACGTACGGGACGAGTGCACTGTCTACGAATCTGCCAAGCGCTATTTCGGAGAGATCATGATGCCCTTCCGTACCAACATTCGCAAGAACATGGAAAAATTGAAGGACTATAGCATCGATATCATCGCCCCCAGCCACGGGCCAGTTTACGACAAGCCGGAGTTCATACTTGATGCCTACAGGCACTGGGCCTACGACGAGCCTAAAAACCTGGTACTCTTGCCCTACGTGTCCATGCACGGCAGCACAAAGGAAATGGTTGACCATCTGGTCAGGGCTCTGGCCGAGAACGGCGTGGGCGTAAGGCAATACGATCTTACAGTCGCCGATCCCGGCAAGCTGGCAATAGGACTGGTGGATGCAGCCACGGTTATTATAGGAACATGCACCGTACTAGGCGGGGCGCATCCTCTGGCGGCCAATGCAGCTTTCCTGGCCAATGCACTACGTCCCAACCTGAAATTTGCCTCCATCATCGGCTCTTACGGCTGGGGCAGCAGGGCAGTGGAGCAAATAACAGGTATGCTTACCAACCTTAAACTTGAGGTGCTCGAGCCGGTATATATCAAGGGCAACCCCAAAGAGCAGGACTATGCCGCCCTGGACAAACTGGCGCATTTAATTGCCCAGAAGCACCGCGAGAGCGGTTTTCAATAGTAAGTGCAGGAGAATACAAGCATGACATATTGGATGTGCGACAAATGTAGTTTCGTAATAGAATTGCCCAAACCGCCGGATCCGTGTCCCAGTTGTAATATCAAATGCTCGTTCACCGACGTCACATGCTACACACCCGAATGTGGTGGCATCGGTAGCCTCGATTCCAAGCTTGTGGCCCAGCGTGTGCTGAAAAAGGAGAAGCCCGGCAAAGTGATGCGCTTCAGCGACATCATCAAGGGAAGAACAAGCGAGGGCAGAGAAAAGCATATCCCTTACATTGGGCTATTGAGGGGTCAGGGCTCAAAAGCCAAGGATAGAGTGGAGATTGAGGTGGGCAAGGAAGCTCCCCATCCCAATACACAGGAGCACCATATCTGCTGGATCCAGGCCTTCGGTGTTAAAAAGGACGGGCAGGTCATAGACCTCAGAAGAAAGGATTTCAAGGCTGGCGAGGGCAAGCCGTTGTATGTCTTTGACCTGGACGCTTCCGATTTCAAGCACCTCTTTGCATTCTCATATTGCAACCAGCACGGCGTCTGGGAATGGCACATGGAACTGTGACCGTGGTCACAGCTATTAAGCCTGATTCCCTTTATAGTATTGTGTATCAGGCATTTTACACCTGGGGGAGGTTTAACATGGCTATAGATCCTGTATGCAAGATGCAGGTCGACGAGAAAAAGGCACCGGCCAAGTCCGAGTACAAGGGTAAGACGTACTACTTCTGCGCCCTTGGCTGCAAGAAAGCCTTTGACGCCAATCCGGAGAAGTATCTGGCTGCGGAGAAGAAGTAGAATTAACCCGGATAAATCTTGTTGTGGAGGTTGAGATGCACAGAGTTCGCGTACCGGGTATGAATTGGCTCTTTTCCAGTTTTATCGCCTTCCTGCTTATTCCATTGCTTATTGCACTGGCCGCCTGCCAGGCACCGCAGCAGGCTCCTGCAGGAACCATGTCGGCCCCTCCGTCAGCTCCTGCAACTACACAGCTGCCTTCACAGCCCGCTGCCTCGGCGACACCTTCGCCTTCGGTTGATAGCTGGGTTGCCGACGGGGTTATTTCCCCGGGTGAATATCAGAACAAGCAGGTTTACGGCGACTACGAGATAAACTGGTCGAATAATGACCAGAATGTTTGCCTTGGAATTAAAGCCAAGACCCCGGGATGGGTGGCTGTAGGCTTCGGGGCTGAAAGTTTCATGAATCACGCAGATATTATTCAGGGCTACTTCAGCAGCAGCAACAGCGCTATAGTGCTGGACGAATTCAGCACGGGTAACTTCGGCCCGCATCCCGATGATACCACGCTGGGCGGCAAGTATAACATACTGGAATCCGGCGGAAAGCAGGAGGGCGGCTATAGCGTCGTGGAGTTCAAACGCAAGCTGGACACAGGCGACGCTTATGACAGGCCCCTGGTCAAGGGAGCCAACAAGATAATCTGGGCTTACGGCTCCGACAACCAGTTTTTAATCAAACATATGAACCGCGGTGAAGGCGAGATCGTCATTCAGTAAAGGGAATAAAGTGAAAGGAAAGGTATTTAGTGCACTGGCACTGGCTGCCGTCCTGTTTTCGGCGCTGGCCGGCTGCCTGAGCGCGCCAGTGCCGTCCAGTATTAAGCAGCTACAGTCGGTCGAAGTCCGGGAGTACCAGGGGAAGAACCTGTCGTCAATCGCCGACTTCCGTGAGAATTCCATACACGGCCCCCAGCATGTGGATATTGATACGTACAGGCTGAAGATCGACGGCCTGGTGAAGCAGCCCACCTCCCTGACCTATGACGACGTCCTCATGGACAACACAAAATACCAGAAAGTTGTTACGCTCAACTGCGTAGAGGGGTGGTCGGCTACCCTGCTGTGGGAAGGGGTCCTGGTGAAAGACCTGATTGACAAGGCAGGCGGAGCCGATCCCAAGGCCAAAGTTGTCATATTTCACGCCTACGACGGCTATGTGACTTCCCTGCCACTGCAGTATGTAATGGACAGAAACCTTATCCTGGCTTATAAAATGAACGATGTGGTGCTGCCGCCGGAGCGGGGCTATCCATTTGAGCTGGTAGCCGAGGACAAGTGGGGTTATAAATGGATAAAGTGGGTCACTGAAATTCAACTTTCTGATGACTTGAGCTTCCGCGGATACTGGGAGGGAGCCGGATATTCCAATGACGCTGATATCAATCAGCCCTTCTTTGAGCGGTGACGGGCATGAGTGACAGGCTGGTAAAATATATTGCGCTGGCTGTACAGATCATACTGCTGCTGCTGTTGCTGGCATATGGGATTACCGGCTACGGAATCACACAGGGACGCATCGTGTCAATGCTCACTTTTGGCTTGCTTTCCCAGCCGGTGGCTTTCTTGGTGCATGATAATCTGCTGATACCGTTTTTAATCTTTTTAATCTTGCATATCTTCTACCGGCCGCTGGCCGGGCTGTTTTTAAAAGCAAAGAAATAGGTCTTTATTTAAACTGGCAGGAGGAGGCGTGGATTTAAAAATTCTGGTGGGTGGTGAAGCTGGGCAGGGAGTTCAGACGGTGGGTGCCGTCCTCTCCCGCACTTTCACGCGGGCGGGGTGTCATGTCTTTGCAGACCAGGACTATGAGTCCAGGATAAGGGGCGGCCATAATTTCTTCAGGATAAGGATCAGAGACTCACAGGTTATGTCCATCTCCGAGCAAATAGACGTACTGATAGCGCTGAACCGTGAAAGCATGGCGCTCCACTGCCCGGAACTGGATAAAAACGGAATTGCTATAACAGACGAGTTCCGCGATCCCGAGCTCTGCCAGAAATACAATGTAGTGAATATTCCTATGCAGCGGCTGGCCCTGGAAAAAACGGGCAACAAGCTTTCAGCCAACTCCGTTGCCATGGGCGCCACTATGGCACTGCTTAATCTGGACGTTGAAATACTGCTGCAGGCAGTCAGGGATAATTTCACGTCGGGGAAAATTGCCGATGACAATGTTGCCGCCGCTAAAGCAGGCTATACCTACGTTATCGAGAATATTAAGGAGAGGAAGCAAGTTGATTTCAGCCCCTTCGTCAAGTCGCCCAGGTTGCTTCTGAACGGCAACGAAGCTGTGGCAGCCGGCGCGCTGGCGGCCGGATGCAAGTACCTGTCCGCATACCCGATGACGCCATCCACTTCCATCATAGAGTTCATGGCGGCTCGTCAGAAAGATTTTGGCACCGTGGTCTTCCAGCCGGAGGACGAGATTGCGGCCATCCATAACGCGCTGGGCGCCTCATACGCCGGCGTCAGGTCAATGACCGTCACCTCGGGCGGCGGCTTCTGCCTGATGGTAGAAGGGCTGGGACTGTCGGCTATGACGGAAACGCCCGTAGTAATCGTGCTGGGGCAGCGCCCGGGTCCAGCCATAGGCCTGCCTACCCGCACCGAGCAGGGCGACCTGCAGTTTGCATTGCATGCATCGCATGGAGACTTCCCCCGTGTGGTACTGGCGCCGTCCACGGCAGAGGACGCCTTCTGGCTAACCATCAAGTCCTTTAATCTGGCCGAGCGGTATCAGCTCCCGGTCATAGTATTGACGGACCACTACCTGGCCACTTCTTATTTCACGGTGGAAAAGTTCGATACCTCGGCAATATTCATAGACCGCGGCCTGCCGCTCAAGGAAGATGAGCTTGGTGAGACATCGGATTACAAACGCCACCGCGTTACCGGGTCCGGCATCTCTCCCCGCGCCCTGCCCATGTTCAGCCCGGCGCTGGTTGTCATGGATTCCGACGAACACAACGAGGAGGGCCATCTGATCGAGGACGCAGCCACAAGGGTCCGCATGGTTGATAAGCGTATGAAGAAGCTGTCCGGCCTGCGCAAGGATATAGCCTTTCCCCTGATTTATGGCCCGAAGTCGGCAAACGTCACCCTGGTAGGATGGGGCAGCACATTCGGGCCCCTCTATGAGGCTTCGCAGGCGCTGCGCAAGCAGGGTTTGAGCATCAACCTGCTGCATTTTACCGAGATATGGCCTTTTCCCAACCGTGCCGTGACCGGCATGTTCACGGGCTCAGAGAAAATATTCGTGGTCGAAAACAACGTCTCAGGGCAATTTGCTTCGCTGTTCGTATCCGAAACGGGATTGAAGGTGAGTGGCAATATACTTAAATACGACGGCCGGCCGTTTACCTCATCCTTTATCATGGACGCACTGGGCCGGGAGGATTTGTAATGGCAGTGAACCTGAACGACTACTCCGGATTGCAGCCCGCATGGTGCCCGGGTTGCGGCAATTTCGGTATACTATCAGCTTTAAAAAAAGCACTGGTTGACCTCAATATTGCTCCATGGCAGCTGCTCATCGTCTCGGGCATAGGGCAGGCAGGCAAGCTGCCCCACTACCTGAAATGCAACACGTTCAATTCGCTCCACGGCCGGCCCGTTCCCGTCGCTATAGGAGCCAAAATGGGTAACCGTCAGCTCACAGTGATCGCAGTGAGCGGCGACGGCGATGGCTATGGCGAGGGCGGTAATCACTGGATACACTCCATGCGCCGCAACCATGACATTACCTACTTTGTCCACGATAACCAGGTCTACGCGCTGACCCGCGGACAGGCTTCCCCGACCAGCGACGCCGGATATGTATCCGGGACCACACCCGATGGAGCGCCACCGCCTGTGAATCCACTTGCCGTGGCTGTCGCCTGCGACGCCAGCTTTGTAGCGCGCGGCTTTGCCGGAGACGTTGACCATTTATCCGGCCTGATCAAACAGGCCGTAACACATCGCGGCTTTTCACTGCTGGACATACTGCAGCCCTGTGTGTCCTTCAACCACGTGAACACCTACGAATGGTACCAGAAGAGGGTCTATAAACTGGAAGAGGATAAGGCGTATGATCCTTCCGATAAGTCAGCGGCCTTTCTCAAAGCACAGGAATGGGGAGACCGCATTCCGCTGGGAATCATCTACCTCAAGCAGCGTCCCGTCATCGAAGACAGTTTCGCTGCGCTGCAAGGTGAACCACTGGCCAGGCAAGACCCTGAGTTAAAACGTATAGAAGACGTAATTCAGGCGTTCATTTAGGGGCGACCTATGGGGCCCGGCCGCTTATTTAACCAGCGTTCCGGAGGTGGAGGAGACAGTAAACTTGATGGCGTACCTGGAGGGCTGCTGCACATCGTAAAAAGCGCTCGAACCCGACAGGTCAAGCGTCATTGATGCCGGGCTGCTTATTCCGCTGCAGTCGATGACGTAAGTTGGCCTGGCTATGCTCGACAGGTAATTGCTCTGAATGGTACTGACGGCGCTCTGGTTTATGTAAACCTGCGTCCCATCCTGACCATACGTCTCATCTGCATCGGTCTGTGCCGCCGGCTCGCATACGCCGCCGTTGCAGGTGCCGCACTTGGTGCAATGTCCCCACCCGGAGGTATAGGGTTTCTTCACCGTCTCCCAGGGACCTATGGGCTTGGCTGCTGTTTCTCCCTAGGCCTGGGTGGCCGCCGGCAGGAGGCTGACGGCGATTAAGGCAATTAGTATACCGGTTATTAATTTCACGCCTATAATTCTCAGCCGCATATGACCGGTTGTCAAATATTAAGAGTCGATTTCCACAGCACGGGCATATCGTGTATAATCCTAGCCTTGGAATGCAGCAGAGGACAAAATGAGACAACTCAAATTAATTTCACTCATCTTGATTGCCCTCTTTATGTTAACTTATTCATTGGCCTGTGCGGTCAAGCAGGGCAAGACTGAGACCTTCAATCCCTCCAAGACTTATCAGGGCGCACTGGCCATCAACCTGCCCGCCACGGACGGTATACTGGCTGAAATCAGGCAGCGTGCTACCGCTGACGGGGAGGAGCTTGGGCCCGTTGAATATTATGAGCCCGGCGAAAAGGATTTCGAGCCGATTATTGCCAAGCTGATGTCACGGGCCAAGATAGACGTGCTGTGGATAGCCGGCGGCATCATGGACATACCAAATATACAGAAAGCTGTTGTTACAGCCGGTTACACCGGCCAGACGCGGCTCAAGCCGGTCTCAGGCGCCGTCCCCTTCCAGGGCCTGGAATAGTTTACCTTATTCCCTCTTTCTTTCTGTCTACCACCAGGGTCAGGCCTTCAACCGAGGAAATCGTGACATCTTCTCCCTTATCTATCGGTCCGCCTGCCGAGCGCGCCTTCCACAGCTCTCCCCTGACCTTCACCATGCCGCCAGGATCAAGTGCTGTTTCAACCACCCCTGCGCTGCCGATAATAGATTCAGGAGCACTGACCTTGCGAAATGTGATGGTGGGATGGCCTATGCGGTACATAATGTAGGAAAATATGGCAAAGGCCACCAGCACTGCGGCCAGCGCCCAGAGAGGCAGATTAATACCAAAAAGCGGCAACACCCAGATTATCAGCGCTGCTATCGCCATTTCCTCCACTACTGTGCTGATAATGGAGTATATGGTATGCCAGCGCGCGGGATCGCGCTGCTTCATTCCCTGCCCGGTAGTCATATCACCTATTACCTATGATAATGTTACAAAGCTGCGTCGTGCAAAAGCCTATACAATTAAGCCGGCCCTTAATGATATAATTTTCTGAAGCAGGTTGTACCGGCGGGATAACAATGGCGGATATAGAGAGGGCCAGGAAAAGGATTAAGGAGCTAAGGGGCCAGCTTAACTATCACGCGCACCGTTACTACGTCCTGGACAGCCCCGAAATCAGTGACTCCGAGTACGATGCCCTCATGCAAGAGCTGCAGAAGCTGGAGCAGGAACATCCCAACCTCGTAACACCGGACTCTCCCACCCAGCGGGTCGGCGCCGAGCCCGTTGCGGCCTTCGGTATAGTCAATCATCCCCGGCCTCTGCTCAGCCTGGCTAATGCCTTCGACGACGCAGATGTCGACGCCTGGTACAGGCGTATCACCGGCCTGCTGCCGGGACAGAAGCTGGACTTTGTCTGCGAGCTGAAGATCGACGGGCTGGCTGTGGCACTTACCTACCAAAACCGCGTTTTCACGGTTGGAGCCACCCGCGGCAATGGCGTGCAGGGCGAGAACATCACACAGAACCTTAAGACCATCCGCAGCCTGCCTCTTTCTGTGCCTGCCGAAGCTCCGGCCAGGTTTGAAGTCAGGGGGGAGGCCTACCTGCCCAGGGAAGGGCTCAAGAAGCTAAACGAGGAACGGGCCGCCCAGGGACAGCCGCTTTTTGCCAACCCGCGTAACGCCGCCGCCGGCTCGGTCAGGCAGCTTGACCCCAAGATAACCGCCTCCCGCCCCATGGATACCTTCATCTATCAATTGGGCTGGGCTGAGGGAGGCCGTGTTCCAGCCACGCACTGGGACATCATGCAGTATTTAAAAGGGCTCGGCTTTAAGGTAAATCCCAATATCAGGCACTGCCGTAACATCGAGGAGGTAAAGGACTATTACCACGGCTGGACCGACAAACGCCAGCAGCTGCCGTACGACATCGACGGCGTGGTCATCAAGGTCAACTCCATTGCGCTGCAAGAGGAACTGGGAGCAGTGGGGCATGATCCGCGCTGGGCCATAGCCTACAAGTTTCCGGCGGTGCAGGGCACCACTAAGTTGTTGGATATCGGCATCAACGTGGGCAGGACGGGAAGCCTGAATCCTTATGCCATACTCGAGCCTGTCAGCATCGGCGGCGTAACCATCAAGCAGGCCACGCTGCACAATGAGGATGATATCCATCGCAAGGACATACGCATCGGCGACTGGGTGCTGGTTCAGCGCGCCGGCGAGGTCATACCCGAGATAGTCGAGCCCATCGTCAGCAAGCGCACGGGGCATGAAAGAATATTCCACATGCCCAAGAGCTGCCCGGTTTGCGGTGCCGAGGTCATTCGCCCGGAGGGCGAGGCCATGCACCGCTGCACCAACGCCGCCTGCCCGGCACAGGCCCTGGAGCAGATCAAGCACTTCGTCAGCAAGGGCGCCATGGACGTAGACGGGGTCGGCGAGAAGCTTTGCCAGACCCTATTTGAACAGGGTCTGATCAAGGACTCCGGCGACATATATTATCTCAAGAGCGACCAGTTGCTGGGGCTGGAAAGGATGGGTGAAAAGAGTGTGGCCAAAGTGCTTGCTTCCATAGAAACGAGCAAGCAGCGTCCGCTGGCCCAGCTTATCTTTGCGCTGGGCATTCCCGGCATCGGCGGGGAGACCGCCAGCCTGCTCACTCAGAACTTCAACAGCATAGATGCGCTGGCCTCGACCAAAGCCGGGGAGCTCACGGCCATACCGGGAATCGGCCCCAAGGTATCCGAGGGCATACTGGCCTTCTTCCGTCAGCCTCAGAACCGCAGGATAATTGAGAAACTGCGCAAAGCAGGCGTGAAGATGGAGCAAAAAGGCCAGCTGCGCAGGGACCTGCCACTCTCCGGTAAAGAGTTTGTCATCACCGGCAGGCTGGACACGGCCGGGCGCAACGAGCTCGAGGCCAGGATAAGGGTGCTGGGTGGCAAGGCTGGCTCCGACGTCGGCAAAAAGACCGATTACCTGGTGGTAGGCGCCGACCCCGGCTCCAAGCTGGCCAGGGCGCAATCACTGGGAACGAAGATACTTAATGAAAACGAGTTCCTGAAAATGCTGAGGGAAGCTGAATTAAAACTGAAGTAGTACATCAATTATGAAAATACTGGTCGGCCTGGGGAACCCGGGCAAGAAATACCAGGGCAACCGCCATAATGCGGGCTTTCGCTGCATCGACTACATGGCAGAGATTTACTCTATCCCGGTCAAGAAACGCCTGTGCCTGTCGGATACGGGCCGCGGCCCTCTGGGAGGTAACGACGTGCTGCTGGTCAAGCCCCGCACCTTCGTCAACCTGAGCGGCGAAGCGGCCTCATGCCTGCTGCAGAAATTCAAAGCAAGGCCTGAAGACCTGATCGTGATACACGATGACCTGGACCTGCCCACCGGACGCCTGAGGCTCAGGCTGGGAGGACGTTCCGGCGGCCACCGCGGCGTCCAGTCCATCATCGACAACCTCAGTACCCAGGACTTTTACCGCGTCCGCATAGGCATCTCCCGGCCGACCACCATGGACGGTCACGTCTGGGACGAGGACGAAATCGTGGCTTACGTCCTGGGCGATTTCACGCCGGAGGAGGACGCACTGATACAGCCGGCCGTTCTGACTGCAGCCGAGGCAGTGGAATGTATATTGGCCGACGGCATCACGGCGGCCATGAACAAATATAATCAGGCCGTGCAGGGATAAAAACCAAATGATAGCGGCTACTGGAACAGGTCGGTCTCTCCCCTCGTATCAGGTGCGCTGGCCAGGTAATAATATTCCTTCATTAATATGCCCGTTCCCCGGATTTTGCTGAGCATCTCGCTGAAATCACGGGCATCCTGCTGTGTCCTGTGCGTGGCGATGGCCTTTATTTTCACGTCCAGGTAATCTGTCGTCTCGATGGCCGTGGTAACCTCTTCGTCAGGCCGGGTTGACAGCCCCACCTCCTCGGCATCGGGCAGCACGCTGTCCGGTATGGTTATGTAGTAAAGCTTGCGGGGGCCGGCGCTCTTCTTCGTCAGCTTATTGAAGGCCGCCGTTGCAGCTTTCCCCACGGCAATATGGTCAAGGTGGCCGCTGACGCCGTCCGGTCCGAAGGTTATCACCACCTCCGGCTGCATCTTCTGCATTATCTTGATGATCTTTGCGGCGATCTGAGATGTTTTTATCCTGTCCAGCTGTCCGTCGATGAAGTCCAGGAAATAGATGTCCCGTATGCCGATTATTGCAGCCGCGGCCCTCAGCTCCGCCTCACGGGCCACCCCCGTCGGCGTTCCTTCGGGCACGTCAAGGCGGGTGCCGACCTCGCCGCGCGTGGCGCAGACGAGGTCGGCGGACACTCCCAGCTTCTTATACCTGGCGACCGTCCCGGACGGCCCGAAGCTCTCGTCGTCCGGGTGCGCCAGTACCAGTAAAATGCTGCGGTTCATGATTGTCTCCGAAAAAATATATAGTGATTTCAGGTTTGTTTCAAAAAGTCACTTGCAGCCGAAGATCATGCCAATAGAGCTCAGCATGAAGGGCAGCTTTAATAGGCCAGGGATGAAATCTTCTTCGCTGGTATTGATAAACTCGACTTCACCCACGCCCCAGCTTCTAATCTCAACCAGCAAATCGTCTATCTCTCCGTAAAGCCTTTTATACAGAAAAATGTCCTGAAATGCGAAGCTCCCGCCGGGTTTCAATACCCTTATAGCCTCTTTTATTACCTGCCGTTTGTCCTTGGCATCTCTGACCTCATGAAAGACGAAGTTACTGACCACGGCCTCAAAGTAGCCATCCTCAAAGGGCAAAGAGCTTGCACTGGCCTTCAGAAATTCACAACGGCCGTCCAGGCTCTCCAATCGCACGTTATTTTCGCAGGCCTCCTTGGAGTAGCCCCACTCTGCTCCCCAGTAATCAATGCCCACGACTCTGGCCTGCGGAAACTTTTTGGCCAGCTTGACTGCCAGCGCCCCGTTGCCACATCCGATGTCCAGGACACTACCTGCTCCGTCCCAGCCCAGGTTCTTTAATACCAAGTCACGTAGCCTGGCCTGCATATCACCGCCAGCCGGAGAAAATTTATAGTAGGCATAGGCAAAATAACCGAAGATAACCAGAAAGAAAACCGCCGGTATGTACAGAAAAAAAGACACCCAGGATAAAGCGAGAAAGGCCAGCGTCAGGGTGCCCGGTACATAAACAAGCCATTTGGACACCCAGTTGCCGTAGTCAGCCTTATGTTGGGCGCTAATTTTCATTTCGTGGATCCATCACAGAAAGTCATTTCGATGGATAGAGCTTGTAATCGCCCCATTTCTCCCACGTGCGGTAGGCGCTGCGGAAATCCCGCTGAGATTTCAACACCCTGGCAAAGAATGCATCTTTTTCCGCAAGGTTATCGCACAGCCTGTCTGTAATCTCGGTTATCTTCTGCATGCTGGCATCGTCCAGGACCGATATCTGTATGCCGTCGCTCTGGAACTTCTGCAGGTAAACGGCGTTGATGCCTTCGTTGCCGGCGGTGAAGTCCACCATGCCCACCTCTTTGCAGGCTGCCTCGAAAATGGCCTTCAGGTCGTCCGGCAGCTTGTTCCAGGCATCGCCATTAACGAAGACCTCCTCCATGCTGGACGGCTGGTGCCAGGATGGTAATAGAACGAACGGCGTGATGGTGCTGTCGAAGCCCAGCTCCCAGTCTATTGAAGGTGTGCTGAACTCAAAGCCGTCTATCTCCCCGCTCTTCAGCGCAGCCTTGATCTGTCCCTGGGGTAGCAAGACCACGGTCGCCCCCATCTCCTTGAGCACCTCCGGAGCAAAGCCGGTCGCCCTGATCTTCATCCCTTTGAAATCGTCAATGGTCTTCACCGGCCTGTTGGTGAAAAAACCGAACTCGGGCCCGGCCAGCGGGCCGGGGAAAACCACCAGGTTGTACCTGGCGTAAAGCTCACGCCACAGCTCCATGCCGTTGGAAGGCCCGTAGAGCCAGACCATCCATTCCTGCGCTGTCATCATATTGGGTATGGAGCTGAAAAGGGCGAACGAAGGGTCTTTGCTTATCCAGTAGCCCGGCCAGGACAGCCCGCACTCGAAATCACCCCTGCCCACGGCATCGAAAAGGTCGAATGCACCGACCAGTTTGTCCGCCGGATAGGGCTCGATCACCAGTCGCCCGCCGCTGAGTGCATTAATGCGCTGGCAGAGCGGCACCGCTCCCTTCGAGTACATCAGGTTGTCCTGCGTCCAGCTGGTGGGCATACGCCACTTGAATTGCTGCGGTGCGCTGCAGCTGGAGGAATACACAGTGCTGAATACGCTTACGAACAAAGTGACTATTATTAAAAGGAAAAACAGCCTACGTTTTGTATCTAACATGTATCCAGCCTCCTTTATAAATATCACCGGGCGTTTCTCACGCCGGGCCCGGACCCAGGGCCACATTTTTGCATAGCAAGGGCTGAATTGTCCACATTCAAACCTGTATTGCCCCTGCGAAAAATCGAATGGTATAATGACACGGCTTCAGAAGGAGGTTGTGAACCTTGCCAAACATCAAGACCGGCGGCACCAGGATCAGGTCAGTCAGCGCGCGTGAGATCATCGATTCGCGCGGCAACCCCACAGTGGAAGTGGAAATGTTGCTTGAGAACGGCACATCCGGCAAGGCCGGCATCCCATCGGGTGCCAGCACAGGCAAATACGAGGCGCTGGAGCTCAGGGACGGTGATAAGAACAGGTATGACGGCCTGGGCGTGCTGAAGGCTGTCGACAATGTAAATAGCGTCATTCAACCGGCCGTCAAGGGCTACGACGCGTCAAACCAGGAGAAGCTGGACAACAAGCTAATCGAGCTGGACGGCACACCCGATAAATCCCGACTGGGCGCCAACGCCATACTAGGCGTGTCGCTGGCGGCTGCCCGCGCATCTGCCAGTTCATCCGGCAAGCCCCTATACCAGTACATCGGCGGCTCCGGCGCCTGCACGCTTCCAGTACCCATGATGAATATACTTAACGGCGGCAAGCATGCTGAGAACTCAACCGACCTTCAGGAGTTCATGATCATGCCCACAGGCGCCATGAGCTTCAGCCAGGCCATGCAGATGGGCTGCGAGGTGTACCACTCCCTGAAAAAGGTCATCAAGCAGAAGAAATACAACACCAACGTGGGCGATGAGGGCGGGTTCGCTCCCTCTCTGTCCTCCAACAGGGAGGCCGTGGAGCTGATACTCTCCGCCATCGAGGGCGCCGGTTACAGGCCCGGCACCGACTGCTGCATCGCACTCGATCCCGCTTCCAGCAGCTTCTACCAGGACGGAAAGTATGTGCTGGCCAGGGAGGGGAGGACGCTCACCAGCTCAGAGATGGTCGATTTTTACGCGGACTGGGTATCCAGGTATCCGATAATCAGCGTCGAGGACGGCCTGGACGAGGACGACTGGGAAGGCTGGACGCTGCTGACACAAAAATTAGGTAAAAAAGTACAGCTAGTAGGAGACGACCTGTATACGACCAACGTCAACAGGATAAAGAAGGGTATAGACTTGAAAGCCTCTAACTCGGTGTTGATAAAGCTCAACCAGATTGGCACACTTACGGAGACCCTGGCTGCCATAGACATGGCGCGCAAGGCCGGCTGGACGGCGGTGATCAGCCACCGTTCCGGCGAGACCGAGGATACCACGATAGCTGACCTGGCTGTAGCGGTTGGGTCAGGCCAGATTAAGACCGGCGCGCCCTGCCGCAGCGAGAGGGTGGCCAAGTACAACCGGCTGTTGAAAATAGAAGCCGAGCTCGATGGCCGCGCCATTTACCCCGGACGGAAGGCACTGCTTGTTTAGGAGGAAAGCGCATGGAGCTATTCAAGGGCATTAACCAGATCAGGGTTCCCCTGTCCGCCGCAAAGAACGCCGGCGACGTCAACGTCTATATCATCGAAGGCGCCGAGGGAAACCTGATGATAGATTCCGGCTGGAACATGCCCGAGTGCTTCAACACGCTTGCCCAGGAGATGAAGAACAGCGGCTTCGCCATGAAGGACATTACCCATATCGCCGTCACGCATATCCATCCCGACCACGTGGGCCTGGCGGGCAAGATAGCTGAGATAGCCAATTCCCAGATATTCATGAGCGAAACGGAATACGGCCTGATGGACTCACGCTATTCCAGCCCGGACGGACTGCTCGGCCAGATGACCGCCTTCCTCAAGGCCAACGGTGTGCCCGACTGGGAGCTTAAAATGCTGTCCGAGGCCTCATCCGCCATCCGCAGCTTTGTCTCTCCGATTAAGTCAGCTAACCTGGTTAAAGCGGGCGATGTAATTTCCATGCCCCCCTTCGAGTTCCAGGTCATCATAACCCCCGGCCATTCCCCCGGGCACCTGTGCCTTTATGAGCCTAATAAAAAGTACCTGTTCACCGGAGATCATGTGCTGGCCGAGAGCCTGCCCAATATCAGTTACCATCTCCAGTCGGGGGACAATCCCCTGGGCGACTATGTTGAAGCGCTGAGCGCAATGAACGAGATGGACGTGCGTTTTGTATTCCCGGGCCATGGCTCCGTCTTCAGCGGACTCGGACCCAAGATAGACGATATCATCCGCCTGCACCGCGACCAGATACGCGGCATACAGAAAGTCATGGGCGTGGAAATCAAGAACGGCTACGACGTAGCCAGGGCCATCCCCTGGACGGCAGGCGACGAAGCCGTGCCCTACGACAAGCTCGAGCCCATTGAAAGGCGGCTGGCCGTGCTCAACACCTTGGCCCACCTGCAATATATGGTGGCCGACGGCAAGGGCAAGAAGATGGCCGAGGGAGAGAAGACCGTCTACTACAGCGGAGAATAAAGTGGACAAAAAGCTCGTTCAAAAAATTCAATCGCTCAAGCTGGAATACATGGAATACCCCCAGCCCGAACTGCTGGTGACCATGCCCAACCCCTACCCCGACCAGGAATACGAGGTGCAAGCCGTCTCCCCGGAGTTCACCGCCCTATGTCCCGTCAACCCCGGGCAGCCGGACTTCGCCACCCTGACCATCAAGTACGTTCCAGATAAATATATAATTGAGTTCAAATCACTCAAGCTGTACCTGACCAGCTACCGCAACGTGCCCATCTTCTACGAGGAATCCACCAACCGCATACTTCAAGACCTGGTCAAGGCCATGAAGCCCCGGTCGATGGAGGTCATAGCCGATTGGAACGTTCGCGGCGGCATAACCACCCGCATTACGGCGACGTATAATAAAAAGAGAAAGCCCGCAAAAGGAGGTTGACGCATGGCATATAGAATAGGCATCAACGGTTTCGGCAGGATAGGCCGCCTGGTTTATCGCGCCATGTACCAGCACTACGGCGACAAACTCGAGGTAGCAGCCCTCAACGACCTGACGGACGCCAAGACCAACGCCCATATGTTTAAATATGACAGCACCTACGGCATATTCCCGGGCAAGGTCGAGGCCGATGCCGATAACATAATCGTCGACGGCAAGAAGACCCGGGTCATTGCCGAGCGCGATCCGGCCAAAATACCCTGGAAGGACCTGGGTGTGGAAGTGGTGGTCGAGTCCACCGGCCTGTTCACCGACGGCACAAAGGCTGCTGCCCACTTTCAGGGCGGGGCCAAGAAGGTTATTATTTCCGCCCCCGCATCCAACGAAGATATAACCATCGTACTGGGCGTGAATGATGACAAGTACGACGCCAAGAAGCACAACATCATCTCCAACGCCTCCTGCACAACCAACGGCATAGCGCCGGTGGTCAAGGTGCTTCAGGAGAATTTCGGCATATCCAAGGGCCTGCTCACAACCGCCCATGCCTACACCAACGACCAGAGGCTGCTTGATATGTACCACAAGGACCTGCGCCGGGCCAGGGCGGCCGCCCTGAACATGGTGCCCACCTCCACCGGCGCCGCCAGGGCGGTAGCGCTGGTCATTCCCGAGATGAAGGGCAAGCTGCACGGCATCGCCATCAGAGTTCCGGTGCCCACCGTGTCCGTGTGCGATTTTACCTGCTGTCTTGAGAAGGACGCCACTGTTGAGCAGATCAATGCCGCCTTCAAGCAGGCGGCAGAGGGCAAGCTGAAGGGCATACTGGAATACTGCAGTGAGCCGCTGGTCAGCACGGATTTCAAAGGCAACCAGCACAGCTCCATATTCGATTCGCTGGAGACCCTGGTGATAGGTGGGAACCTGGCCAAGATAATAGCCTGGTACGATAACGAGTGGGGCTACAGCTGCCGCATGGCAGACCTGGCGCTGATGATATTCAGCAAGGGCCTGTGAATCAGACCGGTTTGGCCTCCGTCATCACATCCTTGAGCACTTTGCTCAGCTCCTGCATCTTGTAAGGCTTGGCCAGCACGCCCTTGAACCCGTACTTTTTATACTTGGACATGATCGGGTCGCTGGCATAGCCGCTGGATACAATCACGCTGGCCCGCGGGTCTAACTTCAGCAGCTCGCCCACGGCGTCTTTGCCCCCCATACCTCCCGGTATAGTCAGGTCCATAATGACGGCGTCCACCGGCTTATCCGAGCTAAGGGCCTCCCTGAAGAGTTGTATAGCTTCCGCCCCGTCTGCTGCCAGCAAAACAATCTCGACGCCCAGTCGCTTTAACATGCGCCCCGTGGCATCCCTGATCATCTCCTCGTCATCCACCAGCATTACCTTTTTACCCTCCGGCAGGGCCAGCTCCTCTTTCTCAGCACGGCGGACATGCACGGGCTTTTCCGAGGCCGGCAGGTAAACTGAGAAAGTGGAGCCTACCCCCACGGTTGATTCGACTGTTATCTCGCCGGCATGGTTCTTTATTATCGAATAGGTGGTGGCCAGCCCCAGCCCCGTCCCTTTCCGCTTGGTGGTAAAGTACGGGTCAAAGATATTCTTGAGGTGTGCTTTGGATATTCCATGCCCCTCATCCCTGATAGAGAGCCTAACGTATTTTCCTCCTGCGAGCGCCAGTTTATTGCTGCCGTCCAGCACTACATTCTCCGCGCCTGTCCACACTATGCCGCCTTCAGGCATAGACTGGCAGGCGTTGACCACCAGGTTATGAATCACCTGGCTTATCTGTCCTTCGTCGATCTCCGCCGGCCAGAGGTCCTCCTGTATGGAGAACTCGCAGCGGACGTTGGACCCGCTCAACGCAAAATTAACCGCAGTATGCAGCAGCTCAACCAGTGACCTGGCCGCCT
This sequence comes from uncultured Dehalococcoidales bacterium, assembly GCA_964605885.1. Taxonomy (GTDB): domain Bacteria; phylum Chloroflexota; class Dehalococcoidia; order GIF9; family UBA5629; genus CAZSED01. The sequence goes on from CAZSED010000009.1 coordinate 66,244, forward strand.
TCACCGGAGCGCCACCCCTGGCAAAGGTCAGCAACTGGTTCGTCAGGTCCTTGGCCCTAACACAGGCCTTCTCCGCCACGCTCAGCTGCTCCATTGCTTCTGAGCCGGACTCCACCGACATCCTCGCCAGAGATATATTGCCCAGTATGGCAGCCAGTATATTATTAAAATCGTGGGCTATGCCGCCGGCCAGTACACCAATCGACTCCAGCTTCTGGTCTATCATCTGCCTTTGCTCGGCGTGTTTTCTCTCCGTTATGTCACGCGCCACGCCTATCATCCCTACGGGTTTGCCGCTGCCGTCACGTAAAAAGGCTACAACGTTTTCCGAAAGAATCGTGCTGCCGTCCTTGCAGCTTAATTCCATCTCGACCTCACGGGTTGCCACGCTTCCCGGCTGTTTCTGCTCCTGCTCCAGTGCCTTTAGGAACGCGCCCATGGCATTCTGCAGTGATTCAGGGGGCATCTGCTGCTCAAGCGGCAGGCTTTGAAGCTCCTCAAGTGTATATCCACGGGCTCTGGTTGCTGACGGGCTTATGTAAGTGACACGGAAGTTCATATCCATGGTCCAGACTATGTCCGAGACATTGTCCGTCAGCATGCGGTATATGTTTTGCTGCTCCTGTAGCTGATCATAGGAAGCATGCAGGTTTTCCAGCATCTTATTTATTTCTGCTTCAAGGCTGGCTATCTCGTCGCTGCCTTCTACCCTCAGCCGCAGGGAATGATCGCTCAGACCTGAGATCTTCTTCACCCCGCTGTTCAGTGCTGCAATCTTGCGCAGCACCACCCTGTCCAGGGCCAACACTCCCAGAATCATCAGGAGGGCGGCGCTGGCACATCCGGCGATCAGGTAATAGAGCAGTGTTACACGCCCCTGCTGGATGATGATCGTCGGCCGCTGCACCTTCAACACCGCCGCCGGAACCCCGTTCACATCGGTCAATAGAGCATATCCGGAGATGGACTCACCACCGGCTGCCCCAATATATATTTGATGGCCGTCCGACATATTAATCAGGGCATTCTGCACATCCGCAGGCAAAACTCCCGAATCCACCCTGTATATAAATACCTGCTCACCCAATTGCCGGCCGATTTTAGCCGCCTGGTACGAATTGAGGTAGTTGCCTAATAAGATATGGCCGGCCGGCGGCTTCTGGCGGGCGCTGTCGGTTATGGGGCTGGAAGATACCAGCATCACGCCCTCCGGCAGGCTAATGAACCCTGAAGTCACCTGGCCGATCTGGTTGTTGCTGAAAAGCGGGCTGTTGGCCTGGATCTTGCCGGAGAAGAACGCAGGCCAGCCGCCCTGCATGCCCGACAGAAGGTCAAATGACTTGGCAAAAATCACGTTACCCTGGCTGTCCGTTATTACAATGAGGTTGATATCGAGATTGGCGAATGACTCATCCGTCATATTAGCCTGGATATAAACAGGGTCACGGCCAACCACGAAGTTGTAGGTGTCATCCCACTCCCCCCAGTCCAGGGCCTTGGAGCGCAAATAAGCAGACTGGTCCGAGAGTATGCTTACGCTGTTCTCAACCAGCCTCTCTGTGGTCTGTGCTTCCAGATTGGTGAATCCGCCCAGTATGATCTTAGTGCTGACCGCATAAATAACGGCCATCACAACAACGGTCACAATTGTGGCCAGTACGATGGCTTTAGAGCGCAGGCTCATTTATTTTCCTGCCACATGCTGACCGGGCTGAAAGGCATAAGCGACCGCGTGACCACCCTGAACGCCTGTAAGCCCGATAGCTTCAATATTAATTCTCCACCTTCAGACCGTCACGGTCTATGTCCTGTCGGTTAGTTTTTGCGCTCCTTCTGTATCAATTAGAGTTTTCCCCGGCGCCTCAACAAAGTCATTGACTGCGGGCAATCTATCTGCGATAATGCGCGGCATCCGGGCCGAGCACCGATTATACAGGCCAGCTTTCGATTTGTTCAAGGGGAAATCTAATGTCAGCATCCGACGTGCCCGCCGGCAGCAGCTGTGAAGTTCCTAACGTAAATTCCACGCAGCCCTTTGAAAAGCACTGGTTCTGCGTGGCGCTGGGCAAGGACGGCTCGGTGACCATGTTCGATTCGGATTCGCCGGCCTGCTTTATGGAGGTGCTGGAGAACTCACCCCTGGCCTGGGTGGACTACCGCACGTACGATTTCGCGGCCGATGCTCCTCCTGCCGCCCACATGCTGGGCTTCAGCCAGCGCCTGGTAAACACCTTCATGGATAACCCTAGGATACTCTACGAGGATTTCAACACGGAGATGGGCGTCAAGGTGCCCTCCATACAGATACGCATCAACGATAAGATCGACGTCCAGTCCTACCCCACCATCCTGCTTCTGCGCCGGAATTTCATCCTGAGCGTTCACCCCATCCTGGTCGACAGGCGCTTCACGCGCCTGCGCCGCTATTCTGAAACTATCATCAAGAAGATACCCATGACCCTTTCCGCCGAGGACCGGCTGACCACGCTGCTGATACGCATCATCGACCAGAACAACGACCGCAACTTCGAGCACCTGCGGCAGATAGAGGAGCGCGGGGACGGCCTCAACAAGAGCCTGATGGATCCCAAGACGCCGCGAACCTTCCTCGGACCGCAGATCTACGATATGAAGCACGCCCTGATCACCTACCTGGACGCACTCTGGGAGACGGTGGACGTGTTGAACGATATGCGCTACGGCGATGCTGATTTACTGACCAACGAACACTACTTGCTGGACAGGATCGGTGTGCTGAGCGAGGATGTCAGCCGCCAGATCAACCTGGCAGAGCACATGTCCGATGTGCTGGCTTCCGGCCTGGAGGTGCTGCAGTCCATCTACAACAATCAGTTGCAGGCGCTCAACAACCGCATGGCGCTGCTCATGACTTACCTGACGGTGCTGGGCACGGCCGTCCTGGTGCCCAACACACTGGCCACTATATTCAGCAATTCGGCCTTCGACATGGGCCCCAGCGATGTTGGCTGGTATACAGCAATGCTGGTCATTTCTACAGTTGTAGCTACCCTTCTGACCTTCTTGTGGGTTAAGAGGTCGGGCTTCATACCCAAGAAGATGGACTGATCCGGTTCCGTTTTAAATCACTGTGTCTTTCAACCCGGTCAGCCTCTTGCTCATTTCCCACAGCTCGGCGGACTTCTTCAGGTCATAGGTGGAACGCGATGAAGGGCAGGCCGTGTTGCCCGTCCTCACCTTCTCGAACCACAGGTTCTGCCGGGTCTGGAAGTACCCGCCCGTAACCCCTTCGACCTCTTCGGAAGAAGCCAGGTAGAGCGGCAGCCTGGCGCCCTCCTGCGGCCCCTTCATCAGCTTGAAAAAGGCGTTTATCACAGGATTTGAATTCGTCCAGATATTGGATGCCACTGCGCCCGGGCAGACGCAGTTGGCCGTCACGCCTGTGCCCTGCAGCCTGCGCGCCAGCTCGTAGGTCAGGAATATATCGGCCAGCTTGGACTGTCCGTAGACCTGGTCCCGGGAGTACCTCTTCTCACCCTGCAGGTTGTCCAGGTCCAGGTGTATACTGCGGTGCACCATCGACGTCATGTTGACTATCCTGGAGGGCGAGCCCGCCTTTAAAACATCTACCAGCAACACCGTCAGCAGGAAGGGCGCCAGGTAGTTAACGGCTAACGTCATCTCGACGCCGTCCTCCGTCAGTGCCCTGTTGTCCATGACTATGCCGGCGTTATTCACCAGCACGTTCAAAGCCCGGTATTTCTGCTTGAACCCTTCGGCCAGGCGCCTTACCTGTGCCTGCGATGAGAGGTCGGCCAGCATCAGGTCCAGCACGGCATCAGGGCTTTTGCGCCGTATCTCCTCCGTGGCGGCCCGGCCCTTATCAGGATTGCGGCAGACCATCACCACGGCCGCCCCCAGCCTGGCCAGGCCCAGCGCTATCTCCCTGCCGATGCCGTCGCTGGCGCCGGTCACCATACAAATCTTGCCGGTCATATTTGAGGCCATATCCGATCCCACTCGTGCCAAGCCGTTTAAATTATATCAATAAACTTTATCTAACATTATACGTTTCTATATAATAGACGCCGGGTTCTACCCGAGGGTGGCCTGGTGTTAATAGAAGAACAGCTGGTACAGAGGGCAATAAATGGCGACAAGGATGCATTCACGCACATTTATGATATGCATTTTGACAAGATATACCGTTATATCTACGTCAAGGTACGCAGCCAGGCCGAAGCCGAGGACTTGACTCAGGACGTGTTTATTAAAGCTTACGAAGGTATAAGGAGCTACAAATGGAGGGACCTGCCCTTTACGGCATGGCTGTTCAGGATTGCCCACAACAGAGTCATTGACCATGTCAGGAAGGCCTCCCGCGAGAAGAAGACTGGCCTCGAGGAGGCCGATGCCATCAGCTCCGGCGACCCCGTATATATGAGCGAGCAGAACTTCGAGGTCTACCAGCTCAAGGTGGCGCTGCAGCAGCTGCCCGATGCGCAGCGCGAGGTGGCCACGCTGCGGTTCATCTCCGAGCTGTCCATAGCCGAGGTGGCCTCCGCCCTGGGCAAGAGCGAGGGCACGGTCAAAGCATTGCAGTTCAACGCAGTTGCCTCACTGAGGAAGCTGCTTTACGGAAAATTCGATGGCTAAAAAGATAGAAGAAGCCTTCAACGATTGCTTCGAGCGGCTTATGTCCGGCGAGAGCCTGGACAGCTGTGTCAACAGCTATCCTGAGTTCGCCGAAGAGCTGGACGTCATGCTGCGCACGGTTTTCGATGTCAAGAGAAAGGCTTACCCGGTGCAGCCCAGCCCCGAGTTCAAGTACTGGTCCAGGGTCAGGCTGCAGGGGGTGCAGTCCTACCTGGACAGGCAGCCTGCGCCCAGCCAGCCCTTCTTCTCCGGCCTGCGCGCCAACCTGGCCATAGCGCTGGCTTCCTTCCTGGTCATTATCATCGTTTCCAGCAGCACGGCCTTCGCCTCCTCCACTGCGCTGCCCGACCAGCCGCTCTACGGCATCAAGCTGGCCGTGGAGCAGTCCCAGCTCGCCCTCACCACCTCAGACTCAAAGAAAGCCGAGCTTTATGCCAGGCTGGTGGAGAAGCGGGCGGAGGAGATAGCCGCCATGGCCAACCAGGGCAAGAGCGACAAGGTGGACTCCACCACGGCCATCATGAACTACCAACTCGACCAGGCGGCCACCTTCCTGCAGAGGTACGAGACCTCGGTCGCCGAGGTGCAGGCCAGCACACTGCCGGCCGCCGCTACGACGACCACGGTCCCTGTGCCACCGCCTCCGCCTCAGGAAACAACCTCAACCACTACGGCCACACAGCCTGCTGCTTCCTCAGTTACAGCCCCGACGACCACTACCGGCACCACGACCGCTACCGGCACGTCCACGTCAGGCCAGACTTCTGGCACGACCGGGACGACCTCAACCACAGGGGCGGCAACGGGCGGCGCGTCCGGCCAGTCCACAACCACCACCGGCAAGTCGACAACCGGGACCACCTCCACGGATAACAAGACCGGCCAGAAGCAGCCGCAGCAGCCAGTCGTTTCCGCGCAGCGCCTGGCGGAGCTGAACAAAATTAAGGCCAATATAAACGCCAGCACCTCCAAGAGCGTCACCGTGCTGCAGAACGCGCTGGACAAGGCGCCTGACAACGCCAGGGCCGGCCTCAGCAACGCCCTCGACCGCGCCAAGCTGGCCAACCAGAAGTTCCTGCTGCAACAACAGCAGCAGCTTCAACTGCAGCAGCAACCCAATACAACTAATAAAGGTACTACCGACACCCAGAACACTAAATAGCCGGCTTCTTACTATTAACATGTTCCAGCACAATATATGCTTGTAACCAGGGAGGTTGCTTTGAAAAATTTATTTAAGCCCGTCCTTCTCACCGTACTTGTTATCGCGGTGGTGCTGGGCAGCGCCTGCGCCGCATTCAACCAGTCGTCCGGCGGCAAGGCTGTCCCCGCCTTTCCACCGGCGCCTGTTCCGGCAGTGCCGGCCCCGCCAGTATTCATGGGCCGCTCGGCTGACATGGCCACCAGCGAGGCCGGCTACGGCCCGGCGGATTCCGGCAGCCCATCCGACCGCAAGATAGTCCGCACCGGCTCCATGACCATGGAGGTGGCCGATATCGGCAAGGCGCAGTCCGCCATCTCCGACGTCGCCACCGGGATGAACGGCTTCGTCGTCTCCTCCAGCCTCAATGCCGGCGACGACCAGCCTTCCGGCTATATCTCCATCCGCGTTCCCGTCGACCAGTTCAACAACGCCATGGCTAAACTCAGGGCGCTGGCCGTCAAGGTCGTCTCCGAGAACAGCAACGCCCAGGATGTCACCGAGCAGTACTCTGACCTCCAGGCGCAGCTCCGCAACGAGGAGGCCACCGAGGCCCAGTACCTGGAGCTGCTCAAGAAGGCTGAGAAGGTCGAGGACATACTGGCCGTGCAGCGCGAGCTCTCTAACGTGCGCGGCAATATCGAGAGGCTCAAGGGCCGCATCCAGTACCTGGACCGCACCTCGGACATGTCTCTCATCGAGGTCACGCTGAACAAGGCCCGGCCCATCGGCGAGAGCACCTGGGACGTGGGCGGCATCTTCAAGTCGGCTGTGGACGGCCTCATAACCTTCGGCAAGGTCCTGCTCGGCCTGCTTATCTGGCTGCTGGTCTTCTCGCCCCTCTGGATAATCATCATCGTGGTCATCTGGCTGGTGCGCAGGAACAGGCGCAAGGCTAAACCGGCCTAGCAAATACCTCCGTATACGCTATAATAAAGGGCAGCGTAAGTGCGCTGCCCTTTAATTTTGGGGTAAGGTTTAACTGCCGAAGATGATTCAACCTCTCGAGTGGCTGGGTGACCGGCTGAAAGTGCTGGACCAGACCAGGCTTCCGCAGGCCGAGGCCTACCTTGAGCTCCGCTCACATGCAGAGGTCGTCGCGGCTCTCAAACGCCTCAGCATACGCGGCGCACCTGCCATCGGCATCGCCACCGCCTACGGTATCGCACTGGGCGCCCTCTTTCTCAAGACAGATAACAGGGACGAGTTCCTTAAATCGTTCAACGGCATCTGCGCCGACTTCGCCTACGCCCGCCCCACCGCAGTCAACCTCTTCCACGCCATAGACCGCATGAAGCAGGCCGCCGCCAATAAGCCCGACGTGGCAGCCATCAAGTCCGCCCTGGTTGAGGCAGCCACGGCACTGGAGCGGCAGGAGGAGGCGGCCATGTCCGCACTCAGCCGCAACGGCGCTGAGCTGCTCGAGGACGGCTTCACCGTCCTCACGCACTGCAACACCGGCCAGCTCGCCACCGGCGTGAGCTACGGCACGGCACTGGGCGTCATGAAGTACGCCTCCGAGAAAGGTAAGAAGCTGCAGGTCTATGCCGACGAGACGCGACCCCTGCTGCAGGGCTCGCGCCTGACCGCCTGGGAGCTGCAGCAGCTCAAGATACCCTTCACGCTCATCACCGATAACATGGCCGGCCACTTCATCAGCCGGCACTCCATAGACTGCGTGCTGGTCGGCGCCGACCGCATCGCCGCCAACGGCGACACGGCCAACAAGATAGGCACCTACACGCTGGCCGTGCTGGCCAGGGACAACAACATCCCCTTCTACGTGGCTGCACCGGTCAGCACCATCGACCCGGCCATAGCCTCCGGCGACCTCATCCCCATCGAGCAGCGAGACCCGTCCGAGGTGCTGGCGTTGAACGGCTCGCCCGTTGCGCCTGCCGGCGCCAGGGCGGCCAACCCGGCCTTCGACGTCACTCCCCACCGCTATCTCAACGCCATCATCACGGAAAGGGGTATAATTAAAGCTCCGTTCCAGCGCAATATACATTCCATCTTCGAGGAGGGCAGGTAATGCAGGCAAAGGTAGGCATCATCGGAGGCAGCGGCCTCTATCATCTTGAGGGCATGACCCGCGTGGAAGAGATACAGGTCAAGACGCCCTTCGGCGACCCCAGCGACGCCATCACGCTGGGCAACATCGAGGGCGTGCACTGCGCCTTCCTGCCGCGCCACGGCGTGGGTCACAGGATCAGCCCCTCCGAGCTGCCCTCCCGCGCCAACATCTACGCCCTCAAGTCGCTGGGCGTGGAGTATATCATCGCCATCTCCACCGTGGGCAGCCTCAAGGAGAAGATCAAGCCCACAGACATCGTCATACCCGACCAGATCATCGACCGCACCTTCATGCGGCCGGACACCTTCTTCGGCAACGGCATCGTGGGCCACGTGGCCTTCGCCGATCCCTTCTGCCCCTCGCTCAGCGACTCTCTCTACGACGCCGCCCGCAAGGTGGGCGTGCGCGTGCACGACGGCGGCATCGTCATCGTCATGGAGGGTCCGCAGTTCTCCACCCGCGCCGAGTCCGAGCTCTACCGCTCCTGGGGCGCCGACGTCATACTCATGACCGCCTTGCCTGAGGCCAAGCTGGCGCGCGAGGCCGAGATACACTACGCCATGATGGCCGTGGTCACCGACTACGACTGCTGGAACGAGACGGCCGAGACCGTCTCGGCCGAGATGGTCATCGGCAACCTCATGCGCACGCTCGAGTCGGCCAAGAAGGTGCTGCGCCACGCTATCATCAACCTGCCGCCCGAGACGGACTGCATTTGCTCCAACGCCCTGGAAAATGCCATAATAACCGCCCCCGATAAGATTCCCCCCAGGATCAAACAGGACCTGGGGCTGATCATCGGCAAGTATATTAAATAGGAATTATGGCCAAGCTGGAGTTCAACTGCGCCGCAACCATGATCGGCAGCGTGCCCTGGAAGGACGCCGCCGCGGCCCTGGACAGGGTGGAGAGATACCTCAGGGACCTGCCCGCATGGCCTCAGTTGCCCATGAGGTCCAACCTGGAGAACATGTATACCCAGTTCAGCCAGGGCTTCCCCGGCATACAGGTCGACGGCGAGAAGCTGACCGTCAGGCAGGACGCCGGCTTCGACGTCGCCCTGGACCGCATCTTCTCCGATTCCTACGAGAACAACCCGGATGGCTATACCGTCGGCCCGGACTACGCCGCCGGACTGCACTGCCTGGTGGCGCACCCGCCGGCCTCGCCGCGCCTCAAGGGCCAGGAGACAGGCCCCATCAGCTGGGGCCTGTGCGTGACGGACGGCTCGGGCAAGGGCATCATCTACGATGACACGCTGGCCGACGCGCTGGCCGCTTTTTTAAGGCTCAAGGTCTCCTGGCAGGAGCGCCTGCTCAGGACGGTGGCGCAGGAGACGGTCATTTTCCTGGACGAGCCCTACCTGGCCTCGCTCGGCTCGGCCTTCGTCTCGCTCTCGGCCGACAAGGTCTTCTCGCTCATCGCCGAGGTGCTCAGCGGCATAGAGGGCATCAAGGGGGTGCACTGCTGCGGCGGCACCGACTGGTCGCTGTTGCTCAAGCTGCCGGCCGACGTCATCAGCTTCGACGCCTACAACTACCTCGACTCATTTTATACCTACCAGCCGGATGTGCTATCGTATATAAAGAACGGAGGCGGAATCGCCTGGGGCATCGTCCCCAACGACGAGGAGGCATTAAAGAAGGAATCGCTGTCCAGCCTTTACGACCGCTTCGGCGAGGCGCTTGCGCCGCTCACCCGCTACGGGCTCTCCATTAGGGAGGTGGCGGCAGCCAGCCTTATCACCCCCACCTGCGGGCTGGCCTCTCTCCCGCCGGACGCCGCCGAGCAGGTGCTGGACCTGCTGGGCCAGCTTTCGGAGAAGGCCCGGCGCAAGTACGGCTGAAGATACGGCCTGATTTGAATTTCATAGGCTTTTGGGGCATAATACAGCACGAATTTTCGTTTTTCAGGATATATCGGGTGAATTAGTATGAACAAAAGAAAAAGGATGGCGCTGCTCAAGCATCGCCGCAAGAGGAAAAAGTTAGAGGAACGCCGCAAGGCCCAGTTGGCCGCTTCGGGCGGGGTTGCCAGGCCGGTCGTCAAGGCCGCTGCCCCGGTCAAGGAAAAAGAGGTCCCCAAGCCGGTCAAGGCCCTGTCAGAGATACTCAAGCCCAAGGAGGCGGTGACGGCCAAAAAGGCTGCTGCTCCCAAGAAGGCCGCAGCGGTCAAGCCCGAGCCCGCCAGGAAAGTAGAGAAGAAAGCCGAGCCGGTGGAAAAGGCGGAGAAGCCTAAGAAGGCCGCCGCACCCGTAAAGAAGAAGGCCGAGGCCAAGGCACCGGCTGCTGGTGAAAAGGTGGAGGCGCCGAAGAAAGCTGCTGTCAGGAAAAAGAAAGCCTGAGTAGCGGAGGGTAATGGGTCAAGCTTATCTGCTTACCGGCATGCCCGGTACAGGTAAAACCAGCATCATCCGGCAGGCCATTGCACAGTCCAAGTGTAATGCCGGCGGGTTCTTTACGCAGGAAATCCGCAGCGTGGGCATACGCGAGGGTTTCCGTATCGTCACCCTGGACGGCAAAGAGGAGGTGCTCGCCCACATCACCATCGAGAGCCCCTTCCGCGTTGGCAAGTACGGCGTGGACGTATCAGTGCTGGACGGCACCGGCGTGGATGCCATCTACAGGGCCATCGAGCAGAACGACCTCATCATCATCGACGAGATTGGCAAGATGGAGCTCTTCTCCACCAAGTTCATCAAGGCCGTGCAGGACGCCCTGGCCAGTCCCAAGAAGGTGCTGGGCACCATTACGCTGCGCCCGCACCCGCTGGCCGACTCCATCCGCCAGAACCAGAGCATACGCGTGGCCCAGCTCACCAGGAACAACCAGAAATACGTGCTGGCCGAGATTCTCAACTGGTTGAAATAGCTAAGGCATGGAGATCGACCTCCTCCCCATCGGTGAAGTAGACCCCGCTGTACTTTCGGAGCTCAAGTCACGGCTTAACCAGGTCTTCGGCTGCCCCGTTTCCGTCGGCAACTCCATCCCCATCCCGGAGGAGGCCTTCGATTCAGGCAGGGGCCAGTACCTCTCGGATATTTTCATTGAGAAGCTCCGGCCCTTCGCCCGGGATAAGGCCCACGTGCTGGGCGTCACCGAGGCCAACCTCTTCACCCGCGGGCTCAACTTCGTCTTCGGCCAGGCCGACTACGGGCACGGGCTGGCTGTCATCTCGCTCAATTTGCTGCGCCCCGAGACGCACGGCCTGGAGCCGGACAACAATATATTGATGGAACGTGCGGTCAAGGAGGCCGTGCATGAGCTGGGGCACACCTTCGGCATCGGCCACTGCGACGACGGCCTGTGCGTCATGCACTTCTCTAACAGCCTGATAGACACCGATGTCAAAAAGGCCCAGTTCTGCCACAGGTGCAGGCCGAAGCTCCTTCCGTGACTATAAGAGGGGCCAAAAGCCCCTCTTATCTACCTCACGTCATTGCGAGGAGCCCGATAGTATCGGGGGACGAAGCAATCTCCCCCATCACACATCCCATTGCGAGGCACGCCAGTGCCGTGGCAATCTCATGGCATCCCATTGCGAGGCACGCCAGTGCCGTGGCAATCCCATGGCATTAAGTCAGGCCCTGAGTCCCCGCTCAAAGGATTGCTTCGCCCCGATCATATCGGGGCTCGAAATTGCCTGGCGCACACCCGTCATTAGGGCGTCTAAGAGGGGCGACAGCCCCTCTTGTTTTCAACATCCCATTGCGAGGCACGCCAGTGCCGTGGCAATCTCATGGCATCCCATTGCGCGGCACGCCAGTGCCGTGGCAATCCCATGGCATCCCAT